>CAMKSQ010000004.1 GCA_946415475.1 uncultured Bacteroidales bacterium
AGCGACCAGCCAGAGTGTATTGTCCTGTAAGCTCGGTTCGCGCGAAGGTCCAGGCCGTGGACCTTCCGTACAATTTCCCAGGCGTTTTTTCGCGCGAAGGTCCAGGCTGTGGACCTTCCGTACAATTTTCCCGGTGTTTTTTCACGCGAAGGTCCAGGCTGTGGACCTTCGCGCAAGGGGAGGAGCAAGAAAAAAAGACATTCTGCGTAAATTTTTACCCTAAATTTGTAACTCTGCGTAAATTTCCGCGCTTGAGCTATTGCTCGGGAGGGGGATCTATTGTATCTTGCAAACTGAATTTTGCGGGTTAGTTAGTTTTTATTTAAACACAAAACGAACTTTACAATTATTATCCTAGCACTCTCACGCAGCTTTTCCAATATTATAAGAGGGTGACACGCCAGCTCGACGGCTGGCGTTTATGTTTAACAGGCACCGCAACAAAACCCCCAAAAATCGACAATAATCCTCCGGATGTTACCCCGGACGTTACCCCGGATCCGCCGGTAGTGGAACTTGCCACCGACTATACGGTTATGCTCTATACCGTAGGGGGGGAAACTTGGACAACAATATCGAGAATGATATTGCCGAAGCAGCCAAGGCCCTCAAGGCCGATAGCGAGACAGTGTTACTATCGCAGAAAGTAATCGTTGACGTCATTACTAAATAGTCGTCCTCACTCAATCGCCACTGCGGGCCAGCCGTAGTCTTTGCAGAAGGAGACTTTTAGGCCGGTGGATTCGGCGTAGTCGCGGATGGCCTGGAGGCGGGCGGCCTTTTGGGCATCATCATCGGAGCTGAGGGCGATGAGCGCGTCATAGCGGTCGCCGAAGATGGCTTTGGCTGTGCGGGTGAAGGAGGAGCCGTCCTCAACGGCTTCGAAATCGCTTAACTCAAAGCCCGTGGCGGTCTTTTTCACATGCATGCAACCGGGATGGCTGCCGCCGGAGACGCAGAGGAGCGTGTCTGCCGACTGATTGAAATTTTCGACCATGAAATCTCCCCAAATACGGATGTCGTCCGGGTTGCTTGCGTCGGCATCGACAATCAAGTAGTAGGGGATGCAATGCTCGCCGGGTGAATACTGTGCGCCTACTTCCTTCATGTACCGGTCGATGGCGGCCATATAGCTATCCTCCTCTACGCCACGTTTATAGGCGCAGATCTTCCCGTCTTTCACCTGGACGTCCGTCGTGCCGGGAAGGCCCATGTCCGAATAGCTGACACGGTACCAGCCTTCGCCCAGCGCCTCAATTGCGTTTACGGCCGATTCGTCGGACGGACCGTCCTGCGCTCCCGTGCGAAATACCCAATAAGAGTAGGTATCGTCATAATCGGCCTCCCATATAGCGTCGAGGATATCCTTTGAGAGGACGCTTTTCAGGTATGCGTCCTCTACGGGCTTGCCGCTCAGGATGTGCTCGTAAAAATCGGCGATAAGCTCCGTATCACTCTGCTTGGGTGCACCGCAACCCAGCAGCATCAGGCTTGCGAAAAAGGGAATAAGGATTCTTTTCATAGTTTTAGATAAATAGGTGACGTTTAACGACTTACGGCCTTGGCGAGTTTACGGCCCAGGGCCTCGCGGTTGAGATAAATGTAAGTGGTATTCAGGGCGATATAATCGCGGGACATGTACCAGATGCCCTTATAGGGCTCCGTCTCACCCCATGAGTTCTTTACCAGATAGTAGGGGTTCCCGGCCTCATCCACGGCTTTGCCGTAAATGAGCATGACGTGGTCGTAGGTGAACTCCCAGTTGTCCCACTGCTCCTGCCGAAGCTCCTGCGTGGGAACGACGCCTTCCGGGAGCAGCGCAATGCACTCCTTCCTGTAGAAGTCGCCGGAAACGTCTCCGCCCCAGGCTACGGTGTACCCCTTGTCGATGGCCCTGTCAAGCGCCGCCATCAGCTGGTCGATGGGAATGTTGTAGCTGGGCTTCAGCCGCCATTTGTAGGGCGATTCCAGCACGAACCACTCCTCGAAGGGATGATGCGTAAAGCTGGTCAGGCTCACATAATCGTCCATATTGAGGCCGAGCTGATCGGCAAAGGACCTGGGCGTATAGGTTTTTCCTTCATAGACGAAGGTCTCGGGACATTGGCCGACATACTTGTCGATAACCGCCTGGACGCCTTCCTGCCAGTTCTCTGCGGGCCTTTTGTTGCGGAGCGGGGCCTGCTCTTCCACGGTGAAACGGTTCAGCTCAGGCTTTCCTTCCTTCCAGACAACCGCGCTGACGGCCCGCTCCAGCTCAGGGAAGAACGTCCTGAAGTTGGCGTACGGGTCTCCGGTAAGGGAGCCGGGGAGGGGCATCGCGTCCTCCGGGCAGATGCCGTAGCGGCGGATTACATCGGCAACATCGTCACAAGAACCGCCCTCGGAAATCTGGCTGAATCCGTGCATGCGGACATAGTGCGTGGCGCAGTCCATATAGTCCTTGTTCACCACGAACATCTCGCAGAGGTCGTAGGTCTTGCCGGTTTTGCGGAGAATTTCGCTCTCGAAATAGCCTATGGTGGCATAGTCCCAGCAGGTGCCGCTGCGGTACTGGTTTTTCACGCTGGTTATAGGGAGTTCCTTGATGTTCGTGAAAGTCTTTTGAGGCTGGGCGGACAGGTGCTTTGTCGGCGCGGCAAGCATGGCCAGGACCGAAAGGGCTATCAACAGGTGCTTATTCATCATGGTCGATAATTTGAATGTTTCCCAAATATACTAAATTTCCCTCGATTAATTCGTCCTCTGCCGAATGTCGTCCTTAAAAACGGCCCCCAAATGAGGACGAAAGGGGGTAAATGTTGGTCTCGTCCTTGAAAATGCCCTGAAACAAGGACGAGACAAAAAAAGAGACCTCGAAAAAGGTCTCTTTTTTGGTAGGGACGATCGGATTCGAACCGATGACCTCTTCAATGTGACTGAAGCGCTCTAAACCAGCTGAGCTACGCCCCTGTTGGGGAATGCAAAGGTAGTATCTTTTCTGGAAATAGCAAAATTTATTTTAATTTTCTTCGCTGGGGCGTTTTTCACTCTCCGGGTCATAGCAGTAGGGGCCCATGGTAACGCTGCTCACGGCGCCTACAAGGCCCAGGCCGCCCTTGACATTGCTCCAGGTGAAGTTGGCGGGGATGAGCCCCATGTTGGACAGGAAGTCAAAATTGCTCTGGAACATGGCCTTGGCAAAGAGGAAGAATTCCTCTGAAAGCCTGTAGAAAGTGAAGGTATATTCCGTGTGGGTTTCCACGGGCTCAATCTTCTCCTTGTCCTCTTTCTGGTTGCCCACCTCTCCGCTGGTAATGCCACCGCCGGCAGCACCCGTGTCACCCTCCGGCATGCGGCCCCGGATAGTATCCAGCAGCTGCGCGTCAAACGACCCCAGGTAGAACGTATATTCATTCCCCTCGAACTGTTTCTTGGTAACCATGGTGAGTGGCTGGTAAGTGGGCCCGCCCATAAACGTGCCGTCAAAATTCACCTGCATGAAGTCTTCCAGGTCGAAGCTGCCGCTTTGGATCAGCGTCAGAATATAGCCCGGCGTGGCATAGGTAGTGGTATCTTTCACGGTGCCGTCCTCATAAACCAGTTGCTGGTCCCGCTGGATGCAAATGCCATAGTATTCGCCCTCTCCCGGTTCATGAGCCAGTTTGAACGTGACTTGCGTAACCACCAGCGTGTCGATAGGGAAGGTCCTTGCAGAGACATTCACCAGATCCGGCACGGGCGGCACGGTAGTGCTTCCGCTGGCGGTGCCGATGCCATCGGCCTGTATTTCCAGCGAGAAACGGTCTCCGTCCAGGGTGGTGCGCACGTCCATCGACACGTCTTCCATCTGCTTGCCGCTCACCGGATTGGCCACCTGCTGGGTGACGAAAACCTCCCCGTTGTGGGCGATGCCCTGCACGTAAATGCGCGGTTGCCCGTTCTGCTCCAGTTGGAACGGAATTTCGCAGGAGGCGGCCAGCAGCAGCATCGACAATATGTAAAAGACTTTTTTCATCAGAACTTATACGTGACGGTGAAGGTGGGGATGATGGGGATGAGGCCGTAAGCCATGCCGCTGAAGTTGCCGTCCTTGTCCGTGCGCAGGAAGGCCAGCGAGGCGTTCAGGTGGTTGTAGGTATTGTAGATGCTCAGGTTCACTTTGAGCCCGTGCCCGTTGCGGAAGGTGGTAGTAAAGTCCACGCCGATGTCCAGGCGGTGGTAGTCCGGCAGCTGCATGTTATACGGTGCGTCGTACAGGTAGCGGCGCTTGCCGTCCACCTCGATGTAGTGCGAGGGGAAAGTGATGCGGTTGCCCGAATGGTAGTTCCAGTTGGCAAACGCCTCCCAGTGCTTGGCAAAGTGCCAGGAAGCGATGAGATTGATTTTGTGTCGATTGTCGAGGCGGTCCGGATACCAGTCGGGGTAGATGGCCTCGAAGAAGCGGCGCGACCACGACAGGGTGTAATAGGCGGTGAGGGTAAGCGGCCCCTTGCTGTACGTGGCTTCCACCTCCATCCCGTAGGAACGTCCACGGCCCTCCGTGAAGGACTTTTCCCATTCGGTGATGGGCGGTACAAACGTGTTGATGCCATTGTACACCAACATGTGCTCCATGGTCTTGTACCAGCCTTCCAGGTTGAACTTGAACGGGCCGAAGGTGGTAAAGATGCCGCCGGCCACCTGGTCGCTGAGCATGGGCCGGGCGTTCGCCGTAGAAGGCATCCAGCTGTTGGACGGCAGGTCCATGTACACGGCCGATACCAAGTGCGCGAACTGGCTCATGCGCGTATAGGACAGTTTGGCCGATATAGAATTGTTAATCAGCCATTTAAACGCCACACGCGGCTCAAACGACGGATAGGTTTTCCCGGGCGTGGAGAACAGGGCGATGCGCAGGCCCGCGTTGAGCGTAAGGTTGTACCGGAGGAAAATCTCGTCCTCCGCATAGATAGCTGGTTCAAAGGCCCGATAGCCCTGCGACACGTCGTCGGAATTCTTGGAAGTGGGCACGCCGTCTTCTTCACTGAGCGATGAAAACGCGCGTCCGGAATGGTACCAATGGTACTGGGCGCTGAGCCCGAAGCGGACACGGTTGTACTGGTTGGGCAGCCACTCCCAGTTGGAGGTAAGGCCCACCTCACGCACATAGGCGATGTCATTATCGTCCATGGCGTTGCGCGTGGAAATGCCCTCTTTCTGGCCCAGGAACTCGAAGTTGTACCCGGTGTCCGAGTCGCTTTGCGTATAATAGAGTGCCGATTTGACCTTCAGCTTCTTGGAGAACTCGTAAAAATGCGAGACTGAGCCGGTTAAGCTGCCCCATTTAACGCCGATCTTCATGTTCGATTTCCCCTTGTTTTCCAGGGAGGCGCGGAGGTCATCGGCACCGGTATAAAAGCACGCATTGAGCACGTTGCCGGGGGAGAAGCGGTGCGTTACGCGGGCGTTGATGTCCCACATGGCATAGCTGCCGCCCACGGTCTCGTCGGGCCCGTTGCGCCGGTTGGCGTACCAGATGGCGGGAATGGTGACCACATCCATCCACGTACGCCGCAGTCCGACGTTAAAGGAAGTTTTTTCCTTGACGATAGGCCCTTCCACCTGTACGCGCCCGTCGATGAGCCCCAGCGACGCACTGCCGTGGTACTCCTTCATGTTGCCCTCGCGGGTTTCCACATCCACCACCGACGACATGCGGCCGCCATACCTGGCCGGGAAACCGCTCTTGTAAAAGTCCAGGTTGTCGATGATGTCCGTATTGAAACTGGAGAACAGGCCGCCGAAGTGGCTGATGTTGTACAGCGGAACGCCGTCCAGCAGGAAGAGGTTGTCGTTGCCGTCCCCGCCGTGCACGTAGAGGCCGCTCATGAGCTCATTGCCCGCGGCCACGCCCGGCAGCATCTGCAGCTTCTTGATGATGTCCGGGGTGCCAAAAACGGCAATGCCGGAGGTGAGCTGCTTGCTGTCGATGTGCACGAGGCCGGTCTGGGTGGTGTTACGGGTTTTTTCCCGCAGGGCCGATATGCGCGAAGCGTCCAGCGTATCCGCCAGCTCCTGCGCCTGCAGGGTCACTGCCCCCAGCAAAAGCAACCATATAACTAACACCCTCTTCATAGAGAGTGCAAAGGTACAATTATTTTATTCACCTGCAATGATTTGGCGCGCTTCTTCGCTGGTGGGAATGCCAAAATGTTCATCCACGCGGGAACGCAGGGCTTCCAGGCGGGCGCGGTGCTCCACCACCTTGTTCTCCACAAACACGGCTACGCAGGAGAGGAAATAATACACCACGGTCTGGATGGTCATGGCCCGGATTTCCGGGGCGATGTCCTGCAGGGTGCAGCCGGCGGTGTTCAGGTTGATGAACGCCCGGCAGCCGAAGGTGGAAGGGAAGAGGAGCCCCACCTTTTGCCAGAACGCCGGGATGGCGGTGGTGGGCCAGGAAAAGCCCGTGAGGAACAGGCAGATGGGGGAGACGGACAGGAACAGCACAAATACCGTTTCCCGCTTCCAGATGAGGGTGGACCAGGTGAAGGTGAAGAAAATGCAGTCCAGGATGTAGAACACCAGGAGCACCATCACATCGCCCCAGAAGGCATGTTGCGGCAGGCGGAACAGCCAGGGGATGAACAGGGCGATGATGGTTCCCGTTACCAGGTAGATGGCAAGGTAGGCGGCCCCGCGGCCCAGTACCACACGGCCTACCCCCAGTCCTTGCAACTGTTTGGGCAGGGAGGCAAAGCTCCGGTTCTGCTCGCGCAGCGTGCCGGCCAGCAGCGACCCGCCGTAGAACATGGTCTGCTGAATCACCAGCAGCAGCGCGGCGGAAATGAAAAAGATGGTATAGGAGAAGGGCCGGTTATAAGGCATTTGTTCGTCCGAAAGCACCGGCTGCACCAGCTGGTAGGCGCTCTGGCCGTCCAGGCCGGCCGCCGTATAACGCTCGGTCTGAATGGTGTGCATCTCGTCCAGCATGGTGAGGCTGGTGCCCATGGTGAGGCACTTGTAGTACAGGAAGCTGGACATGTCGGCATAGGTGGAAATGACGCCTTGCTCGCCGCGTACGATCCGGGCATCGAAATCGGCAGGAATATATATTACTCCGTGCACCACCTGCCGCTGCATCAGCTGTTTGGCTTCTTCCAGGGAGGTGCAGTAGGTGAGGATTTCGCACTCGCGCGTGGCATCGACCTTCTGGAGATAGCGACGGCTGTAGGAACCGCCGGAGAGATCCACTACCGCTACGGGCATATCGTCCACCGTACCGTTCTTGTAAATGAGGTTGTACAGCACGGGGTACAGCAGGCCGCCCACGAAGAAGATGACCATCACTCCTCCATCGGTGAAAATGAGCTTGAGCTCATGGACAAAGATGCTGTACCAGTTGCGCAGCCACAGGCCGATATAGTTAGTCTCTTTCATAGTTTTGATTCACATAAGCGTCTTCCAGCCTTCTCATGAGCAGGGGAGGAAGCAGCAGGAACACTAACAGGTGCACCATCTCCTGCCAGCAGCCGGCAAAACCGCTGCCCCAGAGCGTCTGCTGCACATGGAACAGGTAATAGTGCCGTAAAGGGAACATGGCGCTGAAGCCCTGCACGTAGGGCGGCATGGAGCTCACCGGCAGGGAGAAGCCGGCCAGCGAGAAGCCCAGCACGCTGATGATGGCCCCCACGCTGATAGCGAGGCGCAGCACCGGGAACAGTTCAATAATGAGCAGCCCCACAGCCTCCGAAGCCGTCACCAGGAGCAGGATATCCACAAACATCCACCACAGGGACCCCTGCAGCGGGTACTTCAGCCAGTGGAACAGAAGAAGTTCCAGACCGATGCCCAGCGCCGTAAAAATGAGGTTGTAGGGGAGGAGCTTTCCCAGCAGCGCCTTTCCGATGGAGCCGCCGGTCGTGCGCATCAAGTGCTTTGAGGTGCCGTATTTGAGCTCGGAGCCCACCGCGTAAATGGTAATCAGGATGACAATCATCTCCAGCACGCCCGGCAGGATAACGCCGTTGAGGTACACCCCGTAGTTGGTGGCCGGATTGCCAATCTGGTGCTGGTCCATCACGATGGGCTGGATGCGTCCGCGGATTTCCCGCTCGTTCACGCCCTTGGCACGCAGCACCTGGCGCTGGACGGCGCCATTGGTGAGGTTGGCCATGGTGAGGACGTCCTTGTACGCCAGGGCGCCACCCACAAAGTACAGCGAGTTCACGTAGTAGGAAAGGTGCGGCTGGCGGCTGGCCTGGATATCGGCATTGAAACCTTCCGGAATGAGGACGAAGGCGGTGATTTTTCCCGTTTGCATGTCGGCGCGGGCGCGGTGGAGGTCGTCATAGTAGATGACCTTGCCAAGCTGCGTGGCGTCCAGCTGCGTGGCGAAGGAACGCGATGTGGAGCTTTGGTCCCGGTCCACAAGGCCGATCGGAAGGTCGTGCGGGAGGCCGTCCTGCATGAGGGAGAGGTAGAACACCGTATTCACCAGCAGCACCCCCAGCGAGGCGAGGATGTACAGCGGGCGTTTCCGGATAATCAGGAGCTCCCTCCGGACAACTTTGTAGATGGAATTCATTGCTCCTCCCGCGTCAGGATTACGCTCATGCCGGGACGCAGGCCATCGACCTGGTGGTTGGGCCGGGCGCGTACTTCAAAGGTTTTGGTGTCGAACTCGCCAATCTCACGCGTGGCCTTCCAGGTGGCGTAGGACTCGCGGGCGGCCAGGTAATAGACGGTAGCCGTTACTTCGCGCTTGTTCAGGGCGGGGATGGTGAGAAGAATCTGGTCCCCGGACTGCATCCCATTCAGGCGGTCTTCGCGCACGTTGAAGGTGAACCACATGTCGGACAGGTCCTGGATGGTCATGATGGGCGCGCCCTGGCCCACCAGCTCGCCCACCTTGGGATAGATATCGGCAATGACCCCGTCCGAGGGGGAGGTGAGGCGAATCTCGTCCCGATAGGAATTCACCAGCTCCACGGCGGCGTTGGCCCTTTCCACCAGCGCGATGGCGGCGTCCTTGTCTTCCTGGCGGGCGCCCTTGACGGCCATGGAATACTGGCTGTAAGCGGCCTTGGTGGTGGCCTGGGCGGCACGGTACTGCGCTTCTACCTCGTCATACTTCTGGTCCGACACCACCTTTTGCTCGTGCAGGGAACGGATGCGCTCGAAGGACTTGCGCATCACTTGTTCACCCACCTTGGCCTTTTGCCAAAGCTCGTAAGCGCCGGTAATCTGCTCTTGCCGGGCGCCGTGCATGGCCTTGTCCTTCTGGGCGGTGGCGGCTGCCTTGGCGGCATTGGCCTCCGCAATCTTGGAACGGATTTCCGGCGAGTCGATAATCACCAGCGTGTCGCCTTTTCTGACCAGCTGGCCTTCGATGCCGCGGAACTCCTCGATTCGGCCCGGAACTTTGCCGGAAATGCGGTACTCCGTGGCCTCTGCCTCACCCTGGATGACGATGGGCTTGGGACGGGAAACGATGTATCCGACGATGGAAATGACAAGTAAAATGGCAACCAAAGCCGCAACCCCTATCAGGAGGTTGTAATTCTTCTGTGATTTCATAAGGAAAGTTTAGTTTTTGTAGCCGCCTTCCGCTTTCCGGAGACTGGCGGCGGTCATTTGCAATTCAATGCCTGCGTCAATATATTCGCTGTGGGCGCTGAGCCAGGCGGTGTGCGCGCCCAGCACCGTGTTGGTGGCAATGACGCCGGCATCCAGGCCTACGCGTGCGCTACGGAGGTTGTCTTCCGCCAGGTCCAGGTTGGAGCGGGCCATCTCCACTTTCTGGAGGGCCTCGTCAAAGAGCTTGCGCTGCTGGGTCACCTGGAGGTTAATCATCTCTTTGGCATCGTCCAGCTGGTCCTGGTACAGACGGGCTTCCGCCTTGGCCTTCTTGTATTTGAACAGGGCCTCGCCGCCGTGGGTGATGGGAATTTTCACCATGACGCCGGCGCTCAGGTTGCCGCCCTGCCACTGGTTCTGGAAGCCGTTGTAGACATTGGGGTTGGAAACGGTGAAAGCGCCCATGAGGGCCACGGTGGGCATGAGGTCTGCGCGCACCACTTTGGCTTTCTTGTCAAAGATTTTGGTGGCCAGGGTGAGGCTGCGGGTCTCCGGGCGGGACTCATAGATGTCTTCCAGGCTCTTTTCCACCGGGCGGCCGGGTTCCGGAATCACGTCCAGGGTTTCATCGGCAAGGACAATGGCACTGTCCAGCGGAAGGCCGATGCGCTTGCACAGGAGCATCTTGGAAAGGGTGAGGCCGTTGGTGGCCTTGGTGAGCATCATGCGGGCCTCGTTGGCTTTTACGCGCACCTGCAAGAGGTCGCTTTCCGTGGAGACGCCTGCATTGACAGCGGTTTGCACGTCTTTTTCCATCTCTTCCAGGAGCTCCACATAGCTCTCCGCCAGTTTCTTTTTGTTGGCGATGGAGATAATCTGCCAGTAGGCCTGGTCCACGTCCAAAAGGACATCGGCCTCCTTCATGTCATATTTGGCCTCCGAAAGCTGCTGGGCCAGCACGGCCATCTGGTTGCTGTAGATGATTTTACCGCCCACGAACACCGGCTGCTGCACGGTGATGGCACCCACCCAGATGTTGTGCAGGTTCGGGTGCAGGGCGTTGTCAATGTCCTGGCCGATGGCGTTGATGGGGGTGGCGATGTCCGGCAGGTTGGGATTGGCGCGAAGGGCCTCCAGCAAGCGTGTGGCTACCTCCCGGGTAAGGTCTCCCTGGATGTTGTCGGCGCCGCCTTGCAGGTAATCCCAAAAGGCATTCTGCACGTTGGTGCCGGCATTCCGGAGCCGGTTGCTCTGGTCCTCGTTGAGGAGGGCCACGTCGCGGTTGTTATATACGTAGGCGCCGGTGGCGCTGATTTTGGGGAAATAGTTGGCCATGGCAATTTTGCGGTCATAGCCGGCCATTTCCGTCTCGATGCGGGCCTGGTCCAGCGCTTTGCTTTCCTGTACGGCCATCTGGCGGCAGTCATCCAGGTTGAGCACCTGCCCGTGGTAAGTGGCCGGAGCCGGATTCTGCGCCCCAACTGACAAAGTGGCAAATGTCAGGGCCCAAATTAACATACTTCTTCTCATAGCTGTCTAAAAACCTGTTTTACAGGGTCGGCGCCTAATGCTGCAAAAAGTTTGCCACGGGGGCCGATTACGAGAAATTTTGGTGTTTATCGGCCCAAAAGGGCGGCGCACTGCTGCTGGGCCTGTTCCAGCTGGTCGAATTTGCCCACGTCCACCAATTGCAGGTCCTCTGCCAAAATGCCATAGATGGGCTCCTTGTGGCAGGTTTTCAGGTAAAAGTCCATGATGGGGAAACGGCCGGTAAAGCCCCATTCCTCAAAATGCGGGAAAATGCGGGGCGAGAGGTTGTGGATGCCGGAAAAGGCGTATTTGCGGCAGGCCGACGGGTCCAGGCGGGGGTAGGGGGAACGGACCTCGCCGGTCTCGTTGTCCATCCAGCCCATCAGGCGCATATCGTCCCCGAAAAGCAGGTTCCGGCGGGTTTTCCGTTCGCTTACTACCAGGGTGGCCAGGGCGTCCGGGCGTGTTTGCCGCTGTACCCATCCCAGGTCCAGGTTGGAGACGATATCTACGTTGTGCACCAGGAAGGGCTCCTCCGTGGGCAGGATGTGCTCTTTTGCATGGAGGATGCCGCCGCCGGTTTCCAGGAGGGCCTCGCTTTCGTCGGAAATGGCAATGGGAATGCCCCAGTTACGGGAGGCAATATAGGCACGGATTTGTTCCGGGAAATGATGTACGTTTACGGTGAGCTGGGTGTAGCCCGCCGCTTTGAGTTTTTGGATGACATGGTACAGGAGCGGTTCCCCGCACACGGGGACCAGGGCCTTGGGCAGGGTGTCGGTGATGGGCTTCAGGCGGGTGCCGAGCCCGGCTGCAAAGATGAGTGCCTTCATGCTACAGTGTTTTTTCTATCTTGCGCTCCCGGTGGGTCACAACAATTTTTAGGTCGAATTTGGCGGCCAGATGCGCGGCCAGGTGCTCTGCGCAGTATACGGAACGGTGCTGGCCGCCGGTGCAGCCAAAGCTCACCTGGAGGTGGGTGAACCCGCGCTCCTGGAAGCGCCGGACATGGGCATCGACCAGTTTATATACGCTCTCCAGGAAGGTGGTGACTTCGCCGTCTTCTTCCAGGAACTGGATGACGTCGGCGTCCATGCCGGTGGAGTTGCGGTAGCGTTCGTACTTGCCGGGATTGTGGATGGCGCGGCAGTCGAAGACATACCCGCCGCCGTTGCCGGTAGGGTCCTCCGGAACGCCTTTTTTGAGGGAGAAGCTGTAAATGTGCACCAGCAGTTTATCGGCCTGCTCCGGCACTTTCTCCTGGAATTGGGGCAGGGCGGTGATTTGCTCCAGCAGGCTGTTCAGGTAGGGATAGTCCGTGAAGGGCTTTTTAAGCAGGCCACGCAGGTTGTCCATGGCCGGGGGAATGCTGGAGATGAACTGGGCTTTGCGCTCAAACAGGCCCCGGAAGCCGTAAGCCCCCAGCACTTGCAGGGTGCGGAACAGCACAAACAGACGCAGGCGGCTGTAAAAATGCTCCGGGTCGATTTCCTGGTAAGGCTGCAGGGCCTTCAGGTAGGCTTCCAGCAACCGTTGCCGGGTGGCCTCCGGGAAGCGGGAACGGGCCTGCCACACGAACGAGGCTACGTCGTAATAGATGGGACCGCGCCGGCCTCCCTGGAAGTCAATGATCCAGGGTTTTCCGTCTTTGACCATGATGTTTCTGGCCTGGAAGTCCCTGTGCATGAAGGTGTTGCTCTCTTCCAGCAGAAGGTTTGCTTTAAGCCTTTCAAAATCGTCCTGCAGGCGTTCCTCGTTGAACTCCAGGCCGGTGGCTTTGAGGAAACAGTACTTGAAGTAGTTGAGGTCAAAGTCTACCATGCGGGCGTTAAACGCCTCATACATGCACTGCTGCCAGTCCAGCCCTTCTGCACCCGCAAACTGCAGGCGTGGGAGTTCCTCCAGGGCTTGGCACAGCAGCCGGGTTTCTTCCTCGTTGTAGGAGCCCTTTTCCCGTCCGGGGGCCACCAGTTCAAACAGGCCAGTTGTTCCCAGGTCCTCCTGCAGGTAGGTCATCTGGTCCTCGCTCACGGCCACAACCGCAGGAACGGGCAGCCCTTTTTCCCGGAAATGGCGGGAAAGATAGATGAAGGCCCTGTTTTCTTCCAGATTGTTGCCCACTACACCCATCAGGGAGCAGGAAGCGCTTTGCAGACGGAAATAACGGCGGTTGCTGCCAGAGGAGGGCAATTCCTGCATTTGTTCCAGTTTTTGTCCGGTATAGGATTCAAATAAAGGGCGTAAAACGTGTTCCGGCATAGCCATTTCAAATAATTTCGTAAAGTTACCCACAAAAAGGGGAAAAAGCAAAAACAATCCTTTGCGTTTTTAGGTCGTTTTTCTTATTTTTGCACATTACAAAAGAGAAACAAGGTATCAAATGAAAAAACTGTCGCTTCTTATCGCCTCGCTCATAGTCTGCCTGGCAGCCAATGCCCAGAGCCCCATCAAGAAAATCATGGAACGTTTTGATGATCCTGAAAGAGGGCATTCGGTGTTCATTGAAAAGGGTTCCCGTACCATGGGTATTTCCGGCTCCTACCGTAATTTACGGGCAGGTGGTACGGAGGCGGGCGACGGGTTCAGCATCCTGTCGCTCCTAAACATGGGTAGCGGACAAGCGCATATCTGGAGGGTGGCGCCCAAATTTAACTGGTTCCTTGCAGATGATTTTGCCCTGGGAGTCCGGTTGGAATATAGCGGATATAGGGTAGATACAGACCTCCGTCTGGATTTGACTAACGTGCTTGGAGAGTTCGTGGGCCCTGAGGATAAGGAAGCTCTCAATGTGACAATCTCCAACCGGCATTGGCACCAGCACTCGGGCGGCTTTGCCGTTACGGCCCGTAAATACTTGTCCTTCTTTGGCAGTAAAACTTTTGGTGTTTTTGGCGAAGGCATGCTTTTTGCCCGTTACGCCGCAACCACTTCCTATCCCATCCCTAAAAATGGCGAAGAGCTAACCCAACGCCGTTTTAACCAAGGCATTGGGGTTGGTCTCAAGGGAGTGGTTGGATTGGCTGTTAAACTGCGCGAAGGCAGTCTCATCACTGCAGGAATTCCTATTGTTGGCATAGAGTATAGTTATACCCTGCAGGACAAGAAGAAGAATGACATACCAAACAAAGCGTCCATGTCCTCCTTCAAGATTGCCCGCGACTTGGATCTGATCGGTATCCAGATTGCCTATTCCCGCGTAATCGCCCCCAAGAAGAAGAAATAGTCCCGGATGGAATACCAGAAAATCAATTTGGACAACTATGTCCAGACAGGTGAGGGTGGAACAGCCCTCACTTATAGTAATAAGGCCGGCAATACGCTCGTAAAACTGTTTTCTCCCGGTATGGGGGCAGAGAATGCGGCGCGTGAGTTTCTGGTGAATCAGGTGGTATACCGCCTGGGTGTTCCCACGCCGGAACCCCTTCGGCTGGTAACGGACGGGGAACGCTATGGCGCCGAGTATGAACTCATTCCCGAAAAACGTTCCTTCACGCGCATCATCTCCGAGGAACCCGAGCAGCTGGAACCGCTTACGCTGCGTTTTGCCCGGCTGGCCCGGCAGCTGCACCAAACCCCGGCCGATACAGCCATTCTCCCGGACATGCGGGAACTGGTGCGCTACCATATCGGCCGATACGAAGCTCTGCCCGAGGAACTCAAGGAGCGCCTGCTGGCGAAGCTTGCCACCATCCCTACGCAGGCGGTCTGCCTGCACGGGGATTTGCATATTGGCAATATCATTACCGACGGCACGCGGAACCTTTGGATCGATGTGGGCGATTTCGCGTACGGCTGTCCGGAGTGGGACCTGGGCATGACGTATTTTGCCTTCCAAAGCATGTCGGAGGCGCGTGCACAGAGTATTTTCCACCTGAGCACAGAAACCCTCAAAAAGCACTGGGCCCTTTTTGCCCGTGCCTATTGGAACACGGAGGATGCCGCGGAAATCGCCGCCCGTGAACGTGCCCTGGCGCCCTATATCGCCCTTAAGCTGGCCGCCATGGTCAGTAAACTACATAACGGAAAAGGGCCCGTTTCCGAGCCCTTCTTAAAAGCTATTAGCGCTTATCTGCGATAGCCTGGTCAATGGCGTTCAGCTCTTCCTGGCTGAAAGCAGTATTTTCCAGGGCCTTGAAGTCGTCTTCAAGCTGGGAAACACGGCTGGCGCCCACAATGACGCTGGTGACCCGGTTATCCTTGAGGCACCAGGCGAGGGCCATCTCCGCGAGGGTCTGGCCGCGACGGGCGGCAATCTCGTTCAGCGCCAAAAGGGTTTTTAGCATCTCAGGGGTGAGGGCCGATGACTTGAGGAAGTGCTCCTTAGCCATGCGGGAATCGGCCGGAATGCCGTCCAGGTAACGGCCTGTCAGGAGGCCCTGCGCCAGGGGAGAGAAGGCAATAAAGCCAACGCCGCTCTGCTTGGCCTGGTCCAGGATGCCTTCGGTTTCCGGTTCGCGGTTGAGGAGGTTGTATCGGCCTTGATAAATGAGGCAGGGAACATCCCTGTCCTTCAGGTATTTATAGGAAAATTCCGCAGCCTGGAGCGGGTAATTGGACAGGCCCACATAGAGGGCTTTTCCGGCCCTTACAATGTCCACCAGGGCCTGCATGGTTTCTTCCAGCGGCGTGTTGGGGTCATAGCGGTGGGAGTAGAACAGGTCCACGTAGTCCAGGTTCATGCGCCTCAGACTATGATCCAGGCTGGCCATGAGGTATTTGCGGGAACCCCATTCGCCATACGGGCCGGGCCACATGTCGTAGCCGGCTTTGGAGGAGATGAAAAGCTCGTCACGGAAAGGAGCGAAGGACTTTTTCATGATAAGGCCGAAGGTCTCTTCTGCTGAGCCGTACGACGGGCCATAGTTGTTGGCCAGGTCGAAGTGCACGATACCATGGTCAAAGGCGTAGTGGGCCATCTCCAGGGAGTTCGCCAGCGGGTTCACGTCGCCAAAGTTGTGCCACAGTCCCAGGGCAATTTCCGGGAGCAGGATGCCACTGCGGCCAGTGCGGCGGAAACGGATGCCGCTTTCATAGCGGCCGGGGGCGGGGGAGTAGACGGGATTGATCATGGGGTGTTGGTTTCTTGGGTCAAATATAATGAGTTTATTGGAATTATGTTTGATTTTCTCGCAAACAATCTTTAATTTTGATAGTCTTTGGATTTAAAGCACTTTTACTATGAAACTGGATGGAAGACGCGAAAGCACGCATGTAGAAGACCGCAGAGGTCTGAGTGGTGGCAGCAAGGCCGGTCTGGGCCTGGGCGGCATTGCCATCGTTGCCATTATTACCCTTTTGATGGGCGGGGATCTGGGCGATGTTTTTAGGAACGTGGCTTCTTCCGGCGGCATGCAGTCGGCGGTAGAAACCTCCTATGAGCCCACGGCAGAGAACGAGGCCCTGGCCAAATTCTCCCGCCAAATCCTGGCCTCCACAGAGGACGTATGGGGCAACTATTTCATGGACAACGGGATAGGCACGTACAAAGCCCCCACGCTGGTGCTCTATACCGGTTCCACCAGCACCGCCTGCGGGCAGGGCCAGGCCGCCATGGGGCCGTTCTACTGCTCGGCCGACGAAAAACTGTACATAGACCTTTCCTTCTTTTCCAGCATGAAACAGCAGCTGGGGGCCGATGGCGACTTTGCCTACGCGTATGTGATTGCCCATGAGGTGGGCCACCACGTCCAGCACGTGCTGGGCACGCTGGATCAGGCGCACAGCCAAATGGGCCGCATGAGCAAGGCGCAGGCCAACCGTGTGAGCGTCCGCATAGAGCTCCAGGCCGATTTTTACGCCGGCGTGTGGGCCCATTACGAGGGCGCCCTGTTTGGCTCGCTGGAAGACGGCGACCTGGAAGAGGCCATCCGCTGCGCTTCCGTGATTGGTGACGATTATCTGCAAAAGAAGGCCCAGGGTTACGCCGTGGAGGAGTCCTTCACCCACGGTACTGCCGCACAGCGCATGCGTTGGCTCAAGAAAGGCATGGAAACCGGTGACATCCGCCGCGGCAATACCTTCGAGCTGAGCGACAACCAGCTATAGCATGAAAAAGAGGTTGACTTTCAAAAAGATAGACTGGCAGGATTTCTTTATCTCTGTCATAGGAACCGCCATCGGCATAGCAATCACCTTTATCGTGGACGGCATGCTGGAGCGCCGGAACAAGGCGCAAGCCCAGCGGCTCACGGCCATCATGGTCATTCATGACATAGACAATACCGTAGATATCGTCAAAGAAAAGAGGGAGGAAGAAGAGCGGAATGGCGAATTGCTGCGTTACATCCTAAAGCAAAAGGACCATCTGGAAGGGGTCCCGTACGACACGCTCACCAGCGTTCTGGGCATTCTGGCCGATTCCCGTTCAGAATTTAGCTTCGATACATCCAAGGAGAAGATTTTCAATAGCGACCTGGATACCTGGCAGAATCTGGGCAACATGGCGTTTCTGGACAATGTTCAGACCTTCTATCATTACAGGCAAGGGGCTCAGGAGGGCATGAATGAGTCCACAATGTGGCAAAGACCCATTTCCAACGAGGAGTACATGCAATTAATCATGCGTGGCGGATGGGTAACGAAGGAAGCGTTTGCTGCCGCCATACAGCCCTTCCTCAAAGAGAAACTCCAGGATAAAAGGGTCGTCTATTACATCAATGTTTCCTCCAGCAGGCTGGACTATCTTACACAATTGATTGACTATTGGACCGGCCTGAACGACGAGAACAAGTTCCTGATGGGCATCACGGACCAGGAGCTGGAAGACTATGTCAAGAATATCAATAAGAAGGGTGTTCCTTTGAACCGGTCCAAACTGCTGGGCCATTGGGTTATGACCATTGGGGAACAAACCAACGAATACGACTTCCATGCCGACCACAGCTATGACTTTGCCGTGGACTATGCCTCTGCTTTCAGACGGATGCAGTTCTTCTCCGGCAGGCTGAAGATAACGCTCTCCTATTCTGGCGAATGGGCTTTCCAGGGCGATTCACTGGCTCTGACCCCCGACTACAATACGGTAGATCTGAGCGTGGATCCGAGCGGGCTGGTTCCGGAAGAGAACATGCAGGATAGCCTGGACGCCTGGGTAAACAGGTACCGGGAGCAGTCCATAAACAGCTTCAAGGAAATGGCGGACAAAGGGGAAAAACGCGCTTTCAAAGCCAGCGTGGATTCTTCCAACGACAAAATGGAATGGACCGGTCCCGATGGTGCCGTGCGTTACCTGAAACGGAAAAGGGAGTAGGACGTCTGGCCCGTCGCAGCAGAGCTAACTCGTAACTCCTTTATTGGCGCACCATCGTGAGGAAGGTCCGTTCCGTCATTGTTGCGGACTGCACGGCGTCGGTTATGGCCTCTTCCACCAATCTGGCGGAGAGTGCGCCTACGGCATCCAAGCTTGCGGGGACTTTCTCTGGGCCGACAGAGATAGCATAGACGGTGTCGCCGTCGGCGGTGGTGAAGACCGGGTCGATGCTGCGTGCCAGGCCGGCAGAGGCCATCTGGGCCAGGTGCTTGAGTTGGGCGGGCGAAAAGTCTCCGTTGGTGAAAACAGCCACCAGGGTGGTGTTGGCCGTGAAAAGATTATCGACAGAAGTTTGGAGCAAGGCTTCGTAGGAGTCGGCAAAAGTGGAACGGTCCGGGGTGAGCATCCCGGCGATTCTCTTCCCGTGGGAGTAGATGTCTCCATAACTGTTCAGCACAACGGCTACGCCTATCTGGAGGGAACCCATTTGTGCCGCCGCGTAACCGATCCCGGCTTTCTGGGCCTGCTGCATTCCGGCAGCCTTGCCCACCGTGGCCCCCGTACCGGCGCCGATATTGCCGCTGCACGGGCTATTCCCGGTAAATGATGCCTCGCACGCCGCATATCCCATCTTCTCATCCGGGCGGACGGAAGCGCTGCCATAGCCCAGGTCGTAGATACAGCTCTGGCAGACGATGGGCACTAGGGCGATACCGGTATCAAAGCCGATACCGTGTTCCTCCAGGCAGCGGGTGACACCGCCGGAAGCGGCCAGTCCATAGGCCGATCCGCCGGAAAAGACCAGGGCATTGAGCGGATGGTTCCGCTCGGGGGCGATGGCTTCTGTTTCCCGCGAGGCCGGACCTCCGCCATAGACTTCTACGGCCGCGCGCCCCGCATCCGTAAAGCGGAAGACGGTCACGCCTGTACCCGCTGCGTTATCCTGGGCATTCCCCACACGGACACCCTGAACGGAAGAAAAAGGGATTCTCTGAGGCCCGGAGACCTGACCGTAAGCCGCCGTGCAGAGTGAAAGTGCGGATCCAAGTAGGGCAGTTAAAATATGACTCATAATGAAATGGCAAGGGTTGTTGGTTTAGTGTTGCGGAAGAAACTCTCCCGGGAAAAACCGCGCAGTACTTACATCGTAACGGCGCTGCCGATGCGCGCGCGAAGGAAGGCGATGAATTGCGGGTTGTCGCTTTGGTGGAGGTAAAAGGTGCGGATGATGTCCAGTGCCGCATAGGGCCGAAGGGAGCGGTTGAGTGCTTCTACGTCTTCTGTACCGGTATAGGCCTTGGCAAAGGCGTCCCAGAAGGTGAGCATTTGTTCGCGGGTCATGTGCGTGAGTTCCTGCACGGTGGGAATGACGCTGTCTTCTACCATCATTTTGTACAGGTGCGCCAGGTCCATCATGTACCAGCCCTGCGAGAGCCAGCCCAGGTCTATCCAGTAATGTTTTTCATCGGCCAGAATGATGTTTCCCGGCTGGAAGTCTCCGTGTAGGACGGTGCCTGTATCCGGCATGGCTTTCACCAGCGCCGTGAGTTGCTCCCGTTGGGTATCCGTCACAAGGATAGACGTGGAGAGAGCCGTGAGGAGCAGCTCTTTCATGGGAATGACCCGTGCCGATGCCTGGATGGGTATCTTGTGCAACTGTTTGCCGTAAGCGGCCATTTGTGCAGCGAGTTGGGGGATTTGCGCGGGCGCGTTGGCGCAAAGCCGGGCAAAAGAATGTTTGCCCACGATTTGCTCGCTCAGGATGCCGTGGTCCTTGCCGTCCCGGACAATCTCATAGATCCGGGGTGTAGGGATGCCGGCCTCAAAGGCAATGCGGGAGGCCTCGAATTCCTGCTCCACTTTTTCTACCGAACCCATGTCCGAGCGGACCAGTTTGAGGAGGATGCCCGGATGCAGGGGGGAGACGAGCGCTTCTCCGTTGTAGCCCTCGCCAACCTTTGTCCATTCTGAAAGATTGATTTGCGGATAGTTCATGGTGCAAAAGTAGAAAATTTCTGCCGCGTTTGCAATTGCGACTGGGGGGCGCCTGGTCCCTCCACGGGCGCGAAAACGCCTCAAAGCGTAGCACAGGCGGACCTTTCGGCCCGCTTCCCTTTCACCGGGATGCGGAATCTCGTCCTTATTTTGCCTTGATTCTGAGGACGAGATGCCCCAATCGCCCTTGTCATCCTTAAAATCGCCTGTTTTTGAGGACGAGCACCATTGCAACTGCCAAAGGTCATACTTATTATGGCCATTTCCCTGGATAGGTGGGTAAGTAAATTATAGTCAGGAGTGAAATAGTTTGCATTTCTTTTGAAGTACTTCCGGATCTTGACAAAACAGAATTGATGCATTGCTGGTGATGTTCCAGACAACACATCAAAAACTAGAAAAAAATCAAAATCTATCTGACTTTTTCATAGTTTTTGATTATATTTGCCTCAAGATACTAGTTGGGAGAAGCAATGAAAAGAAAACTGACACAGAAGCTGATAGACTGGAAAAACAGGCCAGACCACAAGCCGCTCATCCTCCAGGGAGCCCGGCAGGTGGGCAAGACCTACATCCTGGAGGAGTTCGGTCGCAATCATTACAAGAATTATATCAAGGTAAGTCTGGACTTGGTAACGGATGTGACCAATTTCCTCAAGGACAATATCAACCCTATTGAGATTATTGCCTATCTGGAATCCTTGTACAATCAGCGCATCTTGCCCCACGAAACACTGGTTATCTTGGATGAGATTCAGGATTGTAAAAGAGCGCTCCTGGCTTTGAAATACTTCAAAGAGGATTATCCTCAATATGATATTGTGGCGGCAGGAAGCCTTCTGGGTGTGGCTGTGAATCAGGGAAACAAGCCTGATGAGGATGAAAAGACAGACAAACAGGAGGAAGACGAATTCTCATATCCCGTTGGCATGGTGGATGAACTGAACCTGTTTCCCATGGATTTTGAGGAGTTTCTTTGGGCGACGGGAAATGACATTCTCTCGCAGGAAATTCGTTCCCACTATGAGGCCAACGAAGCTATGCCGGCATCGGTGCATTCCCTGGCGTTGGATCTTTATCAAAAGTATCTTGTTGTAGGAGGCATGCCAGAGAGCGTGCAAAAATGGGTGGACACACATAGCTATCTGGAGTGCAGGACCGTTCAGCAGTCTATTTTGGTTGGGTACAATGCCGATATGGCCAAATACGCCAAACCCGCAACTACGGTGAAGATAAGGGCCTGTTTTAACAGCATTCCCGCCCAGTTGGCAAAGGAAAACCGCAAGTTCCAATATAAGCTTGCCATGAAAGGCGGTACGGCCAAAATATTCGGAGAAGCCATTGAGTGGCTCATTCTTGCCGGCACCGTACATAAGTGCAAACTGATTACACACGGCTTCATCCCTATCTCGGCCCAGGAGGACGACAGCGATTTTAAGATTTACATGTCCGACGTGGGACTTCTGAATACCAAGACGCAGATGCCGGTTCAGATGCTGCTGAACGCTATAGAGACCGACAATACATTCCTCGGGTCTGTCGCTGAAAACTATGTGGGCCAGGCACTTGCAGCCAATGGCATAACACTCCGTTATTGGAAGAACGACAATACACAGGAGGTCGAATTCATCCTGCAAGACGGGATGAACGTGATACCCGTTGAAGTCAAAAAGGGTAAGAAGGTGGATGCTATCAGCCTGAACAATTTCAAAAAGACCTACAATTGCCCTTATGCCTACAGAATCTCCGGCAAGAATTTCGGGTATGCAAACGGAATCAAGGCTGTTCCTCTTTATGCCGTCTTTTGTATAGAAGCGAATGGGGACCTTGAATAAAGACAAGAGCCCTTGAAGCGCTATGATTTCCGCGGTGACAAGTTTGCAAGTTTTTTTGGCCACTTTTTGGGCCACTCACCCGGGATTTCGCCTTCGGCGACATCCCTGCCCGCCTGCGGCGGGCTTTGCAAAGCTTACCAAAAAATGCGTGCTCAAGCAAGCTTGGCACGCACTTTTTGCTAATCTTTGCGGTGAGTGAGGGATTCGAACCCCCGGTACGCTCACACGTACACCTGTTTTCGAGGCAGGCTCCTTCAACCACTCGGACAACTCACCAAAATGGGGACTGCAAAGTTAGTAAAAAATATTTACTTTACAAGGGTTACGCCGATGCCGGGGTCGGTGGGGAGGGTGAGTTTGCCGTCCACCACGCGAACGCCGCTGAAGCGGTCGTTGGAGATGAGGAGGTTGCCGTCCAGGTCGGCGAAGTCCACGGCGGGGGAGAGCTGGGCGGCGGCGGAGACGGCGCAGGAGGTTTCCGTCATGCAGCCCACCATCACCTTCATGCCCAGGGCGCGGGCGGTGGAGACCATCTTCCAGGCTTCGCGCATGCCGGTGCATTTCATCAGCTTGATGTTGATGCCGGAGAAGGCGCCCACCAGCCCCGGAATGTCCTTGAGCCGCTGGATGCTTTCATCGGCAAAGATGGGAAGGGGACTGCGCTCGGTGAGCCAGGCGATATCGTCCAGCTGCGTGACAGGCATGGGCTGTTCCACCATGACGATGCCCTGCGACGCCAGCCAATGAATCTCGTCCAGCGCCTTGGAACGGTCTTTCCAGCCTTGGTTGGCATCGACCGCCAGCGGTACGTCGGTGACGGAACGGATGGTGCGGATCATCTCCTCGTCGGTGTCCAGGCCAACCTTCACCTTCAGAATGTTGAACCGTCCGGCGGCCTCCAGCGTTTTTTCGCGCACCACATCGGCCGTATCAATACCTATAGTATACGTTGTCGATGGTGCCTTGGCCGGATCCAGGCCCCAGATGCGGTACCAGGGCTGGCCCATGAGTTTGCCCACGAGGTCGTGCAGGGCAATGTCGATGGCCGCTTTGGCAGCGGAATCGCCCTCCGACAGGCTATCGACATAGGTGAGGATGTCTTCCAGCTGGAACGGGTCCGTGAACTGCGAGAGGTCCACCTTCTCCAGGAAAGCCGTCACGGAAGCCACCGACTGTCCCAGGTAGGGCGGCATGGAGGCCTCGCCGTATCCCGTAATTCCCTCATACTCAATCTCTACCTGCACGTCGGGCGTGGTTTTGCGGCTATATGATGCCACGGTAAAGGTGTGCGTCAGTTCCAGCTCGTACGGGAAGAACTTCAGGTGCATGCGTCCATCGCCCTTGACGATATTGAAGCGTTGCGGACCGCCGGTGCATCCCACCAGCGCCACACCGGCCGCGGCCAGAGCCGAAGTCTTGAGGAAATCGCGTCTATTCTGCATAATAAGGATTGCTTAACGTGGTTTGGATGAGCGGATCCGTGCCGATATAAGGCAGGATGCGCGTGCCGAAGAGGTATCGACCCGTATTGTAAGCGTCGTAATAGGCGTCATCCGGCACAAAGCTGCCGATTTTTACCAGGCCCAGCGAGTGGATGAAGCGGCCGTTGCCCAGGTAGAAGCCCACATGGCTGATGCCGGCGGTGCCGTCCTCCTTCCATCGACCAAAGAAAACCAGGTCTGCCGGCTTAAGCTCGTTCATGTCCGTAATGCGCTGGCCCACTTTGCTTTGCGGACCGGCGTCGCGGGGAAGGATGAGGTCGTGCATGAACAGGACCGTGCGTACGAAACCGCTGCAGTCCATACCTTTGGGCGACATGCCGGCCCAGAGGTAGGGGAAACCCAGCATGCTTTTGGCCGTTGCCAGGATGGCTTCGGGACTATTGTCGATGTCCTTGCGCCAGTCGTCTTCCTCCTTTGCCAGTTTGCGGGAAAGGAAGCCGGTGCGCCCGTCCGGGAAGGCCACCTTGAAGTAATTGCCGCGCTTGCCCAGGTAGCGGAGCATGTCTCCGGCCACCACGTCCGACACCGTGGCGGAGCTCTTGGAAGCCTCCTGGTGCACAATGCCGGTGAGGGCCGTCACCACCACCTTCGGGGCAACGTTCCATGCGTGGTAGGTGTCATAATCCATCACGGTGATGGCGTCCTTGTGCACCCAGCCGGTATAGGTGTCCGGCGTCTGCACCTGGGGCCAGTTGTAGCTGCCGCCCGTCTGCAGAATGTGCACGGGCGTGCCCAGCAGGGCCTGCGACACCATTTCGGCGCTGTACGTAGGCGTATCGCGCAGGTTGCACACGGAAATGTTCACGACGCCCCATTCCTGGGCGAAAGCGGAAAGGCCGGCAAGCTGCGCCGCCGCCAAAAGGATCATTTTTTTCATTCTGCTTGTAGTAATGCCAAGGCCTCCTCGACGGAAAGTGCCTTGTCGATGGTAAATTCTCCGCTCCGGGAACGGATGAGCCCGCTCAGGTGCGCGCCGGAGTTCAGCGCCTCTCCCAGGTCGCGGGCAAAGGCCCGGATGTACGTCCCCTTAGAACACGCAATGCGGATGGTGGCCTCCGGTAATCCTAACCCTGAAGTATCTGCTACGTGAATTCTTGACGATGCAGAATTGTTTGAGGATGGCATAGGGGTATCTGAACCGTCGCTTCGCGACCCCTCCCATTCGCAGCGTGCTTCGCACGGCTGTGGGCCCCTCCCTCTTACACGGCCGAGGGTGGCCATGGGTTCAGATACCCCTATGCCATCCTCTGTAAAATCGAGCAACTCTAACTCGCTGATGTTGATGCGGTTGCGGTGGAGGGTTTCCAGGGCGGCAGCGTCGATGGCCTCCGTGTTGCCGGCCCGGTAGAGTTTCCGGGCAAGTTCGTAGGCTCGGACTCCATCCACGCTCTTGGCGCTGAACAGCGGAGCCACCTGCTCCTGCTCGCCCAGGAAGGCGGGAAGGGCGGTGCGCACGGCATCGGCACTTATATGCTCAAACGGGAACTGGCGGTCCACCTCCTTCTCCAGGTCGTACGACGGCGTGGTGGCGCCAAAACGGATGCGCGCGATATACTCTTTGTCGTGGTCCTGCAGCTCCTGCGCCCGTTTACAGGCATTGCCGATGCACACCAGCAGTACCCCCGTCGCCAGGGGATCCAGCGTGCCTGCATGCCCCACCTTCAAGTTCTTCTTCCCGAAGTGCTTGATGGCGGCATACTTGAGTTTGCGGATGACGTCGGCAGAAGTCCAGCGGTAAGGTTTGTCTACCGCCAGCACAATGCCTTCCGGATAATCGGCAATGTCGCGGCTGAAAATCATTTGACAGGCATCTTGTCGATGCGGTTCTGGTGACGGCCGCCCTCAAACGGGGTGTCCAGCCACTCGCGCACAATGGCCGATGCCAGGCGGTAGCTGATGAAGCGGGCCGGCAGCACCAGCACGTTAGCGTTGTTGTGCTGTGCCACCAGATGGCCGATGGCGGTGCCCCAGGCCAGTCCGGCGCGGATGCCCTGGTGCTTGTTCAGGGTGATGGCCATGCCGTTGCCGGTGCCGCAAAGGGCGATGCCCAGGTCCACCTCGCCGTTTTCCACGGCATAGGCCAGCTTATGGGCATAGTCCGGATAGTCCACGCTATCCGTGGTGTCCGTACCAAAATTCACTACCTCGATGCCGCGTTTCTGCAGCATTTTCACAAGCTTGAACTTGTATTCCACGCCCGCGTGGTCGTTGCAAATGCCAATTTTCATATCGTCCTAAGTTTATACTACAAAAATAGTAATTTTATGCGATAAATCCCTCGTTTTCCGTTCATTCCTTTCCTTCTATTTTCAGGGCGCCGCGGTAGGTGATGTCGTCCCGGTTGACGCAGTGGACGAAGAGATCCGCATCGCCGCTGTCGAAGACAGTCAGAGTGTAGATATAGGAGTCTTCCTCGTTTTTTACGCCGATTTTAATCGTCCTTTTTTCGGAGGACGATCCGGAATCGGAATACGAGGCAATCTTCTCCTGGAAATTAAGTCCCTTGCCGCCGCCATAGGGCACCATTCTAGCCTCTCCGAAGTAGGGGAGATAGGAGAAAAGGGTGTCGCCGTGGACCTTGATGGAGTGGGCTGTGACGGCTTTCCCGCTGCTGCGGAGCGGTATCATGAAATTGATGTCGATGGTGTAGTTCCTGGAATCCAGTATCTCCTGGATGCGCCGGGCTTCGGCCTGTTTCTCCTGAGGAGTCTTCCTGGTGACGCCACAGGCGGTGACAATCACAACGAAGAGGATAGCGATAAGACGGATGGGTTGCATAACTTGCTCGTTCATTGAATTTCATCATCAATCACTTAGGTATTCTTCCAGGAATTCCGAGGCGTCGGCATAGGCATCGTGTTCCAGTTTATAGAACCCGCAGGGAAGTTCATCGATAAGGTCGCGGCTGCTGTAGGCTTCCGCCGTATACTTTGCTGTCAGGACGTCTCCGGCATGGCCATGGATCCAGACTCCGAGCGCTGCCGCGTCCTCGGCTCCGTATCCTCTTGCCAGAAGACCGCCGATGAGGCCGGTGAGCACATCTCCACTACCACCTTTGGCCATGCCCGGGTTGCCCGTTGTGTTGACGAGACATTCCCCGCCGGGGGTGAAGATACGGGAGTGGTAGCCCTTCATGACGATGTGGCACCCGGTTTCCGCGCAGAGTTCCCAGGCGAGGGTTTCCCGTTCCTTGTCGTCCCGGCAGGGGAGGAGCCGCTTCAGCTCTCCCTTGTGCGGGGTGAGAACGGAGCCGGGCGGGATGAGTTCCGTCCAGTCGGCCATGACCGAGAGGATATTGAGGGCATCGGCATCCAGGACAGCCGGGATGCGGCGCTCACAGGCTTCTCCCAGGAGGTCCATCATGGCGTTCATGGTGCCGGGGGACCACCCGAGTCCCGGGCCGATGGCAAGGGCGGTGTAGCGCTCGAGCTTCTCCGGGACCGTGCTGAAGTGACTTCCCGGGTCCTCGGAGAGCATGGCAGAAGGGTAGGAGGCCGCTGCTGCGAAAAGGGTTCGCGGGGTGGAGTGAAGCATCACCAGACCGCAACCGGAGCGGAGCGCTGCACCGGTGGCGAGAAGGGCCGCCCCGGGCATGGTTTCGCACCCGGCAATGACAAGGAGCCTGCCGTAGTCGTGCTTGTGGGAATCGTTCTGGCGGCGCAGCAGCCGCGGTCGGAGGAATTCGGGCGTAATCTCTTGCATGGTATACAAAGATAAATATATTTTCTATATTTGTGTCTACAACCTTGGCTATTCTTCGTCATACGGACATTGTAACCCTCCCGGCTATGGGCATCGTGGAGGAGGTGAATCGTGTGCTTACGGAGAGGGGAAGGGTCATTGTGACGGCGCTTCCCGGGGCGGGTAAATCCACGGTCCTTCCGCTCACCATTGCCGATGCGTTCCCCGAGGGGAAAGTTATCCTGCTGGAGCCACGGCGGGTGGCTGCCCGGCAGGTCGCATCCCGTATGGCCTGGCTCTTGGGGGAGCAGGTGGGGGAGACGGTGGGCTACCGCATCCGCTTCGAGAGCCGGGTCTCCCAAAAGACCCGCGTGGAGGTGGTGACGGAGGGCATTCTGACACGGATGCTGCTGGACGATCCTGCCCTCGAAGGGGTGGGAACAGTCATTTTCGACGAGTTTCATGAGCGGAGCCTCACCTCCGACGAAGCCCTCGCTCTCACGCGACAGTGCCGCGCCCTCCTCAGGGAGGATCTGCGCCTGGTCATCATGTCTGCTACCATCGACACGTCGGCCCTTTCATCGGCCCTGGATGCACCTGTGGTGGAGAGCGAAGGGAAGATGTATCCTGTGGAGATTATTCATGCGAAGGAAGAGGCCGATGCCTTTGGTTGCGCCTCCCTTGTGGCGAAAACCGTCCTGCAGGCGCACCGTAGCCATGCGGGCGATATCCTGGCCTTCCTGCCGGGAGAAGGGGAGATTCGCCGGGCCGAAGAACTCCTTTCCGGGAACCTCGGGGATACGGCCATCTACCCGCTCTACGGCCTTCTTTCCAATGACGAGCAGGCGCGGGCCATCGCCCCTAGTAGGCCTGGGGAGCGAAAAGTGGTCCTCGCTACCCCCATCGCCGAGACCTCCCTCACCATCGAAGGAGTACGGGTAGTGGTCGATAGCGGACTTTACCGGAAGATGGTCTTCGATCCGCGCAGCGGACTCAGCCATTTGGAAACCGTGCGGATATCGCTCGACATGGCCACCCAACGGACAGGACGTGCGGGTCGCGTTGCGCCCGGCATCTGCTACCGTTTGTGGAACGCTGGCACGGAAGCCCGCATGGCGAAAATACGTACGCCGGAAATATTGGAGGCCGATTTAGCCCCGCTGCTGCTGGATGCCGCCGTCTGGGGCGAAAAGGAAGTGGAAAGCCTCCCGTGGCTCACGCCTCCGCCGCGTCCGGCCCTTGTCCATGCCCGGGAACTGCTTCTGTCCCTCGGTGCCATCGACGAGGAAAACGGCATCACGGCCCGCGGAAAAGCGCTCTCGAAACTCCCGTGCCATCCCCGTATCGCGGCGATGCTCTTATCGGCACGGACCGACCAAGAAAAGGCGCTTGCGGCTGACCTCGCGGCGCTTCTCGAAGAAAAAGACCCGATGGCAGGGGAAGGGGACGTGTCGATGGACCGGCGCGTGGATGCCCTCCGCCATGGGAGAAATTCCCGGCAGTGGATCCGTATCGCGCGGATTGCCCGCCAGTATGCCGCTCTGGTAAAGGCGCCTGTCGATGACACACCGGTAAACCCTTATGACGCCGGGCGGCTGCTTGCCCAGGCATATCCGGAGCGGATAGGGAAAGCCTGGAAGGAGGGTGTGGGTACGTTCCAGCTCTCCGGCGGGGAACTCGTTGCCGTAGACGCTTCAGACCCGCTTGCCGGAGCGGAATGGATAGTTGCCGCGTCGATGCACCCCAACGCCGGAGGGGTCGGCAAAGTGTTCCTTGCCAGCCTCGTGGCGTCGGAGGACCTGTCGGCCTTTACGCGGGAACGCGACGTCGTCTTCTGGGATGCCAAGGGTGGAACGGCCGTCGCCCGCCGGGAATGCCGTTTGGGCGCCATCCTCTTATCGACCAAACCCTTGTCCGGCCTTGAGAGGGAGCAGGTGCAGTCCGTAATCTGTGATGCCATCGTCAGAAATGGCGCGTCGATGTTGTCCTTTGACGATGAGGTGGGGAACCTGCAGCGGCGCATCGCCTTTATCGCACTTCGTCACCCCGAGCTCGAACTTCCGGCGGTGGATACTAGTTCACTTTGTGCCGATGCCCGCGAGTGGGGACCGCTCTTCATCGGAAAGGCGACGACGGCCGCTGAACTCAAGAAAATCGACCTTTGCGAGGTTGTCTGGAGCCGGCTTTCGTACAGCCAGCAACAGGCGATGGAGCGTCTGGCACCTACCCATATCACCGTGCCGACGGGTAGCCATATCCGCCTGGAGTACCGCCAGGGAGCGGAGGCGCCGGTCCTGCGGGTACGCCTGCAAGAGTGCTTCGGGCTGGTGGATACCCCCGAGGTGGACGGTTCGCCGGTCCTGATGGAACTCTTGTCGCCGGGGTACAAACCCGTGCAACTTACTACGGATTTGCGGAGTTTCTGGGGCGGGACCTATTTCGAGGTCCGGAAGGAACTGCGCCGGCGTTATCCCAAGCACGCCTGGCCGGAAAATCCCCTGGAGGCCGAGCCCGTTCGCTCCGCAAAGAAGTGTGTTCCGAAATAAATTGTTATCTTTGCAAAAACGATTAGTGGTATGAAAATCAGACTTTTATTGGCGCTCCTGCTCATAGGCACGGCCCTGAATGCGCAAGTGAAACAAATGCGGATTGTTTATTCCACGGGGGAGGAAGGTGTCCGCTACAATTTTACCTATAACAAGGATGGCGCATTATCGCAGCTGAAAAAGCAGGTCCCCGGCTCAGGCGCTGTCACCATTCAGTTTGTATACGACGAGAAGCACAACCAGCTGATGACCCGTACGCTGGAGGGGCAGGCTCCCGAGAGTGTGTCGCTGTTGCTGCCAACATATTCCCTCTTCAGCAATCACAAGGCATTTTCCTGTACGGTGGGCCGGAATGTGATGTCGCTGGAAAAGGGGGAGGATCTTATAACCCTTGGCAGTTATACGGGGCTGCGTTACCAGGATGGATATCTCCAGGACTGTTATTTCGAGGATTTTATGACCAACGGTGTCTGCAGTTTCGAATTAGCGTGGAAAGATGGCCTTCTGACAGGACTTAAGGGCTTTGGCCCCGGCGATGAATCCTTCGATGTCAAGGATATGCGCTATGACGCTTCTCCCAATCCTTTTAGCCCGGTAGATCCGCTTGCCTATATGATTCTGAACGAAGTCGATCTTTTCTGGCAGGGTCTCGCCGGTGAGCGGCCTTCCAAACAGCTCAAGTCGTACCAACTTCGCGTCAACGAGTGGGGGGAGGTTAATCCGAACGACCCTTGGATACAGGTCCGTTTTGAATATGTGAAAGATGCGGAAGGACGGATCACCCAGGTGAAGGAACTGCGTGACGATGCTTTGTTCAGAACAATGATAATTGCTTGGTAATTAATAAGAAGACTATGCGTATCTCAATTATTACTTTCGCCCTTGCGCTCGCTTGTGTGAGCATGGTTTCCGTTGCAACTTCTTCTGCGGGCAGTGTGCAAACGCAACCGGTACAGCAGGATCAGGACCAGCTGGTTGGCCAGCGCTTCATAGACGTGCAGGCAAAGGATGTCAATGGAAAAACACACCGGCTCAGCCAATATGCCGGCAAGGGTAAGTGGATCCTGCTGGATTTCTGGGCCTCCTGGTGCGGCCCCTGTCAGGAAGAAATGCCCAACGTCGTGGCCGCTTACAAGAAGTACCACAACAAGGGATTTGATATCGTCGGCATTTCCCTGGACGAGAGCAAGGAAGAGTGGGTGGACGCCATCGAAAACTGGGATATGCCCTGGATCCACCTCTCAGACCTTAACGGCTGGAAGTGCAAGGCCGCGCAGAAATATGGCGTAGAAGGCATTCCCACCAACTTCCTCATCAACCCCGACGGCGTCATCGAGGCATGCGACCTGAGCGGCGATGAACTGTCCGAATTCCTCTCAGCAGCGCTGAATTAAATCTCTTTTACGGAGTCCAGCGCGGCAATAATGTCGCGTAGCAGACCGTTGAAATCTATCACCTTGTCAGGCTTGGGGGAGTAGCCCAAAACTACCACCACAAGGTCTTTGGATGGGACGATGTAGATTTGCTGACCGTTGTGGCCGTTGCAAGAGAACATGTCGGAGGGCACATCCGGGCATCTGCCACCCAGGTTGAGCCAGAAGAAGGCACCGTAGTTGCCTTTGCTGTCCGAGGCCGGCGTCCGGGTATAATCGACCCATCCCTCCGGGAGGACGCGTTGTCCTTCAACGCAGCCGTCATCCAGGTAAAGCTGGCCGAAGCGGGCAAACTCCATGGCCTTTAAGTACAAGTACGAAGAGCCAACGGGAGTACCGCTGGCATCTTGCTCAAAGACGGCATTACGAATCCCGATGGGCGCAAAGAGTCGGTTGCGGATATAGCCAAGGAATTCCGCGTCGGAGGAAAACTTGCCGCGCAGGTAACGCATCACGATATTGGTCGTGCCGCTGGAATAGTACCAGTGGGTGCCGGGCGCGTATTCCAACGGCATATCCAGGGCGTGTAGGCCCATGTCTTTCTCACGATGCAGCATCAGGTTCACGTTGGAGCGGGCGCCGTAGTCCTCGTTCCACTTGAGGCCGCTTTGCATCTGGAGGAGGTTGTTCAAGGTGATATCCTTCCTCCCATCATTCTGCCACTCGGGAATATCCATGGGTGCGTCGATATCCACAAGGCCGTCACCGGCCATAACACCCGCAAGGGCGCTGGTAAAACTCTTAGCCATGCTCCAGCTAAGCAGTTTGGTATCAGGGCCGATGCCTTTGTCGTAACGCTCCGCCACCACCTTCCCTTTATGAAGGGCCACGAAGGCGAAGGGATGGCCGTTGTAGCTTCTATCGTCCACCAATGCCTTGGCGATAGGCTCCAGAAGCGCCACTTCGGCCGAATCACCTGACGGCAGCGGTGCTACGCAATCACTCTCCGGGGGAAGCGGATAGGCTTGTGCCCTCAATTCGTCGGCCTTGATGCCGCGAAGCAGCGTTACGCCGTAACCGTCTCTGTATAGGGCTGTTGCCTTGCGCCACAGGAAACGGCTGGTGACGGTTTTGTTCTCCCGGTCGATCTTGTATTTGTTGAATTTGATGAAGGAGAAGTTCAGGTCCAGGGCTTCCACTTCATCGGCATCTCTGCCGGACACAAAAACGGCCGATGCCATTCCCTTTGCACCGTAGCCGGTGATAATGGGCAGAAGGCCGTCCAGATAGATGCAGCCGCCTAAAATGGCGAGAAGGAGCACTACTCCCACGATGCGTAAAGCTTTTTTCATGGCTATAACGATTTATGCTTTTGCAAAGATAGCAAGAATCCTGACACTCTGCACTCGATTATTTTTTGTACATTTGCGTATCTGCATCTAAGGGCAGGAGAAACCCATGAGAATTTGCGTCATCGGCGGCGCCAACGTGGATATCACCGCCACGTCCGGCCGCGCTTTCCAGTTCGGTGATTCCAACCCCGGGACCGTCCAGGTCTCCTGGGGCGGTGTGGGACGGAACATCGCGCATAACCTGGCGCTTCTGGGAGATGAGGTAGAGCTGGTGACCATCTTCGGCGGTGGCCTTTTCGGCCCTGTCATCGCTTCATCCTGCCGGGAGCTGGGCATCCGGATCGACCATTCGGAAATCGCCCATGAAGGGACCAACTCTTTCTTTGTGTCTGTCAACAATGCCGATGGGGAACTCGTCGGGGGAGTGGCCGACATGAACGCCACGGAAGGGATGTCTCCGGAGTGGCTCTCAAAGCGTCTGGAAGCCATCAACAGTGCCGATGCCGTTGTTGCCGATGCCAACTCATCGGCCGAAGCCCTGGCCTTCCTTATCGACCATTGCACGCGTCCGCTGTACTTGGATGCCGTCTCCGTGGCCAAGGCAGGACGCATCCGTGAGGCGGTGAGGCTCTCCGAGAAGAAAGCCTTCTATGCTCTCAAGTGCAATGCCCTTGAGAGTCAGGAACTTGCGGACCTCGGGGAAGAGGCCGTTATCCAGCGGAGATACGTCAGTGTCGGAGCCGAAGGGCTTCGTGTGGAAGAGGACGGGCGGGAGTACGCCTTCCCGGCGCTTCCGTGTATCGTCAAGAGCGTCACCGGCGGGGGAGATGCCCTCCTTGCGGGCATTGTTCACGCAGGAGTGGGTGCCCCCGTTACCGAGACGGCCCGCTGGGGCCTGGAATGCGCCCGCTGCGCCGTGGAAAGCCCGGATGCGGTGAGTGACCGCATCAAGGACCTCCGGCTGTAACTAAACCCGCCCCTATGAGATAGCGTCCAGGCTGGGATTGAAGCTGCGCTGGACCATGCCGGCAAAGAGGATGGAAATTTCCTGTACGCTGAGGCCGAGGCTTTTACCGATACCGTAAATGAAATTCACCTCCTTCTCGCCGATTTCCCTATCGGCCAGAATAATGCCGATGATGTATTCCATCATATTCGACTTCAGATTCGGATTGATGGAGAGGATGGTCTTGACAGACTCTTGGAAAAGCGCATCGACATCTTCTTTCAGCACGGAATCGAGGAAATTCTTGGGGAAGATCATGCTGCCCGAAAGGGTCCCGATGATGTGCTCGTATTCCTCCTTGGTCACATTTCCGTCCACATTCGCGGCAATGATACCGGCCGTGGCGACGAAGATGGACATCGGCTGATCCATAGGATTATTGCCCACCTTCAGCAACACCTGAATAAGCTCGTCCATACCCTTATCCAGTTCGTCCTGGTTCCGGGCGTTTGCGAACAGGTTGATGGCCTGCACACGGATGGGATTCACCGGATGGTCGTAATGGCTCATGCCGCCGCCTTTGAGGAAATATTCCAAATGTTTGCTATTATCGGCCAAAAGGTCATCAATGCTCACATGCATCTTCTCCAGGTCCAGGCCGGAGGCCATCTTGAAGAAGGCGGTTACGCAGGCCTCCAGATTGCCACAGGCAATGTAACCATACCGGTCTGCCACTAGTTCCGCCAAATTGTCGTGCAGATGGATTTTGTACTGCAGCGTAAGGGGAATCTGGGTCGATTGGGGCGGATACACAAAGTGAATCAGGCGCCTTAACGCCGTATCCTGGTTAATGAGATGGCCCAGCTCATGACCGACCACAAACTTTAACTCGTCCTCGCTCATCAGGTTGAAGAGTTCGGAATTTACATTGACGATATGGGGATGCTGATCGTCTTCCGCAGCGATGGAGAAGGCATTGATAGAGGAATCGCCCGTAACGTAGAAATCGACATCCTCCTGAAAGTTCAGGCGGTGCTTGACCTCATGGCAAAGATTGTAAAAGTCGCCCAGAAGGTTTTTATCGACCTTCATGCAATGGCCTTCCATACGGCTTCTCCAATAATCGTCATCCGTAGAACTCTGGGCATTCTTAAGGACGAAGCGGACGACATCGCCCTCAAGGGCATTATAAATTTGACCGGCAAGCGCCTGCTCCAGTTCAATCTCGGGTTTGAGGATCCGGGTCATGGTAGGGGGTATGTTCTTGGTTATCATGCACAAATATAACATTTTTTCTCTAGAAATAAGAGTTGCGGTCACTTACCGCAAATCATTTCCATGGAGGTGTACTGCGGCTTGAAGCCTGCGAAGATAAGAAATTTTATGCTACCTTTGCAAGTGACATGAAGAAACTGCCGAACACATACGTAATCATCGCCATGCTCATTGTGCTGTGCGCCGTCCTCACCTGGATGGTGCCGGGCGGGCAGTACGTCACGGACGGGGAGGGGAGACTCACCTATGAGGAGGTGGCTGCCGTCCCACAGACCTGGCAGGTGTTTTCGGCCATCTACCATGGCTTCGTGAAGCAGGCGGGCATCATCATCTTTATCCTCGTTGTCGGCGGGGCGTTTTCCCTTCTCACTGCTACCGGAGCCGTGGATGCGGGGATCCGTCGGTTTATCGCCCTTATCGGCCGGAAGGACAAATGGGTGCTGGTAGCGCTTACGCTCCTTTTCTCCCTGGGCGGAGCGGTGTTTGGCATGAGCGAGGAGGCCATTCCTTTTGTGGGAATTGTGGTTCCGCTGGTGGTATCCTTGGGCTATGACGCCATTATGGGGCTCCTGGTGGTCTATGTGGCTTCCAATATCGGCTTTTCCAGCGCCTTCCTCAATCCCTTCACGGTGGGGATTGCGCAAGGGATGGCGGATCTTCCGCCCTTCTCCGGAATGGGCTACCGCATCTTCTGCTGGGCCTTCCTGACCGTGCTGCTGTGCCTCTTCGTGGTCCTGTACGCGCGGAAAACAAAGCGTGAGCCGCCGGAGGAGGGGACTGCCCTCAAAGAGGAGACGCTTTCTTCCAGGCAGGGCTGGATTCTGGGTATCCTGCTTCTCACGGTCATTGCCCTTATTGTCGGAGCCACCCTGTGGGGCTGGTACATGGCGGAAATTACCGGACTCTTCCTGGCGATGGGCATCCTCTGCGGCATCGTCGCCCGCTTCCCGGCCAACCGGATTGCGGACGAGCTCCTTGCCGGAGCCAAGGACATCCTTCCGGCCGCCCTCGTGGTCGGTTTCGCTACCGGAATCGTCACTATCCTTCAGGACGGAAAGATTATCGACAGCATCCTGCACGGCATGCAGGATTCGTTGGACGGAACAGGGGAGGCGTCTTCCCTGGCGGCCATGTATGGCATCCAGGCGGTCATCAACTTCCTCATCCCGAGTGCAACGGCCAAGGCGGCCATCACCATTCCCATCATGGCCCCGTTCTCGGACCTGGTGGGGGTGTCCCGGCAGGCCATGGTCCTGGCCTTCCAGTTCGGCGACGGATTTACCAATATGATCACCCCCACATCCGGCGTCCTTATGGCGGCACTGGCCATGGCCCGCGTCCCCTACGAAAAGTGGCTCAAGTGGGCCTGGAAGCTGGTGGCTGTCCTCTTGGTGCTCGGCCTGGGGCTCCTGCTGGCCACCCTTCCGCTGGCACCGGCGGGGTTTTAAATATTTGTTAGAGCTTCCCCGTAAAAATATAGCCCGTGCCTTCGACGGCCCTGCGAATACTGTCCTCTGATGCCGTGCCCTTGACGGATAGGGTCCTGCGGCGCAAGCTGGCCTTGGCGGACATCACTCCTTCCACCTCCCGGACGGCATTCTCAACAGTGGCTTTGCAATGGGAGCAGTACATCCCCTCGATGCCGTAGATGGATACGGCTCCCTCCTTTCTGGGGAACCAGGGCCAGACGCGGTTGACGCGGCGACAATAGGCATCGTATTCGGCCCCATAGCGTTCATGGAGCCATTTCTCCTCCGTCAGCTTCATCGTGAGGGCCATGAGGATGGAGAAGATGACAGGCAGGAAGAGAAGCCAGAGATTCCCGGCAAAAAAGGACACGCCGATGCAGATGAACATGCATCCCGTGTAAAGGGGATTTCTGCACCAGGCATAGATGCCGTCAGTGACCAGGCGGTTGTTCCGGATGCCCTCGTCAATCCGGGAACGGAAGAAAGCGTATCCCCAGATGAAGACCCCCACAAGGATAAGGAGGATGCCGAGAATCATCATCGGCGTTCTCAGACCGGGTATCAGCCCGCTATCCAGGTAGCCCTTCCAGGAGAGCGCCATCCCGGCGACCGTAATGACAGCGATAGCTCCCACATAATATGGGCCTATACCGAAAAAAGGGAGGTGTTCTTTCTGTTTCATAGCGGGAGCAAAAATAGTGACCTTTCGGCGCAACCGGGTTGCAAAGCTGTCTACATCACCTCCAGCTTGGGCTTGACCGGGTCAATGAGATGGTAGATATGGTCCCGTTCAACGGCAGTGACGCCCTTCACATTGGCAAAGAAGGCGATAGCCTGGAGGATGTCCCCGGGGACTTTGATGGCGATGCCGGAGATGATATGGTATTCGTAGATAATCTCCGCCCCGTACGACTTGACGGCTCTAAGGAGCGGCCCCTTCCCGACCTGCGGATCATACATGATGATGAGGTTAGTCGGAGAAACGAATTCAATATCCTCCTTCAGAATTATCTCCTCTCCGGTGGAGAGCTTGTAAATTGCCTTTTGGAAATTGGCCTTCCCGAAGTTGACGGCCGCCTCCAGCGAGTCTTCCGGGAAGAGACGGACACTGTCGAAGTAGTAGAGGCTGTCTGACGGGTCCAGCCATCCGCCCACGAAGCCGTCGTGCGTGGTGGCATGACTTACCACGGCATCCAGCGCCTGCCTTCCGTGGCTGTCCTGCGTGGCCCAATACGCAACGCTGATTCCCTCCCTGGGTTCAGTCATCTTGCGGACATCGAGTGTGAATCCGTCCGGATGTGTCTGGCTGAGCGTCCAAACGGCATCCGCGAGGCTTTCCTTCGAGAGGCGCCTTGGCGTCCCGCAGGAGAACAGGACGCTCAGGAGCAGGAGAAGGGTAGACGTCTTCCCGGCGATATGCAGGAAACGCATCATAGTCCGAGCTGCACTAGAAAGTGCTGGAAGAAGTCCGGACGGCAGACCAGCGGGAAAAGGAGTCCGTAGACCGCGCCCCAGAAGTGGGCGGTATGGCCGATATTGTCCATGTTGCGCCTTGCCATGTACCAGCAGTACAGAAGGTATAGCGGCGCAAAGATATACCCCGGGACCGGAATGGGAATCAGGAAGATGTAGATACCCATCTTGGGTTCAAAGAGGATGGAAGCAAACAGGATGGCCGATACGGCTCCGGAAGCGCCCACGGCGTTGTAGTTCCAGTCGTCCCTGTACTTCACGAGGTCCCAGATGCTCGATACGGCGATGGCGCTGACATACAGGACAACATACAGCACGATGCCTATCGTCTTGCCGAAAGCCAGGGCGAAATACTGCTCTACGACACCCCCGAAGAAATAGAGCGTGAGCATGTTGAAAAGCAGATGCCCCCAGCCGCCGTGTACAAAGCCATGGGATAGCATCCTGTGCCACTCCCTCCTGTGCCAGACGGAGTAGGCGTTGAAAAGGAGCCGGTTCCCGTTCAGCGTCCCGGTGAAGCATAGGATGCTCACAAGGCAGGTGATGGCGATGATGATGAGAGTGACCATACGAAGCAAAAATACAACAAATACCCGAAAAAGTGGTAGAATGGAGCACCAAGCGCTTGGTGTTGGTCGGAGCGGGAAAAATAGGGCTTAGAATGGGATAACTTTCCGGCCGATGCGCAGGTTCAAGCAGGCACAGACGACTTCCACTACGCCCAGGACGAAGAAAATATTACTGAGGGCGACAAAACCCCATATCCACCATTCCAATGCAATCCAAAGCATAAGAATGATGCCGCAGGCAAGACAGGTCCAGTAGGCCAGTCGATGGTTCTTAAAGAGCATGAGGGCGGCCAATATCTGCGGAAGGCCATTTACAGCAAGCAGTGCAAAGCCCGAAGGAATGAAGTCCTTGAAAAAGACATCGGGCCAGGGCATTTTGGCCCGGAGCAGGTCCAGCATCGGTTCTCCTCCCCAGCTCATTCCGCTGGGATCCATCCACATCATCACAGCGCCGCCGATGGCTCCGGCTGGCCCGATGCCATGTACTTTCTGAATTCCTGTATTGTCATAGCTCTTTTTTCAGTGTGCTATTGTGTCTTTAGAAGAAGGGCATCCAGCGCGTCCGATACCGGATGTCGCTCCTATGATGATGGCAGTTTGCATGCTCAAATATACGGTTTTTCTGTGAAATGACATGAACCCCAAAAGTTGGACAAAAAACTTTTGGGGTTCATGTCATGAAGAGATGGCGGCAAGTTGTTGAGAGGGTGTCTACTAGCAATACTCACCCCATTCGCAGCCCACATTCTCGGCATGGATGCGGTCGATAAGGTTCCCCTTGATGTCGAAAAGCTGCACAGTACCCCTGCCATTGCCGCCGTTCCAGAGGCGGTTGTGGCGCTTGACCCCATCCGGGGCCTCGTAATTGACAAGGAGCATGTCCTTTTTCTCGCAGGTGATGTCGGTCACCATCCTGCCGGAAAGGGAGCGCTGTTCCACGTGCCAGATAATCTGCGAGTCGGTCTCCTTGCAGTCGAACTCCGTATGGACCCCCGTCCAGGCCTTCGAGAAGTTAAACTCATAGGGTTTTCCCTCATACCAGAAGGCGGAAAGGAGCTTACGGGGAAGGGCAAGGTGGCCAACCTTGGGTCGCCCTCCGCCGATATCGAATACACTGTCCGTCAGCTTCCTCCCGGTGATTTCGCTGGTGAGGTTGTTGGAAGAGAGCCACACCCAGGGGCTGGTGAAGTCCTTGCCCCAGTTCTTGTCGGCGTAGCCGTAGCAGTCCTCCGGGCGGACCAGGTAGCGACGGCCGTTCCAGATGACTTCTCCCTCGAAGGTGCTCTTCATACCCTCCGCATGCCAGAACATCTCGAAGGCTTCAGCCTTGCGGAAGACATCATCAGCACCGAAACCGACATTGAAGGCCGTTATCTTGTTGATCTTGAGGTCCCACGACATCTCCCCATCCTGGCACATCCACTCAGGATGTGCTGCGGCATCCTCTACTTTCACATGGCCGTGGGTGCGGTCTTCTGTGAGGAAGCACTCATCGGCCTCGATGGAAAAGGGGACACCCCAATCCACCTGGATCTTCTTCCAGCCGAAGAAACGGTGAAGCTGTGCGGCATCCTCTCCCCAGGCACCGGCCTTGACCATCAGGTAGGACGGCTTCCGGGGTTCCCCGGGGACCTGGCCGAAGACAGGTTCATCCCCGCCGAGGGCGGGATTACAGAGGAAGAACTCGATGAAGAAAGGTTTGGCGGCGCCGGTCTCGGCGTCGTGGCCGGTGAAAGAGTGCCACCACCAGTCATAGCCTTTCCGGGCCTGGGCCCCGAAGAGCTGGCAGGCATCGCGGGCAATATCGTGCTTATTGAACATTTTCAAAAGTATCTTTTCTGAACTGACCTGTTATCAGCAAAAGTCAGTCCATGCCTTCCCTTATGACATTTTGGCGCAACAAAGAAGGGACGCTGCCCATCCAGGAAGCGTCCCTAACAGTTTATGACTGTAGAGCCAGCGATTACTGGATCTCAATCTGCTTGACGGCCTTCTGCACATCCACCTTTTCCTTCTTGGGGATGTGGACATTCAGCACGCCGTGCTCCACCTTGGCCTCGATCTTCTCGGCTTCGGCATCCTCGGGAAGGGTGAGCATCTGCTGGAACTTCTCATAGGAGAATTCGCGGCGGAGGTAACGGCCGTTATGCTTCTTCTCGTGGTTCTCGGCCTTCTTCTCCATGTTGATTACAAGGTTGTTATCCTCGTCCACATGGACCTGGAAGTCCTCTTTGGTGAGACCCGGAGCGGCAAGCTCCACGTCATATTCCTTTTCGTTCTCAAGTACATTGATGGCCGGAGCGGTGTAGTTCGTTCTTTCCATCCAGCTGTTGTCGAAGAAGTCGTTGAAGATGTCAGGCAACCAGCTTTGATTCCTTCTAATCGTAGGTAACATAACAAAATCACTTTAAACGTTCTTCGGTTTCGGGTCCTTACGTGGCCTTCCGTCCGGTTTCCTTAACGGAACGCCTAAGGATATTGCAAAGCCGGAGCCAGTGCGTCAGAAATGGACTTTTTGGCAAGACTTGGGTGACAGAAAGTCCATTTTGTGGACAAAATGTCCAGTTTATTGACAGAAAGAGGAACCACCCAATCATATACATCTGGATTTGTTACCGAACAGTGTATACCATTCGCTGGAAGTCGATTCCCAGGACCTTGCGGCGCTCCTCGGGAACGAAGCCATAAGAGGAATAAAGACGGATGAGGTGGGGCATTGTGACATCGGCAACAAGGCCCATCTGCTTGTATCCCAGGCCGATGCCTTTGCGGATGCCGTCCTCTATGAGCGTGTGGCCGATGCCCTGGTGCCGGAACGCGGGCGAAACGGCCAGTGAGTCCAGATAAAACTCGCCGGGGCCGGTCTCCTGCTCGGATTCGGCATCCAGCCTCAGAAGGTCCGGCCACAGTTCCTCGAAGGTCTTGTGCCGGAGGCCGCGGTACAGCTCTCCCGGGTAGGAGAGGAGGGACCCGGCCGGCACTCCACCTACTTCTGCCATCCGGGCAAACTTATAGGTATACAGCAGGTCATCGCGCTTAATGCATTCAATAAGAAGCCGATATACCTCCTTGTCTTTGGGCCCTTCCGGCTCGAAGTCATAGAGATGGAAGCCTGCCAGGATACACTGTGCCAGGAAAGGAGCGTCGGAGGGCAGGGCATCGCGAATGATAGCGTGTTGGTCGGTCATGGTTTCACTTTTATTATGCCTCAATTCTTCTTCATCTCCTCCAGCTTCTTCTCCAGGTCTTCCAGCTTTTGCAGAATCTTGGCGTTGTCATCGTCCTCCATGGCATCGACAAAAATGGAGTTCACCAGCGAGACACCCAGGATGCCGCCAAAGAAGAAGACGATGGCAAAAGCGGCGCGGGAGAGATGACCAACCAGCTCCGAGCTGTTCTCGGCGATTCTCACAGGCACGGCACCCCAGTCATCGCCCGAGAAGTAGCGGAAAATGGTGTAGAGCGATACGCCCGGATTCCCGAACAGGTCCGGAACAACCTTACTATATAAGGTAGAAGCCAGAATGGACGTGACAAACACGATGACCACGAAGGCAATAATGACGATAAGGGAAGCCTTGGCAGCCACCTTCATGCCCTTGAGCAGGCCGTTCACGTTGGGAATGAACTTGAACAGACGGAAGGACTTGAAGATGCGCAGCGTCCGCAGGGACAGCAGAATGTTGGTGGCCAGGTCGTACTCGATGAAACTGTTCATCAGGGACGGAATCGCCACGACCGTCAGGATAAAATCGAAGCGGTTCCAGCCGTCCTTCCAATAACGCTTCCATCCGTAAGTATGGATTTTGACGATAGCTTCTATGACGAACAGAATCGTGAAGAAGGCATCGCTCCAGTTGAAGAAGACGGAAGTTTCGAAGAATCCTCCCACAAAGATGGCGAGCGTGTTCACCAGGACCAGGATGAGCATGATCCGGTCGTTTGTGAAGAAGGATTGGATGGCGTTCTGCTTTCCCATGTGAAATACCCTATAATTAATCGTACGAAGATACGAAAAATTTGGTGGTACCAAAATAAATCCGTACATTTGCAGGCTAAAATTTTTAAAACTTTAAACTCATTGCATCATGGCAGAATATTTACAGCCTGAGAAAAAGCAAGAGATTTTCGCGAAGTACGGGAAGTCCAATAAGGACACCGGCTCTCCTGAGAGTCAGGTTGCTTTATTTTCCTACCGTATCGCTCACCTTACAGAGCATGTGAAGAAGAACAAGAAAGACGTGGTAACGCGCCGCAGCCTTCTCCGCCTGGTCGGTAAGCGTCGTCAGCTGCTGGACTACCTCCAGAGAATCGACATCGAGAGATACAGGGCTATCGTTAAGGAGCTGGGTCTCCGCCGATAAGCAAAAGGATAGGAAAAAACGGGGGCAGAGTAATATGCAAGGCATATTCTCTCCCCCTTTTTAGTGAAAAAGACAGCGGAGCGGAATTTGGTTTTTCGCGCACCGTCGCAAAAAATAAATTTCGTCCGCTTGCATACAGACGAAATATTGACGAAACAAAGACGAAAAAAGACGTAATTAGATGAACATTATCAAAAAGACCATCACGTTACCCGACGGTCGGGTAATCGAGATCGAAACCGGAAAACTCGCCAAACAGGCTGCCGGTTCTGCCGTTGTGAAAATGGGTGGCACCATGCTGCTCGCCACCGTCACCTGCGCCACGGAGGTGAAAGAGGGTACCGACTTCATGCCCCTCACCGTGGATTATCGTGAAAAATATTATGCCGCCGGCCGTTTCCCCGGAGGTTTCCTCAAGCGCGAAAGCCGCCCCTCCGACTATGAGGTGCTCATCGCCCGTCTTGTGGACCGCCCCATCCGCCCGCTGTGGCCGGACGACTTCCACCTGGAGGTCTTTGTGAATGTAATGCTCATCTCGGCCGAGAAAGACATCCAGCCGGATGCCCTTGCCGGTCTGGCCGCATCGGCCGCCCTTGCCACCAGCGACCTGCCCTTCGGCGGTCCCGTGAGCGAGGTTCGCGTAGCCCGCATCGACGGTAAATTCGTCATCAACCCCGGTTTCGAGGACAACAAACGGGCCGACCTGGACCTGATGGTTGCCGCCACCGAGGAAAATATCATGATGGTAGAAGGTGAGATGAACGAGGTTTCCGAGCACGATATGCTGGAAGCCATCAAGTTCGCCCACGAAGAAATCAAGAAGCACTGCCGCGTGCAGAAAGAACTCATGCACGAGCTGGGTACCGACGTGAACAAGCGCGACTACCCGCACGACGAGGAAGACGAAGACCTCAAGAAGGCCGTGCGCGAGGCTTGCTACAGCAAGTGCTATGAACTGGCCAAGAGCGCCAAGCCCAAGCACGAGCGCGAGGACGGCTTCAACGCCATCCGTGACGAATTCAAAGCCGGCTTCTCCGAGGAAGACCTGGAGGTGAAGGGTGCCATGATCGACCGCTACTACCACGACGTAGAGAAGGAAGCCATGCGCAACCTGGTGCTGGACGAAGGCAAACGCCTGGACGGCCGCGCCACCAACGAAGTCCGTCCCATCTGGTGCGAGACCGACTACCTCCCTTGCGCTCACGGCAGCGCCATCTTCACCCGTGGTGAAACCCAGTCCCTGGCCACCGTCACCCTCGGTACCAAGATGGACATGAAGGAGATGGACGAAGTCCTCATCCAGGACGATCAGCAGTTCGTGCTCCACTACAACTTCCCGCCGTTCGCCACTGGCGAGGCCAAGCCGCAGCGTAGCACCGGCCGTCGTGAGATCGGTCACGGCAACCTGGCCATGCGTGCCCTCAAGCCCGTCATCCCTACGGCTCCCGAATTCCCTTACGCCGTGCGCGTAGTTTCCGATATCCTGGAATCCAACGGTTCCTCTTCCATGGCCTCCGTGTGCGGTGGCTGCCTGGCCCTGATGGATGCCGGTGTCAAGATCAAGAAGCCGGTGGCCGGCGTGGCCATGGGTCTGATCACCGACGCCGTCCGTCCTAACGACCGCTACGCTATCCTCACCGATATCCTCGGTGATGAGGACCACCTTGGCGACATGGACTTCAAGGTAACCGGTACCAAGGACGGTATCACCGCCACCCAGATGGATATCAAGGTGGACGGCCTGTCCTACGAGGTGCTGGAGAAAGCCCTGGAGCAGGCCCGTCAGGGACGTATGCACATCATGGGCGAAATGCTCAAGACCATCGCCGAGCCGCGTGAGGACTTCAAGCCCTTCGTACCTCGCATGGTCCAGATCGAGGTGGCTTCCGAGTTCATCGGCGCCATCATCGGCAAGGGTGGTGAAACCATCCAGGGCATGCAGAAGGAATTCGGTACCACCATCACCATCGACGAGGTGGACAACGGCGACGGCACCACCAAGGGTGTGGTCGATATCTTCGGTACCGACAAGGCTGCCATGGATGCCACGCTGGAGCGTATCAAAGGCATCTGCGCTGTGCCCGAGGTCGGTAAGGTTTACCACGGCAAGGTGGTGAGCATCCTGGAATTCGGTGCTTTCATCGAGATCCTGCCCGGTAAGGAAGGCCTGCTGCACGTCTCCGAGATTGCATGGACCAAGACCGACAAGGTGGAGGATGTGCTCAAGGTGGGCGACGAGGTCGATGTCAAGCTCCTGGAGATTGACGCCAAGACCGGCAAGATGCGCCTTTCCATGCGCGCCCTCACCGAGAAGCCGGAAGGCTATGTGGAGCCCAAGCGTGCTCCCCGTGGAGACCGCGGAGACCGTGGCCCGCGTCGCGAAGGCGACCGCAAAGGTGGCAACGACCGCCGTGGAGACCGTGGCCCGCGTCACGAGGATCGTCACGACAAACCCCGCAAGCCCCGCTTCGAGGAAGACGAGCCCAAACAGAATGAACCTGACGTGTTCTAAAAACTGAAACTCCTGAGAGCCGGTCTTTGAGACCGGTTCTTTTTTTATTATCTTTGTACATGCTTATCGTATTGGAAGGCCTGGACGGGGCAGGGAAGTCCACGCAGGTCAAGAAACTGAAAGAATATCTGCAGCAGCGTTGCGGGGCATTGGAGTACATCCATTTCCCGCGCTACGATGCGCCTGTATATGGAGACCTCATCAGCCGTTTCCTCCGCGGAGACTTCGGCTCCAATGAAAGCGTGCACCCGCAGTTGGTGGCGCTGCTTTTTGCGGAAGACCGCCATGGCGCAGGCCCCGTTATCCGGAAGGCCCTGGAGGAGGGGAAAACCGTCCTTTTGGACCGCTATGTATATTCCAACATCGCCTATCAATGCGCCAAGCTCCAGGACCTGGATGAGCGTAAGCAACTCAGGGATTGGATTTTCCACACGGAATACGGAGATTTCCAGCTCCCGGTTCCGGACCTGAACCTCTTCCTGGATGTCCCCATCAGCTTTGTGGAACAGAGCCTGTCCCAGCATCGCTCCGGCGAAGACCGGAACTACCTGGAGGGTGCCCAGGACATCCATGAGGCCTCCATCGCCTTTCAGCAAAATGTCCGTTCGCTCTATCTGGAGCAAACCCAGATGGACAGCCATTTTTCCCGTATCGACTGTGCCGATGCAAACGGCGAGATGCTTCCCCCGGACGATATCTTCGCCAAAGTCCGTCTCATGATAGACCCTTATCTTCAATGAATACCTCGTATCAGCGTTTCCGTCGTTTTGCGGCCGTCCTGGTGGGCATCGTCTTCCTGGTATCGGGCCTCCTGAAAATGGTGGACCCGGTGGGGACCATGCTCATTCTGCAGGAGTATTTCCGTTTCTTCCAAGTGCCGGGGATGATGCCTGCGGCCAAGGGCCTGGGTATCGCGCTGGCGGTGCTGGAGGCCGGTGTGGGCGTGTCGCTCATTACCGGTGTGCTGCGCAAGCTGGCGGCTATTCTCACGTATATCCTGCTGGGCTTTTTCACCATCGTCACGTTTGTGCTGTGGGTGCTTAACCCTACCATGGACTGCGGCTGCTTTGGCGAGGCCGTCCATCTGTCGCACGCGCAGAGTTTCTGGAAGAATGTCATTCTTCTTTTGCTCAGCGTCATCGCGTTCACGCCCTTCCATGACTTCGGCCGTCCCAAGAGAAACCGTATCGTGGCGGCCGTTCTGGCGGGCCTGTCGATACTGTTCGTGGTCATTTACAGCAATCGACACCTTCCTATCCTGGATTTCACCGCCTTCGACTGGGGCGCGGAGCTGTATGCCTCCCTGGACGACGAAGTGGCCGCGGACAACCACTACAAGGCTGCGTACGTGTACCAGAAAGACGGAAAGGAGGGGATTTTCGACCTTACCGCCCTGCCGGATACTACCTGGACTTTCGTTCGGGTAGACACCGTATTCCGCAAAACCACGGCTGTCTCGGAGGACTATCCCATCCTGAGCTTCTCAGATGCCGACGGTATCTATCACGACCGCATGGCGGCCGAAGGAAACGTGGTGGTATTCTCGGTTTACGATCCTGTCACCGCTCCCTGGGGGTGCGTACGGGAACAGTACTTCGCCGTGCTGGAGGCCGGCGGAACGCCGCTGGTGCTGGTATCGGCCGTTCCCGGAGATGTCCGTCTCCCTCAGGACCTTCCGCTGTATTACGCAGACTATAAGACGCTTATTACCTTAAACCGCTCCAATGGCGGCGGCTCCTATTTCAATGCCGGGGAACTGGTGAACAAATGGGACGTGCGCCACATGCCGGAGAACCTGCAGGCAGACTTCTCCGCAGACCCGGTGGACCTTTCCACCCACTACATCATCCGCCGTCGCTTACGCACACAGGGCTTTTGCGTTTATCTGGCGGCATTGCTGCTGCTGATATAACTGCAAAAGCCCTGTAAAAGGTGCTTTGACAAGCGCAGTCTTTACAGGCTGCGCTTGATTTCTACAATCTGGAAAGCTTCGATGATGTCCCCGGGGTGGATGTCGTTGTAACGCTCCAGTCCGCAGCCGCATTCCATGCCGGAAGGTACTTCCTTCACCTGGTCCTTGCCCCTCTGGAGAGAGGAAAGTGCACCGGTGTAAACCACGATGCCGTCGCGGATGAGGCGTACATCGGCCTTGTTGGTGAGTTTGCCTTCCTTCACCAGACAACCGGCGATGGTGCCCACCTTGGAGATCTTGAAGGTCTGCTTCACCTCTGCGGTGGCGGTAACCTCTTCCTTCTTCTCGGGCTCCAACATACCCTCGATACCTTCCTTGACTTCGTTGATACAGTCGTAGATAACGGAGTACAGGCGGATTTCGATGCCTTCCTTCTCAGCGGCACGGCGTGCCTCGGCGGAAGGACGCACCTGGAAGCCGATGATCACGGCGTCGGAGGCTTCTGCCAGCAGGACGTCGGACTCGCTGATGGCACCCACGGCCTTGTGGATAACGTTCACGCGCACTTCCTCGGTGGAAAGTTTGATGAGGGAATCCGACAGGGCTTCCACGGAACCGTCCACGTCACCTTTCACGATTACGTTGAGTTCCTTGAAGTTGCCGATGGCGATACGGCGGCCAATCTCTTCCAGGGTCAGGTGCTTCTGCGTCTTGATGCCCTGGATACGGATGAGCTGCTCACGCTTCTGGGCGATGGACTTGGCCTCTTTTTCATCGGCCATGATGTTGAACTTTTCACCGGCGGCGGGAGCTCCGTTCAGGCCCAGCAGGGAAACCGGCGTGGAAGGACCGGCGCTTTCCACCTTTTGTCCACGCTCGTTGAACATGGCTTTTACGCGGCCGTAGTAGGCACCGGAAATAATGACGTCGCCCACGTTCACCGTACCGTCCTGCACCAGGACCGTGGCCAGATAACCGCGGCCTTTGTCCAGAGAGCTTTCGATCACGGCGCCGCTGCCCAGTTTGTTGGGGTTGGCTTTCAGTTCCAGGAGGTCGGTCTCAAAGAGCACTTTCTCCAGGAGCTTGTCCACGTTGAGGCCCTTCTTGGCGGAGATTTCCTGGCACTGGTACTTACCGCCCCAGTCTTCCACCAGGATGTTCATTTCCGACAGCTGACGGCGGATGGTATCCGGGTTGGCGCCCGGTTTATCGATCTTGTTGATGGCGAAGACCATGGGTACGCCGGCTGCCTGGGCATGGGCGATGGCTTCCTTGGTCTGGGGCATCACGGCGTCGTCCGCCGCTACGATGATGATGGCCAGGTCCGTCATCTGGGCACCACGGGCACGCATGGCCGTAAAGGCTTCGTGACCAGGGGTATCCAGGAAGGTGATGCGGCGGCCGCTCTCCAGCTTCACGCTATAAGCGCCAATGTGCTGGGTAATACCACCGGCCTCACCGGCAATCACGTTGGAGTTGCGGATGTTGTCCAGCAGGGAAGTCTTACCATGGTCGACGTGACCCATCACGGTAATCACCGGCGGGCGTTCCACCAGGTCTTCCTCGCGGTCGGGTTCCTGCTGCTGCACTTCCTCGGTGAGTTCTGCGGTGACGAATTCCACCTTGTAACCGAATTCCTCGGCCACCAGCACCAGGGTTTCTGCATCCAGACGCTGGTTGATGGATACCATCATGCCCAGGGACATGCAGGCGCCGATCACTTTCACCACCGGGGTGTTGTTCATCAGGGTGGCCAGGTCGTTCACCGTTACGAACTCGGTGACCCGCAGGATTTTGTTCTCTGCAGCGGCGGCTTCCATCTCCTCCTGCGAACGGATGGCGGCAATCTCGCGCTTCTCCTTGCGGTGCTTGGCGCCGGTATTGCTCTTGCTCTCGTTCATGCGGGCATAGGTTTCCTTCACCTGCTTCTGGATTTCCTTCTGCAGTTCTTCCTGCTCGGCCTCCGTCATGGCGGGTTTGAAGCGTTCGCCCTTCTTGGTGGGCTTGGCTTTCTTGTTGTCCTCTTTCTTCTTGGGGGCTTTTTCGGCCTGTACCTTGGTAACGTCTACCTTCTGGGAGCCGCTGCTCTTGATGCGCTCGCGCTTTTTGGCGCGCTTGGGGTCGAACTGGGACAGGTCGATTTTGCCCAGCACCTTGAAGGGTGCTGCGCCTTCCTGGGCGGCAGGGGTTTCCGCGGGGGTCGGGGCGGATTCCGGCTCTGCTACGGGCTCAGGTTCTGCGACCGGTTCGGGTTCCTCAACTGTCATCTCGAGCGGAGCCGAAGGCGTAGTCGAGAGATCTCCTTGGGCAGGAGATACACTCGCTTCGCTCGGTATGACAACTTCCGGCTCTGCTGCGGGTTCCGGTTCCACAATCGGCTCCGGCTCTACAACCGGCTCGGGTTCCGGTTCCACTACCAGTTCCGGCTCCGGCTCTGCCACGGGCTCGGGTTCCGGTTCCGCCACGGTGCGGGACAGATTGTTGTTCTTGATAACGGTTACCCGCTCGGGCTCGAACTCGTCTTCTTCGTCTTCCTGTTTCTTGGATGCCTTGTCCAGGATTTCGGTGAGCTTCACGTCCACCTTCTCGGCCTGTTCCTTCAGCTCCAGGTCTTTACCGAACTTCTTGTGCAGCTCCGGCATGTATTCGTCGGAGATTTTCAGGTTCGGATTGGCGTCTTCGATGCCGGCGCCTTTGGAGTTGAGGAACTCCACCAGGGTGTCCAGCCCGATGTTGAATTGTTTAATAAGCTTCGATAATCTGATTTCTGCCATATATAACCCCCTATATTTCTAAATTAGTCTTCAAATTCCTCGTGCAGGATGCGGAGCACTTCTTCCACGGTCTCGTCTTCCAGATCGGCCCGGGAGGCGATATCGGCCGGAGCCAGTGCCATGACGCTGCGGGCGGTGTCGCAACCGATGCTCTGCAGGCGCTCGATCACCCAAGGATCGATTACGTCCGTGAATTCGCTCAGCAGCACGTCGTCTTCCTCCTCCTCGTTCTGCGGCAGTTCGCGCCAGACCTCGATCTCGCGGCCCACCAGCATGCCGGCCAGCTTGATGTTCACGCCGCCCTTGCCGATACCTTTCTTCACCTCGTCCGCCTGCATGTATACCTTAATCTTTTCTTCGGGGCTGCTGCCCAGGTCGATGCGGGAGATACGGGCCGGGTTCAGGGCACGCTGGATCATCAGCTGCGGGTTGGTGCTCCACTGGATCACGTCGATGTTCTCGTTGCGCAGCTCGCGCACGATACCCATGATGCGGGAACCCTTCACGCCGATGCAGGCTCCGATCGGGTCGATACGGTCGTCATAGGACTCCACGGCCACCTTGGCACGCTCGCCGGGGATGCGGACCACCTTCTTCACGGTGATGAGGCCATCGTAGATTTCCGGAACCTCCATCTCGAAGAGTTTCTCCAGGAAGCTGTCGGTGGTGCGGGAAAGGACGATGTACGGCGTGGTGTTGTTCTTCATCTCCACGCTCTTGATGATGGCGCGCACGGAGTCGCTCTTCTTGAAGCGCTCGCCGGGGATCTGCTCGCTCTTGGGCATACGGAGTTCGTTGCCTTCCTCGTCCAGGATGAGGACCTCGTTCTTCCAGGTCTGGTATACCTCGCCGGTGAAGATTTCACCTACGCGCTCGGAGTACTTCTTGAACACGTTGGCTTTCTCGATGTCCATGATACGGCCCTGCAGGTTCTGACGGATGTTCAGGATACCGCGGCGGCCGAAGGAAGCCAGGGAGAGTTTGCGGGTGAAGGTGTCGCCAATCTCGTAGTCGTCGTCGCCGGTCTCTGCGGCAATCTCCTCTACGGTGATCTGGGTCACAGGGTCTTCCACCTCTTCCACTACCTCAAAGTTCTGGTAAATCTCGCAGTCGCCTTTGTCCACGTTGATAATGACGTCAAAGTTGTCTGCGCTGCCGTAGGTTTTGGCCAGCTGGGTGAGGAATACATCCTTGAGTACACCGAGCATCACCGGACGGTCAATGCTCTTTTCTTCCTTGAAGTCCTTGAAGGCATCAATCAAGGTTACTTCTTTCTCTTTTTCTTTTGCCATTGGTTATATTATATTGTTTTTTGTCATACCGAATTGTCATACCGAGGCCCGGAGGGCCGAGTGTATCTTATTTAAACTCTATATACGGTGTAACAGAGTTGATCTCGGAGAGCGGGCATACATCCGTGTGCTCCACCTTCTCCTTCTTCTTTTTCCCCTCGACGGCCTCCAGGGCGGTATAGCGGAGCGTGACGCTGTCCTCGGCGGCATCTTCCAGGGTGGCTACCAGGCGTTTGCCGCCTTTGAACTTTACGTCCACCTGGGTGCCTTTGGCCTTGAGGAACTGTTTGAACACCTTGAACGGGCGGTCCAGTCCGGCCGATGACACCGTAAGGGCGTAGTCTTCATCGTCCTGATTGAATGCGGCGTGCATCACCTGGTCGATGGCGGCGCAGTCTTCCCAGTCCACGACCCCTTCTTCTTTTTCGATAACGATCTCGATGTCGTTCTCTGCGCTTACGCTCACTTCCACCAGGAAGCAGCCCCGCTGCTCCACTGCCGGCGTCACCGCCTGTATGATTTGTTCTTTGTTCATAATCATTAAAAAAAGATAGGGGACCGTCGTCCTCTATCTCGTTCACGGGTGCAAATATAGGAATTATATTCCTAAATACCAAATTTTACAGGCGTTTGAGCCACAAGATGCTGTCCGGTCCTTCATTGAAAAGCAGGTCCAGCGCGCTCAGCCGCGGGGTGAATCCGCCCATGCGGTCCTGAAACACCTGATAATAAGGCTTTCCCAGCCCCAGGTCGGCCAGTATGTTGTCCGGATGCTTGGGATGGATGACGTTCCGGTAATCGTCCAGCTCGCTGCCGGGTGCGGCAAACGCGGAAGTGGGGGAGAGGGTGCAGGCAATGCCCGTCTTCTCCAGCAGGAGGCGGATGGTGGCCAGGTTCAGTTCCCAGAGCGTCTCCGGCCGGGCATCCAGGACGGCAAAGACATCGTCCCGATAATACTCATAATAAGCCGCCGTCTCATAGGCCGTATCCAGCGCCCTCTGCGTCCGCACCACCCAGGGCGTGGAATAATCCACCAGAACGTTTTGAATGTTTAAGGGCACCTCTCCCTTTCCATGTTTCACCGGTACCTGGAGCATCTGGGGGCCGTCGCCGGCCAAGATGTAGCACCGGTTGCGATAACTCTGCTTCTGGTAGTTCTCGCAGGCTTCCAGCTGCACTACAGAAGGCAAAACCCTGTCCGGGGACAGGGCGAAATCGCGGGCCGCAAGCGCCAACCAGCTCAGCGGCGGAAAATATGCGCTGGAAAGCAGCACTAGCGGGTAGGACGCGGTTTGGGAATGAGTCCGCGGGTCGAGTTTTTGATGAAGCGGAGGATGGTGTCCCGCTGCTCAGTGGGAGGGAAGTTGGCCTCGATGTACTCTGCAGCCTGACTTACGTTCATGCCCTTGAAATACAGCGTCTCGTAGATGTCTTTGATCTCGTTCACCTGCTCCTCCGTGAAGCCGCGACGCAGCAGGCCTACGCGGTTAACACCCTCGAACACAACCGGTTCGCGGCCAGCCAGTACGTACGGCGGAACATCTTTGGAGAGTCTTGAGTAGGCTCCTAAGAATGCATGGGCGCCTATCTTGGTGAACTGGTGGGAACCGGACTTGCCGCCCATCACGCCCCAGTCGTGCACTTCCGTTTCACCGGCCAGGCCGGCATAGCTCACGATGATGCAGTGATTGCCAATCTGGCAGTCGTGCGCGATGTGCGCGTAAGACATAATCAAGGTGTCGCTGCCGATGCGGGTTACGCCTTTTCCGCTGGCTTTGGTACCGCGGTTGATGGTGGCACATTCACGGATATTCACGCGGTCACCGATCTCCACCCAGGATTCTTCTCCCTCGAATTTGAGGTCCTGCGGAATGGCACCTACCACGGCTCCGGGGAACACGGTGCACTTGGAGCCCATTTTAACATGGTTGAGGATGGTGGCTCCGTTCATGATGTGGCAGCCGTCGCCAATGACGGTGCCGGCATCGACATATGCGAAAGGTCCAATCTCTACGTTGTCCCCCAGCTGGGCTGCCGGGTCCACATGTGCCATGGGATGGATTTTGTTCATAACTCTTCTATTTAAGCAGGGCCCGGAGGGCTTTTGCTGCCTTGGTGTTGATGGAATGGCCCGGTTTGTAGGCCGTAATGCGGGCGTTGAGGTAACCGCCTGCCAGCCGCAGGTCTCCCATGAGGTCCAGCAGCTTGTGACGGCCGCATTCGTCCGGGAAGTGCAGCTCCAGGTTGTTCAGGTAGCCTTCGTCGGTGATTTTGATGCCCGGCAGGTTGAACAGGTTGGAAATACTGCTCAGCTGTTCTTCGTTTACCGGATGCTCTACAATGACGATGGCGTTGTCCACGTCGCCGCCCTTGATGAGGTTGTTGCGGAACAGGTATTCAATCTCGTGGAAGAACACGAACGTGCGGCATACGCCAATCTCATGGGCATAGTCCGTGTGCTCGTCCCAGTGGGCGCTCTGGATGCCCAGGATTTTGGAGTCGAAGTCTACGGTGATGTCTGCGCTGGGGGCGGCGGAAGGCTCTATGCGAACCCAGGAACCGGAACGGTCGTCGCGGATTTCCAGCGACTGCGGAATGTCGATGTATTTGCGGGGAACACCCTGATCCTCAAGGCCATCCTTAAGAATGGCGTCGATGTATGGCTTGGCGCTGCCATCCAGAATGGGGACCTCGATGTTGTCCAGCTCAATAAAAGCATTGTCGATTCCCAGGCCGGTGAGGGCGCTCATGACATGCTCGATGGTGACCACCAAAGTTTCTTTGCGGGAAATGGTGGTGCTGCGCGCCGTATTGCTCACATTCTCCGCCAAAGCCTCGATGACGGGCTTGCTGCGGAGGTCTGTCCGGCGGAAATTGATGCCGGAATCGACCGGTGCGGGCATAATCTTCATGTGGGCGTAAGTACCTGTGTGTAAGCCTTTTCCCTGGAAATAATATGCCTTTTTGATTGTATGCTGATTGCTATGCATGCAAAACTTATCTCTGTAACACGTGTAAAAGTGCACAAAGATAAGTAAATTCTGCGGAATACCCAAATGGGTAATTTTTTAGCTCTCCGCCGCGCGCTTGAAAAGGGCGTAGGCTTTCATGAAGGTTCGGGCCGAAATGGCAGGGGAGCCCAGCAGGACCTGACCCTCTTCCTTGATGTTGCCGATAACGCCGCCCTGCGCCATGATGGTGGTATGGTCGGCAATCTTCACGTGGCCGGCAATGCCCACCTGGCCACCGAAGATGCAGTATTTTCCCACCTCGGTGGAACCGGCGATGCCCGTCTGCGCCGCCATGGCGGTATGGTCGCCGATTACCACGTTGTGCGCAATCATGCACAGGTTGTCGATGCGGACGCCGTTGCCGATGATGGTGGACTCCATCTGCGCGCGGTCCACGGTGCTGTTGGCACCAATTTCCACATCGTTGCCGATGACCACGTTCCCCAGGTGCTCAATCTTTTCCCAACTGCCGTCCGGACGCGGAGCGTTGCCAAAACCATCGGCCCCGATCACCACACCGCTGTGCAGAATGACGTTGTCGCCGATCACCATGCCCGGGTAAATGCGTACGCCGGGATAAAAGATGCAATTCTTGCCGATGGTGCAGTTCTCGCCTATGTACACCTGCTCGTGGATGATGGTATTGTCACCCACGGAGGTGTGGCGTCCCACATAGGAGAAGGCGCCCAGATAAACGCGCTTCCCAAAGTGGGTGCTCAGGAACCAGCGTGCCCGGAGGCTGCGGTGGCACTTGGCCTTCTTCTTTTTGTCGGCCACGTACTTCAGGAGGTCGGCAATGGCGGAATAGGCATTCTCCACGCGCACCAGGGTGGGGGTTACCGGCTCCTTGGGCTCAAAGTCTTTATTGACGATGAGGATGGAAGCCTTGCTGGTATAGACAAAGGGCTCGTACTTGGGATTGGCAAAGAAGCTGAGCGTGCCCGGCTTGCCATGTTCGATCTTGGCGAACTTGGTGGCGGTGGCGTTCTCGTCTCCTTCAACCGTTCCTTTCAGTAACTGAGCTAAAGATTTGGCAGTAAATTCCATAGCTGTCATTCTGAGCGAAGCGAAGAATCTCCTAAATCAGCGGCTCAGCGGTCATGGCTGCCGGCTGCGGGATGCCCATCAGTTTCAGGATGGTGGGAGCCACGTTGCAAAGGGCGCCGTCCTTGACGGTTTTCACGTCGTCACCGGCGTTCATGACCACGAACTGAACGGTGTTCAGGGAGTGGGCCGTGTTGGGCGTGCCGTCTGCATTCACGGCAAAGTCCGCGTTGCCATGGTCGGCGGTAAGCAGGACCACATAATCGTGGGCGATGGCCTCGTCCACCACCTCTTTCACCAGACGGTCGATACAGCTGACGGCCTGGGTGATGGAGGTATAGACACCGGTGTGACCCACCATGTCACCGTTGGCGAAGTTCAGGATAATCATGTCCTGTTTTTCGGTGCGGATCTGGGCGATGAGTTTCTCCGCCACTTCCGGGGCGCTCATGGCCGGCAGAAGGTCGTAGGTGGGCACTTTGGGGCTGTTCACCAGGATACGCTCTTCGTTCTCGAATACGGTCTCGCGACCGCCGTTGAAGAAGAAAGTAACATGGGCGTATTTCTCGGTTTCTGCAATGCGCAGCTGGTTTTTACCGGCCTTGGAGACGGTCTCTCCCAGGGTATCCTGCACCAGTTCCTTGTCGAAGAGGATGTGCACGCCCTTGAAGGAGGCATCGTACGGGGTGAGGCAGCAGTAGTACAGCGGAAGGGTGTGCATGCCCTCTTCCGGCATGTCCTGCTGGGTGAGTACGGCGGTGAGCTCACGGGCGCGGTCGTTGCGGAAGTTGTAGAAAATGATGGCGTCACCTTCCTCGATGGTGGCCACGGGCTTGCCGTTTTCAGTCACCACGATGGGCTTGATGAATTCGTCCGTAATTTCGGCATCATAGCTGGCCTGGATACCGGCCTGGGCGCTCTCGAATGCGGCACCCTTGCCTTCTACCAACAGGTCGTAGGCTTCCTTCACACGGGTCCAGCGCTTGTCGCGGTCCATGGCATAGAAGCGGCCGCACACGGATGCAACCTTACCGGTGGTCTCGGCCATTTTCTCTTCCAGTTCCTTCACGAATCCCAGACCGCTGCGCGGGTCCGTGTCACGGCCGTCCATGAAAGCGTGGACATACACTTTGTCCAGGCCTTGTTCCTTAGCTACACGCAGGAACTCATAAACATGATCCAGGGAGCTGTGCACGCCACCGTGGGAGGTGAGGCCCATCAGGTGCAGCTTTTTGCCGCTCTGCTTCACGTAGTCGTAGGCAGCCTTGATTTCTTTGTTCTCCAGCAGCTTGTGCTCGCGGCAGGCGATGTTGATTTTCACCAGGTCCTGATACACCACGCGGCCGGCGCCCAGATTCATGTGGCCCACTTCGGAGTTGCCCATCTGGCCATCCGGAAGACCTACGAATTCACCGCAGGCCTGCAGGTGAGAGGAAGGGTATTTGGCGCGGAATGCGTCAATGTTGGGGGAACCCTGGGTCCAAATAGCGTTGGAGTAGTCGTGACGGCCTTCGCCCCAGCCATCAAGAATCATGAGAAGTACTTTTCTGTTCATATCGAGTTGTATTATTATTCAAATCAGGTGCAAAAATTCTTGTCCCCAGCCTACAAAGTTAGTCATTTTTTGCACAAATACGAAGAATCCGGCGGGTGGTGGATGTCACCCGGACGCTATGGTCGATGCAGTAGGGGATAACGGCCAGCACGTGGTGCGGTTCCACTGCGCTTTTAAGCAGCGGAATGAACGGTTTTTCGTCGGCCGGAATATGATGGTCCGTAAACCAGTCCTGCAGTTTCTTGCGTCCCGGTGCCCCCAGCGGCTTGATCCAGTCGCCGCTTTTCCAGGCTCCCTCCGTATATTCTCCCGCCTTGTCCGCATCCAGGATAAGCACCCCCTCCGGCTGCTTCACCGCCTCCGTTCCATCCCATTCCTCTATAGCGATAGAATACTCCTTTGAGAAACCAGGGTCTTTTGTCGTAAAGCCTGTTGAGACATCTGGAAGGGCATGTGCCTCTGACCCCATGGCCACCCTCGGCCGTGTTAGAGGGAGGGGCCCACAGTTAGTGCCCGTCGCAGAAGGGCACGACGCATTGGGAGGGACGAGGAGCGAAGCGACGAAGGGGTCAGAGGTACATGACCCTTCCAGTGTCTCTATTTCCTCTGCAAATCGGGCCATGTCCCGGTTCAGGGTTTGGATGAACGAGGGGTTGATGGTGGCAAAAATGGGGAAGACCTGATTGCGGATTTTGTTGCGTTTGTAGGCGCTCTGGGCGTTGGTGCTGTCCTCCCGCCAGGAAAGGCCATGCTCGCGGGCAAAGGCCTCGATTTCCTCGCGCGTCATTTCCAGCAATGGCCGCCGCAGGGGAATGTCCCCAAACTCAGGATCCGGGATAAAGCCTTCCGCCTTCATGCCCGTGATGCCTTTTAGTCCGGTACCACGTAACAAATTCAGGATCAGCGTCTCCGCGTTGTCGTTGGCGTTGTGCGCCACCGCCACGGCCTCATAACCGTACTCCCGGCACAGTTCCCCAAACCAATGGTAACGCAGTCGCCGCGCCGCCATCTCAATGGAAATACCCTGTGTCGATGCAAACGCTTCCGTGTCGAAGCGCTTCACGTGGCAGGGGATGTTGTAGCGGGCCGCCTGCTCACGGACAAAGGCTTCGTCCGCGTCGCTTTCCGGGCCTCTCAGGCCAAAGTTGCAGTGTGCAACGGCAAAAGGCCCGCCTTCCTCGCGGACCTTTTCCATAAGGCACATAGAATCAATGCCTCCGCTGACTGCAACCAGGAGCATTAGCGCTGATGAGTGAAGCTATACGTAAATCCGAACTCCAGGTATTCCTTGAACTGGACGCCTTTGGCATCGGCCTTACCGTCTTTGTCGGTGTCGCGCACACGCACCAGCGGGTCATAGATAAGGTTGGTGGCGACGGTGAGGGCAAAGAACTTACGCAGTTTCCAGTACACCTTGTTGTCCCAGGTGATACGCGGTTCCACCTTGGGTCTGAGGTAGTTGTAGAAAGCGGTGATCTGGGTGGTGTAGGAGAAGTTGTCGTTGATGACCCATCCCATGTCGATCTTGAGCTGGGCACCGAACTCCAGACGTGCGGAGCGGAAAGCGTCGTAGTGTTGTTCGTCGTGGGCGTATTTGCGGACATCTTTTCCTTCAAGTTCCGCCCACTCTGCGAACTCATCCGGATTCCTCAGGTCCATACCGTAGGTGTAGCGCAGTTGCGGGATGCTGACCACGACGGCACTACCGGCAACGGGTGCAAAGTTCAGGGAGAACCACGGCTTGGGCGTCCACAGGATACCCAGACCCAGGTTGATGTAGGCGGGTGCCATGAAGCCGGATTTCAGTACGCGGGCCTCCAGCCAGTCCTTGGTGGTGGGGTCCAGCTGATTGCCGTCGTCATCGTACTTGGTAGCCGGCGTCTTATAGTCGTAGTTGCGGCCAAACTGGTTCAGGAAGTCAAAGGTGGCAGAATACTTCAGGTTCTTGACGTTTGTTTCATAACCCCATTTGGACTCGAGATACATACGGTCCTTGCTCTTCTGGAGGATAGGTTTATCCGCGCTCCACAGAAAGCCGTAGTCCAGTTGGATGCGGTTGGAGCCGGTGAACTTATCTTTGGCATAATCGGCTTTGAAATCCACGTTGCCGGCCAGCGACAGGTTGTTGTAACCGCCGGCTGCCCATTGGCTAAGGAAGGTTTGGCCAAAATTGATGTTGGTGAGGACGGAGAGGGTCCAATATTTGGGCTTTTCCACTTTCTCCGGAACGTCTTCCGCGGCGCTCAGGGCTGCCGCAGCCTCTGCCGCAGCTTCCTGCGTGTTCTGTGCCTGGGCGGCCAGTACGGTGGCAGCCAGCAGCGCAATTGATACGAAGATTTTTCTCATAGCTTTTCTTAATAGGAACGGGCAAAGAGCACTCTCTGGTGCGAGGGCTTGCCGGTATAAATGCATTTTCCTTCTTCCATGCACACGGCGCTGTCCACCGGGATGCAGCGGATGGTCGCCTTGGTCTCTTCCTGGATTTTGGCCTCGGTTTCTGCGGTGCCGTCCCAGTGGCAGAGCAGGAAGCCGCCCTTCTCGATTTCTTCCTTGAATTCCTCCCAGGTATCCACCTTGCGGATGGAAGCGTCACGGTAGGCCAGGGCCTTGTTGTAAATGTTCTGCTGAATATCGTCCAGCAGGCCGATGATGCGGTCCTCCAGACCCTCCAGCGGCTCGGAGATTTTCTCCAGGGTGTCGCGGCGGGCAACCTCTACGGTGCCGTTCTGGAGGTCTCTCGGGCCCATGGCCAGACGTACCGGCACGCCCTTGAGTTCCCATTCGGCAAACTTGAAGCCGGGACGCAGGGTGTCGCGGTCATCGATTTCCACGCTGTGGCCCTTGGCTTCCAGCGCCTTTTTCACCTCGTACATTTTATCCAGCACGGCGTTGTGCTCTTCCTCGCTCTTGTAGATGGGAACCATCACTACCTGGATAGGGGCCAGGGCAGGGGGGAGAACCAGGCCGTTGTCATCTCCGTGGGCCATGATGAGGGCGCCCATCAGACGGGTGCTCACGCCCCAGGATGTAGCCCAGACATAGTCCTGCTTGCCTTCTTTATTGGTGAAGGTGACGTCGAAGCTCTTGGCGAAGTTCTGACCCAGGAAGTGGGAGGTGCCGGCCTGCAGGGCCTTGCCGTCCTGCATCAGGGCCTCGATGGTCATGGTGTCCAGTGCGCCGGCAAAACGCTCGCCGGGGCTCTTGTGACCCACCACTACGGGCAGGGCCATCACCTCGCGGGCGAACTTGGCGTACACATTGACCATCTGGGTTTTCTCGGCCTCTGCCTCCTCTGCGGTGGCGTGGGCGGTGTGGCCTTCCTGCCACAGGAATTCGGCGGTTCTCAGGAACAGGCGCGTACGCATTTCCCAGCGGACCACGTTGCACCACTGGTTGCACAGGATGGGGAGGTCTCTCCAGCTGTGGACCCAGTTTTTATAGGTGTTCCAGATAATGGTCTCTGAGGTGGGGCGGACGATGAGCTCTTCCTCCAGCTTGGCTTCCGGATCCACTACGATGCCGTTTCCGTTGGGGTCGTTCATGAGGCGGTGATGCGTGACCACGGCGCATTCCTTGGCGAAGCCGGCCACGTGTTCCGCTTCACGGCTGAAGAAGCTCTTGGGGATGAACAGGGGGAAGTAGGCGTTCTTTACGCCGGTTTCCTTGAACATGCCGTCCAAAATATGCTGCATCTTTTCCCAGATGGCATAGCCATAAGGTTTGATGACCATGCAGCCGCGCACGGCCGATTGTTCGGCCAGGTCGGCCTTGACTACCAGGTCGTTGTACCACTGAGAGTAGTTCTCGGACCGTTTAGTTACCTCTTTTGCCATATCTTTGCTTGTTTATTTTTGTTTTTATGCGTAATATTGCAGGGCTGAAAGGGCTGTACAACGTACAGGTATAATAATTGCATGTATAAGCCCAAATGCCCTATTAGGGCACAAAGATACTTATTTTTATTGGATTAAAGGAGGTACTGACGATGAAAAAGAGTTTTTTGGCCTGTGCCATCGCGGTATTAGCCGCCTGGGGCTGCTCTTCCACGAGCCAGCTCCAAACCAAAGTGTACGATGACGGGGTCTATACCCGTCCTTCTGTCGCTCCTGCCAAGCCAACCATTACGGCCGCAACGGAGTCGGAACTGGATAATCTCCTTGCCGAAAGCAAGCAGTCGCAAGCTTATATCGTGAACAGCAACGGAGACACCCTGGTGGTGCCTGCCGCCAAGTCGCAACGCCTTACTACAGAAACTTCTACCCTGGTTGTTGTTAACGGCCCCCTGTGGCTTCGCGATCCGTTTTACTATGGAGACCCCTGGTATCGTCCCTGGTATTGCGATCCTTGGGATCCCTGGTATCGTCCCTGGTACTGGGGTGGCCCGTTTTACTATCGTTCCTGGGTTTGGGATCCTTGGGACCCCTGGTATCGTCCCTATTGGTATGGCCCGCATTATTACTGGGATTCCTGGTACCGGCACCGTTGGTACAGTTACGGACCGGGCTTCTATTACGGCCCTGCTGGCGGCTATTACTGGGTCCATCGAGGCAGGTATAATGCTCCTTATGCCGGCGGCTACAGCGCCCGTGGCGGTGCCTTCCGTAACGATGTCCGCAGCATAACTTCCACCCGCGTTGGAACGGCCCGCAGCAGTTCCCGCGTGGGGGCCAGCACCCGCTCGGTCCGGCAAGGAACGGTTTCCTCCGGTGGCGCCAGTGTCCGGCCTGCTTCTTCCAGCAGCCGCACTGCCCGTGCTTCTTCCGCAACTCGTTCTGCCAGCACCACCTCGCGTTCCGGCGTATCCACGGTATCGCGTTCCGGTGTATCGGCGGTTTCCCGTTCTGCCAGCACCAGCGCTTCCCGCAGTGGCGGCAGCTCTTCCGTGAGCAGTGGACGTTCCACTTCATCCGGCAGTGGTTCCGTGAGCCGTTCCGGCAGCGGCACTCGCAGCAGCAGTTACAACGGTTCTTCCCGTTCCGGAAGCTCCAACTACCGTTCTTCCGGCAGTTCCAATTATCGGTCTTCCGGTAGCAGTAGTTCCCGTTCCAGCGGCAGCAGCAGCTATCGCTCCAGTGGCAGCTCCCGTTCTTCCGGAAGCAGTTATTCCGGTAGCTCACGCTCGTCCGGCGGCTACTCTGGTGGCGGTTATTCCGGCGGCGGTGGCTCCCGTTCCAGTGGTGGTTATTCCGGCGGCGGTGGCTCCCGTTCCGGTGGTGGTTATTCCGGCGGTGGTGGCGGCGGTGGCCGTTCTTCCCGCAGATAAATCTGACTTGTCATGAAAAAAATCATAACATTCGCATTGGGAGCGGTCGTCACGGTGGCGGCCGCTGCCCAGAGTTGGCAGGATGCCCTCTATTTTTCTGAGAACCTTTACCAGGGAACCGCACGGAGCGTCGGCATGGGCAATGCCCTTACGGCGGTTGGCGGAGACCTCGGTTCCATCGGCCTCAATCCGGCCGGTTCGTCTGTGGCGGGTTATTCCCAGGTGGTCGTTACGCCCGGCCTGAGTATTTCCAGCACCCATGCTACCGGCGTCATCCCGGAGGGCTCTACATCAGCTATGGGGCTGGGGGATAAGGTCAGTTCCAACTTTGCCCGCGTAAAGCTTCCCAATATCGGCTTTATAATTAATGCGGATACCGGCAGCCGCTCCGGGTGGAAGCGTTTTTCCTTCGGTCTGGTGTCCAATGCCACCAACGATTTCACGAATCGCGTCGTAGGGTCGGGCGTAAATGCTGACAATTCTTTTGCTGCCGCATTGGCGTCATCGGCAGAAGGATATACGGAGAAAGTGCTGGGTACGGAAGACTGGTGGTACGATGGCTCTGACCTGTCCCGTATGCCGGCCTGGATAGACATGGTGGGCTATCGCAGCGGCATGTTTAACGGCATTCCCGGCACCACCAACATGTACCAGGCGGTCACTGAGGTGCGCGATGCCGGCAACAATCGCTGGCTGGCCGCCCCCGTTTACCAGAAATACGGTCAGCAGACGTACGGCTACAAGCAGGACCTGTTCCTGAACATGTCGGCCAATTACAACGACCAATTTTACCTGGGCTTCAATTTTGGCTTCTCCATGCTCAACTACGATATGTCGGAGTATTGGCAGGAGTCGCCGGAAAATGCCGATGAATTCCCGACCATCGAATACACGGACGGTACCAGCGGGCGCTTTGCTTCCCTGATGATGAAGCACAATTACTCTCTGCGGGGAAACGGCGTATATGTGAAGGCCGGTTTGCTGTGGCGTCCCGTAGCAGGATTGCGGCTCGGTGTGGCCATTCAGTCGCCCACCTGGACCAATATGCGGGCCCGTCAGGCATACTCCGGTGAGGTAAGGCTTACCGGAAAGAACCTCGCTCCTTCTACTAGCCCGGAGGATGAATGGACCTACCGTCTCCGTCAGCCCTGGCGCCTGAACGCCGGTGTGGCATACTCCTTTGGCTCCGTGGCAGTACTCAGCGCAGATTATGAACTTACGGATTACACCAGCGCCCGCTACACAGGCAGCAGTTCCAGCATGCCCTCTTACCTGACGGATGCCAATGGCGATATCCGCAATGCCCTTACCGTGGGGCACCAGATCCGTGTCGGCCTGGAAGTGAAGCCTACTTCCTTCTTCTCCATCCGTGCCGGTTACAACTACATTACATCGGCCCAGAAGAACTGGCTCAATGCCGACTGGACCATGACAGCGCTGACATCGGCGGATAAAATCCGTCAGGCCAAGCACGTTGCGTCTCTGGGACTCGGTGGCAGTTTTGGCGCGTTCTTCGTGGATGCGGCCGTACGCGTACGCTTCATGCCCACGGATTACATCCTGACCTACGATTATTTAACGTACGATTCAGACCCGCTGTCCAAGCGGGTAGACAACACCGTACTCACGCCGGAATTGGAGTCCCATACCCATCTCTGGGATGCCCTCCTTACCTTTGGCTGGCGGTTCTAGCGTCCAAAAATCTGCCATTTTGTCAGCAGAAAAACGCTGGCACGATGTTCGATAAAATTGAAGGCGTCGCTCCACTTGGAGTGGCGCCTCTCTTTTGGGAGGCAAAGGAATAGAAACAAAAAATTTAAAAGGATATAAACTATGGGTAAAATTATCGGTATCGACCTGGGAACCACTAATTCCTGCGTCGCTGTGATGGAAGGCAATCAGCCTACTGTCATCATCAACAACGAGGGGCAGCGTACTACCCCTTCCGTAGTGGCCTTCACCGACGGTGGTGAGCGTAAAATCGGCTCTCCGGCCAAGCGTCAGGCCATTACCAACCCGAACAATACCGTGTTCTCCATCAAGCGTTTCATGGGTGAGACCTATGATCAGGTGAACACCGAAGTAAGCCGCGTGCCCTACAAAGTGGTCCGTGGTGAGAACAACACCCCGCGCGTAGACATCAATGGTAAGCTGTACACGCCGCAGGAAATCTCCGCCATGATTCTGCAGAAGATGAAGAAGACGGCCGAGGAATACCTCCGTCAGGAAGTCACGGAAGCGGTCATCACCGTTCCTGCATACTTCTCCGACTCGCAGCGTCAGGCCACCAAGGAGGCCGGCCGTATCGCCGGTCTGGATGTCAAGCGTATCATCAACGAGCCCACGGCTGCCGCTCTGGCATACGGCCTGGACAAGAAGGAAAAAGATATGAAAGTGGCCGTGTACGACCTCGGCGGCGGTACCTTCGATATCAGTATCCTCCAGCTTGGTGACGGCGTATTCGAGGTGCTCTCCACCAACGGTGACACCCACCTGGGCGGTGACGATTTCGACCAAGTCATCATCGACTGGCTCGCCAGCGAGTTCGCTGCCGAGAACGGCGGTATCGACCTCAAGAAGGATCCTATGGCCCTCCAGCGTCTGAAAGAGGCTGCAGAAAAAGCCAAGATCGAGCTCTCCAGCCAGACCTCCACGGAAATCAACCTTCCGTATATCATGCCGGTGGACGGCGTGCCCAAGCACCTGGCCAAGACGCTCACGCGTGCCAAGTTCGAGCAGCTGTCTGACGCCCTGTTCCAGCGCAGCATCGCCCCTTGCCGTCAGGCCCTTTCCGATGCTCACCTGAATCCTTCGGATATTGACGAAGTGCTGCTGGTCGGTGGTTCCACCCGTATCCCTTACGTACAGGAACTGGTGAAGAACTTCTTCGGCAAAGAACCCAACAAGAGCGTGAACCCGGACGAGGTCGTCGCCATCGGCGCTTCCATCCAGGGCGGTGTGCTCGCAGGTGATGTGAAGGACGTGCTTCTTCTGGATGTTACCCCGCTGAGCCTGGGTATCGAAACCCTCGGCGGCGTTATGACCAAGCTTATCGAGTCCAACACCACCATCCCGGCCAAGAAGAGCCAGGTGTTCTCTACGGCAGCTGACAATCAGCCCGGTGTAGAAATCCGCGTGCTGCAGGGCGAGCGCCCCATGGCCAAGGACAACAAACAGATCGGTATCTTCCACCTGGACGGCATTGCTCCGGCACCCCGTGGCGTACCTCAGATCGAAGTTACCTTCGACATCGACGCCAACGGTATCCTGAACGTGAGCGCCGTGGATAAGGCTACCGGCAAGGAACAGCATATCCGCATCGAGGCCTCTTCCGGTCTCTCCGACGCCGAAATCCAGCGCATGCGTGACGAAGCCAAGGCCAACGAGGCCGCAGACAAGGCAGAGAAGGAGCGTATCGACAAGATCAACACGGCCGACGCCCTCACCTTCCAGGCCGAGAAGTTCCTCAAGGAGAACGGCGACAAAGTCCCTGCGGACGTCAAGAGCGAGGTGGAAACCAACTGCAACGCCCTCAAGGAAGCCGTGAAGGCCCAGAATATTGCCGATATCGACAAGTACTCCGAGGCCCTGAACAAAGCCTTCGAGAAGATGTACCAGGCTTCGGCCGGCGCCCAGCAGGGCGGTCCCCAGGGTCCGTTCCAGGGCGGCCCTCAGGGCCCCTTCGGCGGCGGTCCTCAGCCCGGCCCTCAGGACCAGGGTCCCGACGAGCAGTAATTCAGGCAGCTCATCCCGAAAATAATACAATTCGTCAGCAAAAAGGCTTGGGTGTCCAGGCCTTTTTGTTCGTTATTATTAAAGTATTGTTAACTTTGTTAATGCTTACGGATGAAGGAAAGATAATTGAACGGCTCTCCCAGGGGGATGAAGAATCCTTCCGGAAACTGTTCGAATACTATTATCCCAAAGCCGTATCATTTCTCCTAGCGCTTATTCAGGATGAAAACGAGGCGAAGGACCTTGCGCAGAATCTGTTTGTAAAAATCTGGCTCATCCGCTCATCTTTGGGCAAGATCCGTTCTCTTGGCGCCTATCTCTACCGGATGTGCCGGAATGCCGCCATCGATTATGGCCGCACCCATAAAGTCAAGATTCCGTTGGAAGAGCATACCGACGACTCCCAATCCTATGATTTGGATGAAGAATACTTTGCGCGCGAACGCCAGTATCAGATAGACCGTATGGTGGAACGGATGCCTCAGAAGCGGAAACAGGTCTTTCTCATGTCCAGAAAACAGGGGAAAAGCAACGATGAGATATCTGCAGAGCTGGGGATTTCCAAGAAAACCGTGGAGAATCACATCAATGCTGCACTGAAGGAATTGCGTAAAATCACTTCATGCATCGCTTTTTTTCTATAATCTCTTAGGGGCTGGCGCCCCTTTTTTCGTCTTTATTACGTAAACGCTAAAACTATGACACCTTTCGATCATTTTCCGGGGTGGGATCAGATTGAACCGTTTTCCATGTCTTCGGAGGAACTGGACGCCGCTTTTGAAGAGGTGATGAAGCGCTCCCGGACGTTGGAAGCCTATCTTGCCAGGGAACGGAGCATCCGCAGGACAAAGTACCTCCGAGTCATCTTCTCGGTTGTGGCTGTCTGTGCCCTGATTCTGGTACCGGTCTTTTCTGTCCGCTATGCACGCCGTACTGCGCCGCAGAACCAGGTCGCAGCCGTCAATTATATCCAGTATATCCAGCGTTCCACATCTTGCGGAGAAACCGCCGAGGTTATTCTTCCCGACCATTCCCGTGTCCTGTTGAATGCACAGTCGGTACTCATTTATCCGGAGACTTTCCAATCGGAACGCACGGTGTTCCTTTCCGGGGAGGCTATTTTCGATGTGACTGCTTCTGAGGAGGATGCTTTTTATGTGCATACCTCCGACCTGGTGGTGAAGGTGCATGGGACCCGCTTTGATGTGAAAGCCTATTTCGACGATCCCATGGTTACCGCAACCCTGAACAGGGGCGCCATCGCGGCCTGGCCGAAGAACGCGCCTGAAAGGGTGGTGGAACTGGAGCCGGAACAGTACTGCGCTCTGGAGCGTTCCACCGGCGCCCTTGTCCGTGGGCGTGCCAATTCCTCTGAATCCATGTCCTGGGAAGGGGGCAATCTTTGTTTCCATTCGGAGTCTATCCATGAGATTATCAGGATTATCCAGCGCCACTATGGCGTCCAGGTTTACCTGACCACCTCCAAATATGACAAGGCCAGGATCAGCGCACGCTTTATCCACGGAGAAACCGTGGACGAATTGCTGGACGCCATATGTTCGGTAGTCCCGTCTATGCGGTACAGCCGCACTGATGATGCCATTTACATCCGTTAATCATTTATCATTATCTAATAACCAATCCTCGTTCCTATGAGAAAGACTATTATGCTTGTATGTTGTATGCTGCTGATAGGCCTGCTCATCCCTAACCTGCTCCAAGCGCAGGAGGAACCGGTCATCAACTTTTCCAAAAGTCGCCTGACCCTTTCCGAAGCGTTGTCGGCAGTTGAACAGCAAAGCGGCTATTCCATTGCATACAATGAGAATCTGCTGGATCTGAAAAAAGTAGTAACAGCTCCCAGCGGAAAGAGACTCTCGCAGGTCCTGGCCTCCCTTCTGGAAGGAACCAATTGTGAAGCCCGTATCAAAGACAAGATTATTCTGATTGTCAAGAAAGAGAAGGGCGCAGTGAAGGTTTATTCGGGAAAGGTCCAGGATAAAGATGGCCCTGTCATCGGCGCCGTTATTCAGGTGGAAGGTATGTCGGCTGTCGCCATGTCCGACAACGACGGCTCCTTTTCCATTCAGGCTCAGAAAGGCGATGTCCTTCTTGTGAGCATGCTGGGATACAAGGAAGTCCGTTTTCCATTGGGCTCCCGGACAGATGGCTTCATTATCATGCTGTCGGATGATATCACGCTGCTGGAAGAATCCGTTGTTGTGGGTTACGGCAGCATGCAGCGCCGGGATATCACATCGGCCATCGCAACATATAAGCCGGCCGAGGAAGGCGAGCGTCAGGTGCTGAGTCCCGATGCCATGCTGCAGGGCCGTGTGCCCGGTGTCAATGTGACGGCGGCCTCCGGCACCCCGGGTGGAAAAAGCCGTGTGAGTATCCGTGGTATCGGCTCCCTGACTGCCGGAAACGAACCCCTCTATGTGATTGACGGTGTTCCCATGAGCAATACCTCGGGTGATACCGGCGCATGGGGAGGTGAATCCCTTACCGGCCTTTCCGATATCAATCCTGCCGATATCGAATCGGTGCAGGTGCTGAAGGATGCTGCATCGGCGGCCATCTATGGTTCCCGCGGTACCAACGGCGTCATTATTATCACCACCAAGAAAGGTGCGAAAGGCGCTCCCAAGCTGTCGGCCGATGCAACTTTCGGCCTGAGTTACCTGCCCAACCTTTCCAAGCTGAAGGTGGCAGACGCCGACCTGTACCTGGAAGTGCAGAATGAGGCCATCGACAATTACAATATGCAGACCGGCAGTTCTATCGCCCGTCTGGAGAATCCGTATCCCGGCAAACCGCAATTCAGCTGGCTGGACATGGTGTTCCGTGTAGCCAAGAGCTGGAGTACCAATATTTCGGTTTCCGGAGGTTCCGAAAACAGCAATTATTATATTTCTGCCAACGCCAAACAGAATGAAGGTGTGGGCATGGGGAGCCTGTACCAGAAATACGGCATTAAAGCCAATGTCAACAGCGATGTACGTCCCTGGCTTTCCGTGGGTGCTTCATTGAATTTCAGTTATACCAACGCCAACCGTGTGCCCGATGGCAATATCGGCACATCCATGTTGACGCATGGCCTTGAGCACCGCCCTTGGGATACTCCCTTCAAACCGGACGGCTCTTATACCATCATCAATGCCGAGCTCCTTCACTACAACCTTGTCCAGGCTATCAATGAACAGAATGTATACAACAAAAGCTACCGTATGTACGGGAACGCTTTTGTCCGCCTGAATTTCTCCAAGGATCTGCATTTCAAGACAAGTTTCGGTGGCGACTTTATGGCGGCCGAAGACCATGTGCAGTATTCTGCCGAGCACATGTACGGCAACTCTGTAGGCGTGCTCATCGATTCCCGCAAAAACTTCACGTCCATCGTCGTAGACAACATCCTCGACTACAGCCATGCATTCGATGGCCTCTCGTTGGACGTCATGCTGGGCCATTCCTTCCAGTTGGATAATAATTCCACTGCCCGCCAGAAGGGCCAGGGTTTCCCCTCCAAGTCCTTTGACGTGAACTCCGTTGCAGCAGAATTCCCGGAAGTTACCTCTGGCCTTTCCTCCTGGGGCCTGCAGTCCTTTATGTTCCGCACTACCGTTAACTGGAAGAATCGTTATCTGGCAACTGTGAACGCCCGATATGATGGTTCGTCTAAGTTCGCCCCGGAACATCGTTACGGTTTCTTCCCGTCCGTTTCACTGGGTTGGAACATTTCCGAAGAACCTTTCTGGACATTCACCGGAACCAATGCCAAGCTCCGCGTGAGTTACGGCGCCACCGGTAACCAGGGCGGTATCGGCAGCTATGCCTACCAGTCGCTGGCAAACGGCGGTTACAATTACATGAACAAGAACGGTCTGGCTGTGATGACGCAGGGCAACCGCGACCTCGAATGGGAAAAGGCTGACCAGTATGATATCGGCACAGATCTTTCATTCTTCTCCGGCGCCCTTACCATTACGGCCGATGCATTCTTGAAAGATACCCGCAATCTGCTATACTCCAAGCCTACTGCAGCTACCACTGGTTTTACCAATTATACCTGCAATATTGGCTCCATGCGCAATAAAGGTCTCGAATTCGCCATCGGCGGAAACCTTGGCAAGCACGACTTCCACTGGAAAGGTGATTTCAACATTTCCTTCGTCCGCAACCGTCTCACTGGACTTATCGGAGAGGATGAGATTCTGAGGACGGATGACTATCACGCCTTGAAAGTGGGTGAGGAAGTGGGAAGCTTCTATATGATCAAGATGACCGGCATCTATCAAAGCGATGATGAGGTCCCCACTTATCTGCGCGACAATTACGGCGTCCGTGCCGGTGACTGCATCTATGAAGATGTTTCCGGCCCCAATGGCGAGCCCGACGGCGATATCAGCAGCGCCTATGACAGCCAGTTCGTCGGATCGGCCAACCCTAAATTCACGGGTGGTCTGAATAACTCCTTTACCTATAAGGGTTTCGATTTCAATATTTTCTTCACTTTCTCGTACGGTGCCAAACTGTATGAGTACTGGACGGGTGGCCTTCGTCTGGGTAACGGTAACTGGCCTGCCCAGGAATCCGAAGCCCTGGCCCGCTGGACCGGTCCCGGAACTACCAATACCACGCCCCGTGCCATTTATGGATACACCTGGAACTCCACCATGTTCAAAAACACGCGCTTCCTTCACGACGCTTCCTATCTGCGTCTGCGTACGGTCTCCGTGGGTTATACCCTTCCTGCAAACCTGACCAAGCGGATTGGTGTTGAAAAACTGCGTGTCTATGTCCAGGGTGACAATGTGTGGCTGCTGGCTCCATTCCGTTTCCTGGATCCGGAGGTGAACACCTCGCTGGATGCTACCAAGATGGGCCTGGACTGCATGTGGATTCCCCAGCCCCGCTCTTTTACCTTCGGCGTCAATCTTAAATTCTGAGCGTCATGAAAAAGTATATCTATATTATTGCAGCAGCACTGGCCCTGGTTTCTTGTGGCAAGTTTCTGGACCAGTATCCGCATAATGCCGTCTCCACTGACAATCTTACGGAAGACGATGCCGAAATGCTGATGGTTGGCGTATACAACATTGCCCAGTATAAACCTACATTCAACGGCTGGGCCATGTTTGACATTATCGGCGGTGACCTCATCCGCCCGGGTGCTACATCTACCAATACACCGGCTCTGGTGATTCAAGGTGCCATCGGCCCTGACAACTCTATGGTTGGCGGACCTTGGAATGGTTACTATGCCGGCATGTATCAGATCAACAACTTCATCCGCTCCATCGAGAAACTGCCGGAATCGGTTAAGAAAAACGAGATGCTGGGCGTGGGCCATTTCTTCAGGGGCCTGTACTACTACAATATCGTGGCCCGCTGGAGAGACGTTCCCATCGTGGACAAGATTATCACCGAGGATATTGCCCAGACTCCGGAGGCCGATGCCTGGAAATTCGTCGAATCTGAATTCCAGCAGGCCGTGAAGCTGGCTCCCGATTTCACCACCAAGAATTACGTGTCCAAGGATGCTGCAAAGGCTCTTCTGGCCCGAACCTATTTGGCCATGGGCAAGAAAGCCGAAGCCGCGGAACTGGCCGAAGAACTGATTACCTGCGGCCGTTTCGCACTGGCCGATTTCACGGATATCTTCCGCGGTGTGGCCAACAAGGAAGAGATTTTCACTTTCTCCAACCTTCTGGAGGAGGGAAGCTACAATATCGGCTCGTATTATTATACGAAGGAATCCCCGGTGGGCGGCAGCTATACTTTCTGCCCCACGCAGGAGGCCATGGACATGTTCCAGCACATTGACAAGCGCCGTACGGTGTCTGTAGATATCCAGGGCAGCAACAATGTAGTAAACAAATACTGCATGGGCGATGCCGGTCACGATCCTATCTATATCACCCGTCTCGCCGAGATGTATCTGATCAGTGCCGAAGGAAAGGGGCTTGCCCTGGGAATCGACCGTCTGAATGAACTCAGACGCTTCCGCGGCCTGCCCGATGTGTCACCGGCCAATGAGGATGCTTTCCTGGACGCTGTCCTGAATGAGCGCCGTCTGGAACTGTTTGGTGAGGGATTCCGTTGGTTCGATCTGGTTCGTACCGGGAAGTACGAGAAGGTAGTGGGCGTAGACCACAAGTATAGTGTACAGCCCATCCCTTCCCGTGAACTTACCCTGAACAAACTGCTGAAACAGAACCCACTCTGGGTTGCAACACCCAATAACAATGAGGAGGAATAGCCTTATGAAGAAGAAAACATATATACTGCTGACTCTCTTGCTGCTGCCGTCAGTCCTGGCCTGCAAGAAACTGCCTGCCGGACCGGAAGATATTCCGGATACCTCCTATGTCCCCAGGACGGAATTGGGAAAACAGGTGGCACTGGCCGCCTCGGTGGGTCATGTCTATGCCGACACGACTTTCATGATCGCTGCCGGCGTGGACGAAACGGATATCCATCTGCAGACTTCACTGGCAAAAGTGGAGCATGTTTTCATCCTGCGCATCAAACTGAATACGCCTGGCGTGAAAATGAAGGTGGGAATGCCGTATGATTTGGATTCCTATGTAATCGGCAGCCGCCAGACCCCTTCCGACATGATTGAATATGTGGACAAGCCCGGACGTCGCGTGGTCGCCGTGGTAAACGCCGACTTCTGGGATACGTCCAACGGAAAGATCCGCGGCCCCATCCACAGAAACGGTCGTGTCCTCAAGAATACCTTTGTGTATTCTCCCACCCTGACCGATCAGGCCATCAGTTTCTTCGGCCTGGATTTCGACGGGAAGCCGGTTATCCGCGATACCGTCACCTACCGTCAAATGGCATCGGATCTCAGGGATGTGACAGGCAGCGGCGTAATTGTCCTGAGCAACGGTGAGGTCCCGGGCGACTTCTCCAGTTATTCCACCAACCGTCATCCCCGTAATGTCGTAGGATATACCGAGGACGGGAATACCCTGTTCTTTATGATCGTAGACGGCCGCCAGGCGCTCTGGTCAGACGGCATGCTTTATTGGGAGATGGGTGAAATAATGAAGAGCCTGGGCTGCAGCTGGGCTTCCAACCTGGACGGCGGCGGCAGCGCACAATTGGTGATCCGTCATCCATCGGCCAATATCTATCAACTCCGCAACCGTGCTTCCGACGGCGCCCAGCGCCCTGTCGTCAACACCTGGATGGTAACCGTCAATGAACCGTAATTATGAAAAAGAGTCTGAAATACATATTATTGGCAGTTGTGGCTGCAATGGTCTCCGCTTCCTGCCAACACGACCCTGTGGCTCCCGAAGTGGTAAAGCCCAAGGTGCTGTCCCTCCTTCCCAAGGCAGGCTATCCCGGCACTTCGGCTGTGATTTCCGGCTATGGCTTCACTGAACCCGCCACCGTTTCCGTAGACGGCGTCCAGGCCAGTGTGACTTCTGTCACCATCGACAGGATATATTTCAAGATGCCGGAACATGAGCTGGGCAATGTGGCCGTCAGCGTGACTACCGGCGGCGAAACGCTCACCGGCCTCACCTTCCGCTATGCAGAACCTGTGGAGGAAGAAAAACTGGCTATCTTCTCCTATACTCCTGCGTCCGGTATCGAGGGTGACCAGATCACCATCAGCGGACAGCTTTTCTCCAACAAGAAGGAGAGGAATACTGTAAAGATCAACGATCTTCCGTGCGAGATAGTTTCTGCCAACGATACCCGTTTGGTGGTCGTTCTTCCCGACAATCCGGAAGGTCAGTATCCTTTCGTGGTTTCCGTTGATGGAGAAACGGTCAGCGGCCCTAATTTCACTTATGACAAGAAACCGGAACTGACGGTATTCAGCATCACACCCAATTCCGGCTCTGAGGGTGATATCGTGGAAGTGGCGGGCATCTGCTTCAGTGAGATTCCTGCCGAAAACCAGGTAAGTTTCAACGGCGTGCCGGCCGAAGTCCTGTCGGCCACCACCACCAAACTCAGCGTGAAGATTCCTTCGAATCCCAAGGGTTCTTATCCCATTATCGTCACGGTGGGTGAAAAGACCGTTGAGGGCCCTGTCTTCATGTATGTGGCCAAGACCTATACATACACGGTAAAGACCATGTCCGGCACCGCCGGCCGCGCCGCCGATGCCATAACTATCGTGGACGGCGGCCCTACCGTTGCCAAGTTCCGTCAGCCCCGTGGCGTCGCATTCCTGCCCGACGGCCGTCTGGCCATTTTGGATAATGGCAACAATGCCATGCGTTTCATGGATCTGAACACATGGGATGTTACTTCGAGTAAGAAAACAACTTCCATTTCCAACGCCGGTTGGCGCGGAGCAATGAAGGGAGACTGGTTCTACTATGCCAGCAAGGGTAACAACAAGATCATCCGCTATAATTATAAGACCGATGTCGCCGAGGTGGTCGCTGCGTCGTTTACAGGTACATCCCCCATGGATGTTGCGTTCGATGCTGCAGGCAATGCCTATGTGCTGGTCCGCGACGGCTCCAAGGCTATCTTCAAAGCTACCGGTGATGACCTTTCCACCTTGCAGTCCTTCGTTACTTTCGACGACGGTCCTCTTGCCATGGAATTCGATCCCGAAGGAAACCTGATTGTCAGTACCAATGGCTGCCAGATTATCGGCGTGAAACCCGACGGCACCAAGTTCGTGATTGCCGGTATCCGCAGTGGCAAGGCCGATGATCCCGGCGAACCCGGAAAACCGCTGACAGCCAAGTTCGGAGCCAACCTCTTCGGCCTCACTTTGGATAAGGATGGCAATATCTATCTTGCCGATGACTCCTTCAAGGTCATCAAGCTCATAGCCCGTGGCGAGAAAGGCTACGAAGATGCTGTTATCAGCACCGTGGCGGGCACTTCAGGTCAGAGCGGCAAGGTAGACGGCAAGGGCGCCGAAGCCCGGTTCAACTCTCCGGGTGAAATCCGCATGGATCCCAGCGGAAAACGCCTTATTGTAACAGAATACAATGCTTTCCTCATTCGTGAAATCGTTATTGAATAAGCCATGAAAAAGATCCTATATTTTCTGCTTCCGCTGCTTTTGATGATAGCCTGCCATAAGAATTCTTACGTGGCTCGCGTTACGGACGTCCGCTTGGTATCGGTAGATCCCAAGAATGGATATCCGGGAGATTTGGTCACCCTTTTGGGCAACAATTTCTCCACCGATCCCGAAAAGAACATCGTGATGCTGGGCGGAGAACGTGCCAGGGTATTGGAAGCCTATTCCAACCGTTTGCTGGTCATCCTTCCCGACCATGAGCCCGGCCAATACGAGTTCTCGGTGGAAGCCCCTGCCGGCAAGGCCGAGGGTGTCCAGTTCAATTACCTGAAGATTCCCGACCACGAGTACCTGGTTTCTACGATCGTGGGCCAGCAGGGCGTACGCAAGTGCATCGATGGCGTGGGTACCGGAGCTGCCACTTATATGCCCACAGGCATTAACAAGGCTGCCGATGGAACGCTTTGGTTCACGGACCGTGGCGGGAACAAGATCCGTCACATCGCTCCCGATATGACTGTGACCAGTGAAGCATCTGTTGACGAAAGCGGCGCTGCCATATGGCAGGGCGCATTCGATGCCCAGGGTAATTATTGGTACAACGATAAGGCGAAAGGCAAACTGTATCGCTTCAATCCGGGCACGAAGAAAAACGAAGTGATGGCTTCCGGTCTGAATAACCCGATGAACGTGGCCATCGATGCTTCCGGAAATATCTATGTTCCTTGCCGCAATGCACAGAAAGTGTACAAGTTTGCCGCCGGGACCATGGAAAAGAGTGAATACGCCACATTTGAAACGGGCGGTCCTTCTTTCATCGGCTTCGATCCCAAGGGGAATCTGATTGCAGCTCTCTGGAATGGTTATAAACTGGTTTCTGTAGCTCCCGACGGTACTCAGACTGTGATTATGGGTACGGGCGAGAAAAAAGACGAGAAGGACGACGGAGACGGCGATCCACTAAAGGCTACGGTACGCTCCTGCCAGGGATTCGACATCGCTCCCGACGGCACCATCTATGTGGGCGATGCTGCATATCATTGTGTGCGGAAACTTACTCCGGACGAGAATGGCGACTACTCCAAGGGTACGGTTGAAACCATTTTGGGCGGCACCAAGGGATATGCCGATGGAAAAGGCCTCAATGCCAAATTCAACGAAGTGGACGGCATCCTGGTGTACGATGAGAGTACCCTCTACATCTGCGATTCCCAGAACTGCCTGATCCGTAAAGTGAGCATCCGATGAAAAGAGTCCTTGTTTTGGCCGCGACCCTGATGCTTGCGGCATGCAGTCAGATAGGTACCCGGCAGAAGGCCGGGGAACCTTTCCGTCTTCTCTTCTGGAATATCCAGAATGGAATGTGGTCGGGGCAGGGAGAGAATTACAACAGTTTTGTGGATTGGGTAAAAGCCCAGAATCCGGATGTCTGTGTCTGGTGCGAAGCGCGAACCATCTATTATGAGGGGACACGTGACAAAATGCCTGTGGAGCAGAAGTATCTGGTGGACCACTGGCCGGAACTGGCAGCCCGCTATGGCCACAAATACGTGTATGTGGGCGGCATGCGGGATAATTATCCGCAGGTGGTCACTTCCAGGACCCCTATACATGGAATGGCACAGATGGTCGGTGCCGAACCTGACAGCGTGGTCTCGCACGGCGCTCTCTGGGCCCAGGTCCAGGCCGGAAAACGCGTGCTCAATATCGTTGCTCTGCATACCTGGCCTCATCCCTACGCTTTCGGCGCAGAGGACCAGGAAGCCTCCACGGCTGCCCATGGCGGAGATGCCTATCGCAAGATGGAAGTGGAGTACGTTTGCAAGCACACGATTGGAAATGCGACGGAAGGAAACTGGCTCATGATGGGAGATTTCAATTCCCTTTCCCGTACAGACAATGCTCTTTACGGTCTTCCTGCCGATGATCCGAAATTCCAGGCGCAGGATTACATGCATGACCATACTCCGTACTGGGATATCATCAAACGCTGGAATCCGGAGGATGTGATAATCTCTACCGTCGACAATACCCGTTACGATTACGTTTTCTGCACGCCGGATTTGTTCCCCACGATAACGGATGCACGGATTGTGGGTGACGGGTACACAAAGCCGGTTCGCGATGCCAATATCAGGGGCTTCTGCCATCCCTCCGACCATATGCCTATCATAGTGGACTTTGAATTCTGATTATGAAACGTTTTTTCTATCTGCTTCCCATATTGCTGCTGGCGTCATGTCACTGCGAACCGCTTGTACAGGATTCAAAAGTGGAGCTGACGGCCGTATTCTCAGAAGCTGTTACGAAAACCGGTTTTGACGGTGCGGTGTTCCAGTGGCGCACTGGTGACCGTATCCGTGTGGCACTGCAGGATGGATCGACGCTGGACATGCGATACGGTGGAGCAAACACAAGCGGAGCGGCTGTCTTCTCACAGACGGAATCTCCTTCTTCCTCCATTGTATTCGGTGAAGCGGGTTATGCCTTGTATCCTTCTTTGGCCGCTGGGAATATCCATCAGATAGGAAGTACGCTCACCTTGACCTTGAAAGACCAGTATTATTGGTCCGACGGAAATGTGGAGGCTCCCATGATGGCGCCTGTCCTGACCGGACAGAAGCTGGCCTTCTCGCACCTGGGTGGAGTACTCAAAGTGTCTTTGACCAACATCCCTTCTGCAGCGGCCCGTCTGATTGTATGTACCCCCGGTTATGCGATTACGGAAAACCTGCCAGTCCAGGGATGGGAAGGACGTTTCGTCCTGGAAAAACCTTTCGTCCAGGCAGTGGCGGGGGAGGACGGTTGCATCGGCCTGTCCTTTACACCCGGCTCTTCATCGGCCAAGGTCTTCTATGTTCCGCTTCCGGTAGGCCCCGGCAACGGGCATGTCTATCCGAAGATTAAGGCTTATCTGGTGGACGGTTCCGGAAATCTCATTTCGGGGACCGTGGTTGAGGCAACGGATATCAGGATTGAACGGGCGACCATCAAGCCCATGCATGAGTTGGATTATCCGGAGCTGAAGACCCCGGGGCAGGTGACTACCCTATTTGGAAACGGTACGGTTACCAACGCGGTTGGCAGCAAAAAGGGCGGGGATAAAGCCGATGCCGTCCTGGGTGCCGTCCGTGGATTGGGATGGATTGTTCCGGATAAAAAGGCCTTCGTGCTGGAGCAGGCGCAGACCGTCCGAATCTGGGATGTGGAGACCGGGACACTGTCCGATCCGTATACATACGGTGATGCCAGTCATGTCCCCTGGCTGGGCGTCGCAAAAGACGGGCTGGTATGGTTCGCAGAGAAAGCCAAGGCAAAGGTTTATACCTTTAATCCGGATACCAAGGCAATCACACAGATTGCTGCCCAGACGGGTTGGAGCGGAAAGAGTGTGATGGATGTGGCTTTTGACGGCGAAGGAAATGGCTGGATGGCCGTCCGTGACTTGAATACGATTTACAAGTATTCCGGAGGCGATTTTACGGCTTCTCCTTCACTTACGGTAAACCTAGGGAAATGGCCCAATGCCATGGCCTTCGATGCCGACGGCAATCTGATGGTAGTTACAAATGGTTGCCAGTTAATCAAAGTGAATCCTACTACGGGTTCTTTTGAGGCTGTCGCCGGTATTCTGAATGCAAAAGCCTTTGATGACGGAACGGCAGGATCACCGCTAACCGCTAAATTCTCTGCCAACCTGGCCGATCTTGCCATTGCACCCAACGGTGATATCTATGTGGCCGATTCGTACAAAATCCGTCGTATCCGGAAAGGAGCCTCCGGCTATGCCGATGCTATCGTGACAACTGTGGCGGGCGGCTCCCAGTGTGCTGCCAGTACTCCCGGTACCGATGGCGTAGGAACCAGTGCCACGTTCCGCCAGTTGGGCGGTCTCCTTCTGAACAGTACAGGGACGGTATTGTATATTACCGATCAGGGACTGGGCCAAATCCGGGAACTCTATCTGGGTAATACAGAAACGCCTGTCGTTCCTTCAAGTCCCAAGATCCGCGCCGCGACTTTCAATATCCGCTTTGAAACCGATAAGGATACCGAAGAGCGAAGCTGGACTTCCCGGCGTACGGGTGTAGTGCAGCTCATCAAGGACTATGGATTCGAGGTTGTCGGTTTCCAGGAGAGCCGTCCGGCCCAGAGGACATATCTGAAAGCCAATCTTCCGGAATACACCTTCTTCGAAACGCCGGAGGAGCCTTGCCTCGCATGGAATACGGCAAAATTCGTTGAACTGGGTAAAGGCTGTTTCTATCTGTCATCAACGCCGGATGTACCCAGCTCGCCATATCCGGGATGGGTGTCCACTGATCCCGGCCGCAAGCGCCTTTGCCAATGGGTGAAACTGGAAGACCGTGCATCGGGATACAAAGTGCTGTATTTGAATACGCACTTGGAGGTGAAAAGCTCCGGGACTTCTATCTCTGAGGAAGAGGCCGTCACCATCAGAACCAAGTCTGCCGAACTCATCTGCAACCGGATTGCTTCGCTGAATGCCGATGGAAACTTCGCTGTAATTCTCGGTGGGGATATGAACAGCAGTACTACGGAATCTGCTCATGTCGACTGGTTCAAATCCCAACTCACCGATTCATATTATCGCAGTGCAGACCTGGGCGTAAAAGAGGGCCCTGTTGCAACCTACAATGCGTACAGCTATGATGATGAACAGCGCAGCAAGTGGTATCACCGCATTGATTATCTGTATTTCAAGGGCAATATGGATGTCTTGAAATACAAAGTGATCGACGATAAATATAACGGGTATTTCCCCTCCGACCACTGGCCGCTGATGGTGGATTTTACATTGAAATAACCAACTAATAACTCAATATCCATGAAAAAGAAAGAATTATATGAGCAGCCTCTTTCTCAGCAGATAGAGCTGCAGCAGGAACAACTGATCTGCGCCTCAGACCTGACTTCCGATGAGACTCAGGGTCTGGAAGGCTTTGTCATTGACACTGAAGGCCTGTGGGAAGGGTTATTGTAATGATGGGAGGACGCACAATGAAAAGAATCAAGAATTTTGCCCTTATCGTTTTGGGTATTTCTGCCATTTCCTGCAGTAAGGTACAGGATTTCCCGGAAAACCAGAAGGCTCCCGTCCAGAGCCTCACGGCTACTATCTCCGATGATGATGCAACGAAAACAGCTTTTGTCGGAGGTGTGTTCATGTGGAAGAAGAACAACAACATGGTTGTCCGAAGCAACAATGCAAATGGATTCTCCACATTTACATATAAGGGGGATGATACGGCTGGAAGTGCTACTTTTACCAATGCTTCCGAAGATGTGATAGTATACGGAAATAACTCTTTCGCCTATTATCCTGCCAAAGTCAACACTACTGGGACCACCAAGTATCCCTGCGAAGAGGATGGCTCTCTTAAGCTGGTTCTGAAGGATTCTTACACTTGGTTTGACGGCAATGTGGAAGCTCCCATGCTGGCCAAAGTGGAGTCCGGACAACCCCTGGAGTTCAAACACCTGGGTGGTGTCCTGAAACTCACTTTCAAGAACGTGCCCCCCAAGGCTGCCAAAGTGGTGGTAACTGCTCCGGTAACGGATGCGACGCTCTTGGGTGAAGGAAAGAAGACATACAAAATTTGCCAGACGATGAACAAGACCATCAACTGGGAAACGGCCCAGGGAGGTTTTGGTACGGAAACGCCTTATGTTCAGGCGTATGCTCATACGGATGAATATTCCATTACTGAGAATATCGCTTCTGCAACCGCTGCCCAGCGTGCTTCCGATGACGGTCTCGTTGTATACGTCCCGCTTCCGGTGGGTCCCGAGACAGACGGCTCCGGCAAGCACATTTATCCCAGACTGGAAGTGAGAATGACCTTTGCCGATGGTACCATGGTCCCTGGCGCCGGTTTCTATGCCGAGAACGTGATCATCGAGCGTGGTCACATCAAACCCATGCCGGTCAGGACGCTGACCAAGTACAGCGTTTCTGTCTTGGCTGGCATTGATGGACAAAAGGCTCCTGACGCAGAAGGGAAGTTTAATAATGTTCGCGGTTTGGTACGAAAGGCAGACGGCAATCTGGTTTTGATGGAAAGTGCAGGTAAAAGTGCAGGTAGTAGTACAAGAAGCCTTCGGTTTATCAGTGTGACAGATGGCAGCTTTACGACATTCCGGGATAATTCAAAACTTGGAGATCCTTGGCACGGATCCATCAAGGGGGACTATCTTTATTTCTCTGATAAATCGATGGGAAAAGTATTCTCTATGGATCTTACAGCTGGAACGAAGTCAGTCACCGAGGAAAAAACTGGATTATCGCAGGCAATGGATGTGAAATTTGATGCGAGCGGAAATGCATATGTTTTATTGAGGGATACTGGCGTCTATAAATATGAAGGCGGTATCGGTGGAACGCAGAGTGTTTATGCTCCGTTATCCAGTTTCGGTGGAACTGGGGTAACGTTATTGTCAATGGGTTTTGATCCGGCGGGCAACCTGATTGTTGGAGCGAGTGCTTCTGCAGCAACAAATACCAACGGCTTCAAGATTTATAAGGTAGATGCAGAGAAGAATGTAACTTGTATTGCTGGAACAGGAGTAAAAGCAAATAATTACTCTGAAATTGTCGACGGTGCCGCGAGTAATGCCGTTTTCACTTCAAACCTTCAGGGTATAGCTTTCGATGCTGCTGGAAATGTTTATGTGACGGATAATGTCGCTATTCGCAAAATTTCCGTTTCATCTCCTGGTAACTATGAAGGTGCTGTTGTAACCACCATTATGGGAGGCGGATCATCCTATACAACTGCAGTGGGCGCAATGGCAAGTTTCGCATCGTTGCAGGATATTGTCTTCAGCTCGGATTATTCAACAATTTACGTGTCTGATCAGAGTAGAGGGACAGTCAGGAAAATCATTATCGAATAGTTAAATTCGTTAGTTTACTTGCGTTCGGGGCCGGTCTTTACAAGAGGGCCGGCCCCTTTTCAATGAGCACAGAAATGAAACGACTGATCCTTGCGGGGCTGGCCATGGCCTTTGTCTGGAGTTTATCGGCCCAGGAGTATCGATACGTTGAAGCTTCGGAGCTGACCCTTACCGGACAGGTGTTCCCGGACACCCCCAACCCCTATCATCGGATGGATACGGCCCGTTACAAAGGCTTTACGGCCGAGGAAGTGCGCCTGCTGCTGGAGCCTTCCGGCACGGCTGTGGCTTTCCGTACGGATTCCCCTTCCATCCGCGTGCTGCCTGTTTATGTGCGTCCGTACTTCGGTGGCGGGACCACCGGTTTTGCCGGACGTGGTTTTGATCTCTATATCAAGAAAGACGGGAAGTGGCTGTGGGCAGCAGCCGGCCTGCAGAATGACAATGCCCTTGACAAACCCGTCAAACTCATCCAGGATATGGATGAAGGAGTCAAGGAATGCCTCCTGTATCTGCCTCTCAGAAGCGAATTGTCCTCGGTGAAGGTGGGTGTTGAGGAAGGCCGCCTTCTGGAGCCTATCCAGCAGCCTTTCCGTCACAGAGTGGCCGTTTTCGGCTCCAGTTTCACCCAGGGAGCCTCCACTTCCAAGGCAGGAATGGCCTACGCCTCCATCCTTTCGCGCGAAACCGGTATCCAGTTCCTGAACTTGGGGGTTAGCGGCCGTTGCCGCCTGCAGGACTATTTTGCTGCAGCTTTGGCCGATGCCCCCGATGTGGACGCTTTCCTCTTCGACACCTTTTCCAACCCTACTCCTGACGAGATCCGTGAACGTCTGTTTCCTTTCATTGAAGCCATGCAGGCTGCCCATCCTGGCAAACCGCTGATTTTCCAGCAAACCATCTATCGGGAGCGCCGCAACTTCAATAAAAAGGCCGATGCATACGAGCGTGAGCGTATGGAGCTGGCGTCTAAACTGATGAAAGAAGCCTGCCGGAAATACAAGGACGTATACTATATCACTACCACCAATGCCACTTCGCCCGATCACTACACGTCCGTGGACGGTACGCATCCCGGCGACTATGGCTATACCCTCTGGGCACGGAGTGTCCGTAAGCCCGTTCTCAAGATTCTGAAAAAATACGGTATCCGATGAAAAAATGGATTCTTTTCTCACTGTTCACAGCAGCGGTGCTTCCTGTCTTTGCCCAGGAGATTACTCCGGCCCATCGTGAACGCGCCGCGGCCTTGACGGCACAGATGACCCTTCAGGAAAAAATCACCTTCGTTGCAGGTTTCCGGGATGGCTTCCATATAGCTCCCATCGAGCGGCTGGGCATTCCCGAAGTCCGTCTGGCCGACGGCCCCCAGGGCGTACGAAACAATACGCGCAGTACACTCTTTGCCTGCGGTGTTGCTGCGGCTGCTTCTTGGAACCCGGAACTGGTAAATAAGATGGGCATTGCCCTGGGCCAGGATGCCCGCGCCCGCGGAGTCCATGTATTATTGGGCCCTGGAGTTAATATCTATCGCAGCCCGCTCTGCGGCAGAAACTTCGAGTATTTTGGCGAGGATCCTTTCCTGGCTGCCGAGACGGCTGTCGCCTATATTCAGGGAGTTCAGTCACAGGGCGTGATGGCAACTGTCAAGCACTTCGCCCTCAATAATCTGGAGTACGACCGTCATCATACCAATTCCATTGCAGACGAACGCACCATAAACGAAATCTATTTCCCTGCCTTCAAGGCTGCCGTGGAGCGCGGCCATGTGGCTTCTGTGATGACCAGTTACAACCTGGTGAACGGCGTTCACAGTGCAGAGAATCCCTATCTTATCGGCGAAACTCTCCGGGGAAAATGGAATTTCCAGGGCTTTACGATGAGTGACTGGACGTCGACTTATTCTCCCGTGCTCCTTATGCAGGACGGTGTAGACCTTGAGATGCCCCGTGGCTTTTGCTTCAACGAAGAGACTTTGTCGCCCCTGCTGGAAAGGGGAGTGGTGACCGAGGCGCAATTGGATGCCAAGGTGCAGCGTATCCTGCAAACCTATCTGGCTTTTGGTTTCCTGGATCGTGATCAGCTGGATTCCTCTATCCCGGAAGACAACCCCTACTCCCGCGAAGTGGCCTATCAGTTGGCGGGAGAGAGCATCGTCCTTCTGAAAAACGATGGTATCCTTCCTTTGGGCCGACGTCAGAAGATTGCTCTTTCCGGTCCGCGGGCCGACAGTATCCCTTGTGGTGGAGGAAGTGGTGCCGTGGATCCTCTTTATGCTGTCTCTCTCAGGGATGGCCTGAATCAAATTGGGGCCAGGATTCAGGAGGATGCTCCGGTGGAGATCCTGGCACTGGGCTTTGACAGTAATACAGAGAAAGAGAACAGTGACCGCAGCTTCTCCCTTCCGGATGGACAGGAGGCACTGGTGGATGAAGCCCTGGCAAAGGGCCATAAAGTGGTTCTGGTGGTGAACGCCGGTGGCGCGGCCGATCTCTCGCGCCTGGAGAGCAAGGCTAATGCCATCCTATGGGCTTGGTATCCCGGGCAGGAAGGCGGAAAAGCTTTGGCAGAGATCCTGTATGGCCGTATCAATCCATCCGGCCGTTTGCCTATGTCTTTTCCCCGCGCCCTGGAAGATAATCCTTCCCAGCCATACTACCTGCCGGCCGACCCCGTTTCCAAACGCGGACATTCCGTGAAACCTTCCGTATATGCAGAAGGCGTTTTCGTGGGATATAGAGGATACAAGAGTGTGCTTCCGCTGTATCCTTTCGGTTATGGGCTCTCCTATACGGAGTTCTCGTACGGACCGCTGACGGTCCAGCCTTCCGGCGACGGTTTTGATGTGACGTTGGAGATTCGAAACACAGGAAAAATGGATGGAGCGGAAACCGTACAGCTTTTTGTTCACGAGGACCATCCGCTTGTGCCTCGTCCGGAACGCGAACTCAAGGCTTTCCGGAAAGTATTCATAGGAAAGGGCCAGACACAGAAAGTGGTCCTTCACCTGCCTCGGGAGGCTTTCGCCTGGTACGACAGCTCTCTCCACGGCTGGCGGGTGGTGCCCGGAACCTTTACGCTGGAAGCGGGAGCATCGGCCACGGACATTCGTGGCAGTGTAATTGTGACAATAACAGAATAAAGATCGATGACATCAGAAGATAAAAGATATACCCGGCTTCGGTGGCAGGTGTTCCTCTCTGCCACCGTAGGCTATGGAATATACTATGTATGCCGGCTTAGCCTGAATGTGGTTAAAAAGCCTATCGTGGACTCGGGAACACTTACCGAGACAGAGCTTGGAATCATTGGATCGGCCTTGTTCATCACTTATGCAGTGGGCAAGTTTGTAAACGGTTTCCTGGCTGATCGGGTGAATGTCAGACGTTTCATGTCGCTGGGCCTGCTGGCCGCCGCACTGGTGAATCTGATCCTTGGATTCAGTGTGCCGTCCGGAGTATTCATTGCCCTGTGGGCCATTAACGGCTGGGTTCAGTCCATGGGGGCCCCGGCAGGTGTGGTTGCCCAATCCCGGTGGATTCCGGACAAGCAGCGAGGCCGTTTTTACGGAGTTTGGTCGGCGAGCCATAATATCGGCGAGGCGCTCACATTTATTCTTGTCGCGGCGGTCGTTTCTGCTGCGGGGTGGCAATGGGGTTTTCGCGCTGCCGGTCTGCTTGGCCTGGCAGGCGCTGCCATGCTGGCATTGCTCCTGAGAGATTCCCCTCAAAGTTGCGGCCTTCCCGCTCCTGATGCTGCACAACACGCCAAAGAAGAAGAAAAATCTGTCTGGGAGCATCAAAAAGAGGTGCTGCGTAATCCCGCCATCTGGATGCTTGCCTTAGCCAGCGCTTTTATGTATATTTCCCGTTATGCTGTAAACAGTTGGGGCGTTTTCTATTTGGAAGCCCAAAGGGATTACACGACGCTCGAAGCCAGTTCCATCATTTCTATCAGTTCCATCTGCGGTATCATCGGGACCATTGTATCAGGCTTTGTGTCCGACTGGTTCTTCAAAGGCAGCCGCAATGCTCCTGCCGTGATTTTCGGCGTGATGAACGTCATCGGCCTGGGCCTCTTCCTTTTCGGCCCGGCAACTCATGTCTGTATGATTATCTCCATGGTGGTGTTTGGCCTGGCTATCGGCGCGCTGATCTGTTATCTTGGTGGCTTGATGGCCGTGGATATTGCATCGAAGAAGGCTTCCGGTGCCGCCTTGGGCGTGGTTGGTATCGCCAGTTACGTTGGCGCCGCCCTTCAGGATCTGGTTAGCGGAATGACCATTCAGGCAGGGAAGACCGAAGGAGTCGGTTATGACTTTTCCGTAGTCTCATGGTTCTGGTTGGGCGCGGCCATCCTCTCCGTGCTTTTTACACTCTTAGTCTGGACGCTCTCGGTGCGGCGCAAGTAGTTGATTATCAAAGTAATAAGAAAGTCTCTTTAGGCTCATCGGCCTAAAGAGACTTTTATAATATGCTATGCTTCAGCGAGTTAGCTTCGAGCGAGATTATGCGGAAGGATTGGTTTCGGGCAGGAGCCGGCGGCGGACGTTGCAGCCGACGTAGTTGCCGATGACGATGATGGGGTAGAACCAGAGGAGGTCGATATCCCACTTACAGGCGCCAAAGATGTAAACGACATCGGCGATGGAGTGGTAGAAGCCGCAGACGATGAACAGCGGGATGCCGAAGAGAACGGGAACCAGCGATTTGCTGCTGCGATAGAACCAGACGGAAAGGTCTATGACAAGGCCGCAGCCGACGGCACGGAGGAAACCGCGCCAGGGGCCTTGCGCCACATGGGCCGCGACAGTGTTATAGGCACTTTCGGCCATACTTCCACCGATAGCTGCGACCACAAGGCCCACTGCCATGGCACCCACGACATTCCACCACCACACCTTGATAATACCCGGGATGCTGGTCATGACACCAGCGCGGCCGGTATAGAGCGGAATGCCCGTGAGAACTACGCCGATAAGGCCGAACGCAAAGATGATGGCGCCGGTAAGCCCGCCGAGGGCCAGGAAACCGCATGCTCCCAGGCCGATGAGGATGCCGGCCATGATGGATTGTCTGTCTGTGAGGTTCATGAGTGTGTTTTGGTTTTTCAAATATACGGAAAAATTGTAACTTTGTGGGCTTTTAATTGATTATATGGGACGAATTATCTTAACAGGCGACCGCCCTACCGGCAAACTTCATCTGGGACATTATGTGGGTTCCCTCCGCAACCGCGTTCTGCTGCAGAACGAAGGCAATTATGACCGCATGTTCGTGTTCATCGCAGACGTGCAGGCTCTTACGGACAATGCCGACAACCCTGAGAAAGTACGTCAGAACATCATAGAAGTAGCCCTGGACTACCTGTCCTGCGGCCTGGACCCGGAAAAGGTGACGCTCTTCATCCAAAGCCAGATCCCGGAACTGCATGAGATGACACAGTTTTTCTCCAACCTGGTCACCGTACAGCGCCTCCAGCGCAACCCTACCGTAAAGGCGGAGATGGCCCTCCGTGGTTTTGGCGCCGATACTGAAGATAACAACGTGCGCGGTCTTCCCGTGAGCTTCTTCTCCTATCCCATCTCCCAGGCGGCGGATATCTGCTTCTGCAAAGCCACCACTGTTCCCGTGGGAGAAGATCAGGAACCCATGATTGAACAGTGCCGCGAGATTGTCCGCAGTTTCAACAGCACCTATAAGTGTGAGGTGCTGGTGGAGCCGGAAATCCTGCTTCCCTCCAACCTGGCCTGCCGCCGCCTGCCCGGTACGGACGGCAAAGCCAAGATGAGCAAGTCCCTGGGTAACTGCATCTACCTGAGCGACGATGCTAAGACCATGGAGCAGAAGGTTAAAGGCATGTTCACGGATCCCGGTCACCTGCGTGTGGAAGACCCGGGTAAGGTGGAAGGCAATACCGTGTTTACTTATCTGGATGCTTTCTGCGAACCGGAAGACTTTGCCAAATACTGGCCGGAATATGCCAATCTGGATGAGCTCAAGGACCACTACCGCCGTGGCGGTCTTGGGGATATGAAGTGCAAGAAGTTTCTCATTAGCGTCCTGAACGACCGCCTGGAACCCATCCGTGCCCGTCGTCATACCTATGAGCAGGACATCCCCGGCGTGTACGAGATTCTCCGGAAGGGCTCGGAAGCCGCCCGCGAGGTGGCCGCCCAAACGCTGCATGAGATGAAGGATGCCATGCAAATCAACTACTTTGACGATGCCGCCCTCATTGCGGCACAGGCCGCCAAGTACCGCCAGTAGCGTGGTAGGTAAATAACTCAGCCGCGATTGCAAGAAATCGACCCTATGGGGTACTCCAGTTGCAATCGTGGCAGGCATTTCCCGGGAAAAGGACGTTTTCCCAGCCGCGATTGCAAAAAATCAGGCCCGTAGGACACTCTGGCTGCAATCGCGGCAAGACACAAAAAAAGCGACGCCCGCAAGCGTCGCTTTTATAAGGAAAGGGTCCGAATCAATTACTCAGCCTTGCCGTTGGAGCCCAGTACGTTCACAATCTTGTGGATGTACATTTTCTTCATCTCCTCACGGGCGGGTTTGAGGTACTGGCGAGGGTCGAAGTGGCTGGGGTTCTCGGCCAGGTACTTGCGGATGGCGCCGGTCATGGCCAGGCGGCTGTCGCTGTCGATGTTGATCTTGCAGACGGCGCTCTTGGCGGCCTCACGCAGCTGCTCCTCGGGGATACCTACGGCGTTGGGCAGGTTGCCACCATACTGGTTGCACATGTCCACATATTCCTGCGGTACGGAGCTGGAGCCGTGGAGAACGATAGGGAAGCCAGGGAGCTTCTTCTCAATCTCATGCAGCACGTCGAAAGCGAGCGGCGGAGGAACCAGACGGCCGGTCTTGGGGTCGCGGGTGCACTGCTCGGGTTTGAACTTGTATGCACCGTGGCTGGTACCTACGGAGATAGCGAGGGAGTCGCAACCGGTGCGGGTGGAGAAGTCGATCACTTCTTCCGGACGGGTGTAGTGGGATTCCTCGGAGGAAACCTCATCTTCAACACCGGCCAGCACGCCCAGTTCTGCTTCTACGGTAACATCGTACTGGTGAGCATAGTCTGCCACTTTCTTGGAGAGGGCGATGTTTTCCTCGTACGGGAGGGAGGAAGCGTCGATCATCACGGAGCTGAAGCCCATGTCTACGCAGTCCTTGCACAGCTCGAAGCTGTCACCGTGGTCCAGGTGGAGGCAAATCTGGGGATGCTCCCAGCCCAGTTCCTTGGCATATGCGACGGCACCTTCTGCCATGTAGCGGAGGAGGGTGGAGTTGGCGTAGTTACGGGCACCCTTGGAAACCTGGAGGATTACGGGACTCTTGGTCTCTGCAGCAGCCATGATGATGGCCTGGAGCTGCTCCATGTTGTTGAAATTGAATGCAGGGATGGCGTAACCGCCTTTAACGGCCTTGGCGAACATTTCGCGGGTGTTTACAAGGCCCAGTTCTTTGTAAGAAACCATAGTTTTATAGAATTAGTAACTAAATTTTCTAATAGCCCACAAATTTACGGATTTTTGGGATATTTTCAAAGGTTTAAGCCTCCAAGAAAGCATTAACCATAGCCTCGGCCTCCCGGTAGGCGGTCTGGAGGTCATCGTTGATGAGCACTTTGTCGAATTTGGGTGCATAGGTCATCTCTTCCGCGGCCTTGGCAACGCGCGTTTCGATGGCGTCCATCGGGTCCGTATTGCGGGCAATCAGCCGTTTGCGCAGCTCCTCCACGGACGGCGCCTGGATGAAGACGGAAAGGGCTGCATCGCCAAAATATTTCTTGAGCGATACGCCGCCTTTTACATCCACGTCGAAGATAATCACATGTCCTTTGGCCCAGATGCGGTTGACTTCGCTTTTGAGCGTACCGTAGAAGCGGTCCGGATAGACTTCCTCGTACTCTACGAACTTCTCGTCCCGGATGAGGGCGCGGAAGATATCGGCACTATAGTAAAGGTACTCAACGCCATCCTGTTCCGTTCCGCGGGGCGGGCGGGAAGTGGCCGATACGGAGAATTCGATTTCCGGATGCAGGGCCAGGATATGATTGACGATGGTGCTTTTGCCCGATCCGGAGGGCGCCGAGAAGATGAGAACTTTGCCAGACATGTTACCTAACGTTTGAATCATACAAATATACAAAAAAATATTCGTACCTTTGGCAGCGTATGAAGATTGCGGTGTACAGCGGGTCGTTCAATCCGCTCCACAAGGGCCACGAGGCCATTATCCGTTTCCTTACCCGGGAGGCGGGTTTTGACAAGGTGTACCTGGTGGTTACGCCGCAGAATCCGTTCAAGGACCGGCACAGCCTGCCGGCGGGTCAGGGTCGGTTCGATGCCGCCGTAGCTGCCGTTCAGCGCCATCCGGACCTGGATGTGCAGGTGGAGGACGTGGAGTTGCACATGACGCCGCCGCAGTACACCATCCGCACGCTGGAGGTGTTGCAAAAACGGGAACCGTGGAACAGCTTCACCCTCATCATCGGCGCGGATAATCTGGCCGTTTTCGATGGCTGGCGCTATTACGAGCGCATTCTCACGGAGTTTGGCGTGGCGGTTTTCCCGCGGAAGGGCTACCACCGCGGCCATGCCCGCGACCGCCTCATGAAAAAATGCCCCGGAGCGCGTATCGTCCTGCTCAAGGCCCCGCTGGTCACCATTTCGTCCACGGAAATCCGGGAAGGGATGGCCGCCGGCAAAGACATGTCCAAGTGGCTAATGTAATGCATATAGAGACCGAACGTAAATTCCTGGTCAGAGACCTTTCTTTCAAGGACTTGGCCGTTACTTCCTACGAGATTAAGCAAGGCTATATTGCCCACGACGGGGGCAATACGGTGCGTGTACGCATTCGCGACAAGCAGGGCTTCCTGACTATCAAGGGCCCCTCCGTGGATGGCATCTCCCGCCACGAATGGGAACGCGAAATCCCGCTGGAAGACGCCCAGGAACTCTTCCTCTTATGCCGCGGAGGGTCTATAGAAAAAACTCGGTACATTGTGCCGTCTGGAAAACGGTTTTTCGAAGTCGATGTCTTTTATGGAGATAATGAGGGGCTGGTGATGGCGGAGATTGAGCTGGAGCGCCCGGATGAACCGTTCGAGCGGCCGGCGTGGCTGGGGAGGGAAGTAACCGGAGACCGGAGGTTCTACAATTCACATCTGCTCAAGAATCCATTCAAATCCTGGCGTGAAGACATTGAAAAATAGCGTGTTGGCCATACTGGCAGCCCTGCTGCTGGCGGCTTGCGGAACGCCATCGTCACCGGAGGCTGGCAAGGGTGTGGAGTATGCCCGCTGGTTCAGCCTGGAGGACGGCAAGGTGCTCGTGAGCACGCCGGCCGGGAGTGTCGATACGCTGCAAGGTCCTTTTCATGCGCTGGTGTGCATGTCCAGCTCCTACGTGGGCTTTCTGGATGCCATCGACGCGGACAGCACCATTGTGGGCGTATCCGGCCTGGCCTTCCTGACTGAACGTCCGCCGCTGGCGGTGGAGGTGGGGTACGATGCGGCGCTGGATTACGAAGCTATCGTCAAGGCCCGTCCGGACCTTTTCCTTACTTATAATATAGGTGCGGTGGAACCGCCGTATCTGGCCAAACTGCGGGAACTGGGAATCAGGACCGTGGTGCTGAGCGAGCACGTGGAAAGCCATCCGCTGGCCCGTGCGGAGTACGTGAAACTCTTTGGCGCGCTTACGGGGCGTGAGGCCGTGGCTGATTCGCTCTTCGCCGAGGTGCGAGACCGGTACCTGGCAAACGTCCAGCCGGAGGTCAGCAAGAACGTGCTTATCAACATCCCTTACGCGGACCAGTGGTTCATTCCCGGCGGCGACAATTACATGACGCGCCTGATCAGGGATGCTGGTGGCGCGCTGTTGGGTGCCGTTCCGGGCAAGCAGGAATCGTCCATTATCAGTTTGGAAACGGCCTATGAATATGCGCAGCAGGCCGATGTGTGGCTGCATCCCGGCTGGTGTAGCACCAAGGAGCAACTGCGCGGCATCCATCCGCTGTTCAGCGAATTCCCCGTGCTGGATAAGGCCGTTTGGAACAATACACTGCAACGCACGCCCGGCGGCGGGAACGCCTACTGGGAAAAGGGCCCCGTGCGGCCGGACCTCATGCTGGAGGACCTGGTAAAAATAATGAGCGGAGCCGTTGGAGAGGCCCCGCTGCATTACTATCTGCCGTTAGAATAACTTGCCGTTGTTGAATTTACTGGCCAGCCCTTGCAGTTCGTCTGCGGTGGCCGGCCGGTTCAAGGCCTCTTTGCGTTCCTTCTGGAACTGGGCTTTGAGCCGGGCGAACTGGCGTTTGGTATCCAGGGTGAAATCTCCGCCCTCGATCCAGGCAAAGTAAGAAGGCTCTGTATTCCACACTTCCCGGGCGCTTTTGCCTTTGTGCTTGCCAAAACTGATGATGGCTTCACCCTCGTCATTGTATACCAGACGGCCGGCAAAGTCCACGTTGCGGGTGCGCGGGCCAATCTTGGAGAGGGCATCGACATCGTTCTTTAATACTTCCTGCTGGAATTCCGTAGGGGCCTGGTAGCGTTCCAGCTGGCCTTTGAGGACTTCGTAAGTGGCCAGGGTGTCCGCCTCCGCCGTGTGGGCATTCTCGAAGTCCTTGCCTCCGCAGTAGAAGCGGTAAGCAGCACGCAGGTTGCGGGGTTCGAAATGATGGAAGATGTTCTGGACGTCTACCATTTTGCAAGCGTGGAGGTCCAGCTTGTCGATACAGTCGATCATCTCCTGGGCCTTGTCATGCGCGGCTTCGTTGGAGAGGCGCGACACGGAGTACGCGCGGGCTCTCTCGATCTCTTCTGCCAGCATGGGAAGGTCGAACTTGGCGGAGTTGAATCCGGCCAGGTCGCTGTCCTGCAGCCAGGAAGCCACTTCCGGCAGCACCTCGATGAACTTGGGACAGTTCACCAGATCCTCGTCCTTTACACCATTGACCTCCGAAGCCTGCGGATTGATGGGAATGACGCAACGGTTCTCGTAGTCCCAGGGCTTGATTTTCCAGGTTTTGATCTTCACCTCTCCACCCGGCAGCACCTTCACGAAGCTGAGCTCGATGATGCCGTCGGTGGGAATATTAAGGCCCGTGCTCTCAATATCGAAGAACAGTAATGGCCTCTCTAAGTTTAGTTCCATAGGTTTGGAGCCCCAAAGGGGCGATAGCAAGTCCCTTCCCCGAGGGAAGGGATTTAGGGATGGGGTAACGTTAGTGAAACGGATCCAATAGCCGCCAGGCTATTGGATCATTATAGGCATTAAGATGCCGCATACCTTTTCCGTGTCTGCTTCTTCCTCGGCGGGGAGGATGAGGGCGGCGCGGCGGGCATCGGCAAACTTGATAACCAGCGTGTTGCAACTCATGTTGGAGAGGATTTCCGTGAGGAAGGTGCTCTTGAAGCCGATGGTAAGAGCGTCTCCGGCGTAGTTGCAGTTGATCTTTTCATAGGCGGCCAGGGCGAATCCCAGGTCCTGGGCGCTGATTTCCAGCTGGCCTTCCTGCAGGGTGAACTTGATGTGGTTGGAGGCCTTGTTGGCGCACACGGCCACACGCTTTACCGTATTGAGCAGCAGCTGACGGTCGATTTGCAGGATGTTGGCGTTGCTGGTGGGGATGACATCCCGGTACTTGGGATATTTGCCCACGACCAGGCGGCATACCATGGTGGTGGCGCCGAAGGTGAACTGGGCGGTGGTGCTGTCGAAGGCGATTTCCACGTCTTCCACATCCTTGCCGATAATGGAACGCAGCACACCGGCCGGTTTCTTGTGCAGGATGAAGGAAGCCTTTTCCGTGGCCTTGACATCCTTGGTGGTATAGCAGATGAGCTTGTGGGAATCTGAGGCCACGAGCGTGGTGCTGTCCAGGTCGATATCGAAGAAGATACCGTTCATGGCCGGACGAATCTCATCATCTGCGGTGGCATAAATGGTGCCCTGGATGCCGTCCGTGAGGCTGGCGGCCGGGAAGGTGACCTTGAGGGCGTCATCGCCGGTGGTCTTGATTTCCGGATAGTCTGCGGCCGGGAAATAGGGGAGCACGGAGTTACCGCTGGCCCAGCTGCACTCGAAGGAGCTGTCCGAGATGGTCTTGATGCCCACCGGCTGGTCCGGCAGTTCTTTCAGGAGGTCCGTCATGTGACGGGCGGGAACGGCGATGGAACCCTCTTCCTGGGGACCGTCTACCTCGATGGCGGTGCGCAGGGTGAGTTCACTGTCCGATGCGGTGATTTCCAGCCGGCCATCCTTGAGGACAAACAGGAAGTTTTCCAGGATGGGAAGCGGAGACTTGGACGGAATGGCCTTGGATACATCCATCAGGGCCTTCAGGAGATTGGTGCTGGAAATGGTCAGATTCATATAGCGTTCTTTTTAATCATCATTATGTCTTAGCTCACAAATATAATCAATTTCTCTCAAATGGCATAACTTTTGAGTATCTTGCCTGCGGAAAAAAGTAAAACATTATAGTGATGAAAAACATGACGACTGTACTACTATCCATTCTGGCAGGTGGCCTCACCGCATTCGGCGTAGTTAAGGCAACCGTTCCCCAGCCCAGTTCTGAGCCCGCTAGCGTCGTGAAAGACGCCACCGGCAATTCCGTAGAATACCGCACTGTCAATTTGGCAGAGACCGATTATCCGGACTTCACCTACGCGGCGGAAAGCGCCGTGGAGGCCGTTGTCTATGTAGAGGTAACGGTCCAACGCCGCCAGCAATACCAAAACATCGACCCGTTCTTCCGTTTCTTCTTTGGCGATGAATACGCCGCTCCGCAGCAGCGGGAGCAAAAGGGAAGCGGCAGCGGTGTCATCATCCGTCCGGACGGTTATATCGTCACGAACAACCACGTTGTCAGCGGCGCCACCCAAATCCAGGTGACCCTGAACAACAACCAGCAGTACGACGCTACCGTGGTGGGTACGGACCCCGCAACGGATGTCGCTATCATTAAGGTCGATGCCACCGACCTTCCCACTATCCCGCTGGGCGACAGCGACGCCCTGCGGCTGGGTGAATGGGTGCTGGCCATCGGTTCTCCGCTCGGCGCCCAGCTCCGCAGCACCATCACCGCCGGTATCGTGAGCGCCAAGGGCCGCAGCATGCCGGACTACTCCGGTGAATTCAAGATCGAATCCTTCATCCAGACGGATGCGGCCGTGAACCCCGGTAACTCCGGTGGCGCCCTGGTGAACAAGAAGGGCGAACTGGTGGGTATCAACACCGCCATCGTCAGCCAGACCGGCTCCTACACCGGTTACTCCTTCGCCGTTCCCGTGAATATCGTCAAGCGTGTCGCAGAGGACCTGATGGACTACGGCTCCGTAAAGCGCGCCGTGCTGGGTATCAGCATGGGTTCGGTGGATAAGAAGTTTGCCGACGAAATGAAACTTTCTGCCGTCACGGGCGTATATATTAACGAGGTTATGAAGGGAAGCGCCGCCGAGAAAGCCGGCCTGCAAAAGAACGACGTCATCTTGTCGATTGACAATCAAAAGATTACAGATGCTTCGTCCGTCCAGGCCAAGGTGAGTAGCTACCACCCCGGAGACAAGGCTGTTATCACTTACATCCGGGATGGAAAGCAGCAGCAAACCACCGTGGAATTCCAGGCTGCAGCCGTGCAGAACGGCGAGACAGACCTGGACGGTTCCATCGCTTTCTATGGCGCCCGTCTTAAAGCTGCCAATCCGGATAAACTCAAAGCACTGGGCCTGCGCTCGGGTGTGGAGATTGTTTCCCTCGGAAGCGGCAAGATGGCGGAAGCCGGTGCCGAGCAGGGCGGTATTATCGCCTATGTGAATGGAGCGGCCGTTTCAAGCCCCGAAGACGTCGTGGCCAAGGCAAAGAAGGCATCGCGTGCGGTCTATATCGAAGGTGTGGACCAGAACGGCAGGGCATTCTATTTTGGCTTCGGCAAGTAAGGAACTGCCGCAGCAAGCAAATGATTTCGGTCAGCTCCTTACTGTGAGTTGACCGAAATTATTGTATATAAATGAGACAACTTAAAATTACCAAGTCCATCACCAACCGCGAGAGCGCGTCGCTGGACAAGTACCTGCAGGAAATCGGCCGTGAAGAACTCGTCACCCCGGACGAGGAAGTGGAATTGGCCCAGCGTATCCGCAAAGGGGACCAGGAAGCCCTGGAAAAACTGACCCGTGCGAATCTCCGCTTCGTAGTTTCCGTAGCCAAGCAGTACCAGAATCAGGGCCTCAGCCTGCCGGACCTCATCAACGAAGGCAACCTGGGCCTCATCAAAGCGGCGGAAAAATTCGACGAAACCCGTGGTTTCAAATTCATTTCCTATGCGGTGTGGTGGATTCGTCAGAGCATTCTCCAGGCCCTTGCAGAACAAAGCCGTATCGTGCGTCTGCCCCTGAACCAGGTTGGTTCCCTGAATAAAATCAACAAGGCCCTGTCCAAGTTCGAACAGGAGAACGAGCGCCAGCCTTCCAACGAGGAACTCTCGGAGATGATCGACGTCCCCAAGGACAAAATTTCCGATACCCTCCGTGTCGGCAGCCGCCACGTCAGCGTGGACGCTCCGTTCGTAGAAGGGGAGGACAACAGCCTGCTGGACGTGCTTCCCAATGACGATTCTCCCAGCGCGGACCGCGGTCTGGTGAACGAGAGCCTGAACACGGAAATCGAGCGTGCCCTGAGCACCCTCACGGACCGTGAACGGGAAATCATCAAGAGTTTCTTCGGCATCGGCTGCCAGGAGATGACCCTGGAGGAGATCGGCGAGCGTTTCGGCCTCACCCGTGAGCGCGTGCGCCAGATCAAGGAAAAGGCGATCCGCCGCCTCAAGAGCCCGTCCCGCAGCAAACTCCTTAAATCGTATCTGGGATGACGCCGGAATCCTTTATTCAGCAAAAGGCCGCAGCGGCCATCCAGGCTGTCTACAACACTGAAGTGGCGGAAACGTCACTTCAGGTTGCTGTTACCCGTAAGGAGTTCGAAGGAGACTATACCCTGGTCACCTTCCCGCTCCTGAAAATCACCCACCAGGCACCGGACGCCACCGGCAATGCCATCGGGCAGTGGCTGGTGGACAACGTCCCGGAAATCGCCGCGTACAACAGCGTCAAGGGCTTCCTGAACCTGTCCTTCTCGCCGGTTTACTGGAACGAGGTCCTGCAAGGCATCACGGCCGATGAGGCCTTCGGCCAGCTCCCGTCCACGGGCAAGCGCATCATGGTGGAGTTCTCTTCGCCCAACACCAACAAGCCCCTGCACCTGGGCCACATCCGCAATAACCTCCTGGGAGACAGCGTGTCGCGCATTCTGAAGGCCTGTGGCAACGACGTAGTCAAGTCCACCATCGTCAACGACCGTGGCGTGCACATCTGCAAGAGCATGTACGCCTGGGAAAAGTGCTTTAACGGCGCCACGCCGGAGAGCACCGGCAAAAAGGGCGACCATCTGGTAGGCGACTGCTACGTAGCCTACGCCAAAATGGAAAAAGAGCATCCGGAAGTCATCGACGAGGTCCACAAAATGCTGGTGGACTGGGAAGCCGGAGACCCGCATGTACGGGAACTCTGGGCCATGATGAACGGCTGGGTGTACAAGGGCTTCGATGAAACGTACGCCGCCCTGGGCATTACCTTCGACCAGGTAGACCACGAGAGTGAAACCTATCTGCTGGGTAAGGAACTGGTACAGAAAGGCTTGCAGGAAGGCGTCTTTGTGAAGGATCCGGACGGTTCCGTCTGGTGCGACCTCACGGCGGACGGCCTGGACCGCAAGCTGGTTCTCCGCGGCGATGGCACTTCCGTGTACATCACCCAGGACCTGGGCACCGCAGAGCGCCGTTTCGCCACTTTCAAACTGGACTCCCACGTGTATGTGGTGGGTAATGAGCAGGATTATCATTTCCAAGTACTGAAGCTCATCCTCAAGAAGCTGGGCTTTGCCTGGGCAGACCAGATTTACCACCTGTCCTACGGCATGGTGGAGCTCCCGGAAGGCAAGATGAAATCCCGCGAAGGTACGGTGGTGGATGCGGATGACCTCATCCAGCAGATGTACGAGGAAGCCAAGAAGACTTCCGAGGAAAGCGGCAAGCTGGAAGGCATGCCGGAGGCGGAGAAAGAGGCCCTGTACCACATGATCGGCCTGGGCGCCCTGAAGTACTTCATTATCAAGGTGGATCCCAAGAAGACCATGCTCTTCAACCCCAAGGAATCCATCGACTTCAACGGCAACACCGGTCCCTTCATCCAGTATACGCATGCCCGTATCCAGAGCATCCTGCGCAAGGCTACGGTCCAGTATGGCGCTGCCGACACCCTGGGCGCACAGCCCTCGGCCAAGGAGGTCCGCCTGATCAAGCTGCTGGGCCTGTATCCCGGCAAGGTGGGCGAGGCCGGCGCCGCGCTGAGTCCCGCCATCATCGCCAATTACGCGTACGACCTGGCCAAGGAGTTCAACCAGTACT
>CAMKSQ010000005.1 GCA_946415475.1 uncultured Bacteroidales bacterium
CGCGCCGCCGGATGTGCTCGTTCCATTCCAGGGTTTGGATGGCGTCGTCGTTGTAGGTGGTATTGATGGGTTCTGCCATGTTGTAGTTTACTATCCCACAAATTTAGGTAAATTCGACGATATTTGCAATTATTGACAATCTTGAAGATAATTCTTACCTTTGTATGTTCTATTGACTCCGGTCATGCTGAGTGGCCCCTTGTCATTCTGAGTTGTCCCTTGTCATTCTGAGTTGTCCCTTGTCATTCTGAGCAAAGCGAAGAATCTAAACGTATATGCATATGAAGAAAGTATTGTATTTTGCCTTTGCAGGCCTGCTTTTTTTGGGCGCCTGCTCCAAGAACAACGCATCTACGGATGCCGCGGGAAAACCGTCCGTGGCCTGGGAAGCCAATCCCAATTTCGATGTCATGGAAATCGCCAAGGACATGAACGCCAAGGTGGTTGTGAAACTCCCGGAATCCGCCAGCTCGTTCACGGTAACTTTGAGCAAGCTTCCTGTAGAACTCATCGGCGTTGCCAACAAGATGATTGGTATTCAGGCCAATAAGGCCACCAGCAGCAAGCCCGGCGTCCTGGACCTGATAGAAGACAGTGCCGCCGCCCAGGCTGCCAACCGCATGGGGTTCTCCTCTTCTGTCGGTGCTGCGCTTAAATCCACCTCTTCCGTAACGCTGGATTTTTCCAAGCTCCTGGAAGAGCTGGCGGCCGATTCCCCGCTGGCCAACCAGTCGGGATTCACCTTTAAGGTAGCGGTGGTGGATCGCAATAGCGCCAAATTGGAGAAAGACATCCGTTTTAACTGGACATCGGCTCCCGAAATCGATTGTGACTATAGTTTCCCGTACACCCTCTCGTCCGGGACCACCACGCCGCTGGTGCTCAAGATTGACGCCAAGGGGAAAATTGCCGGCATCACCCTTCAGTTCGACGGTAAAGCAGAGGCCGACATCCTTTCCTGGATCAAGAAGCGCAACGGCGGGTCGGAGGTGATTGACCTGATGAAAGAGGGTACGGCTACTGCTTTTGAGCTCCCTGCAGCCAGTACTATCAAGGACAAGACGCTGTTTAATCTGGATATCACCAAGCTCATGACCAACTTCAGCTATGAAGCCAAAACCCCCGGCAGCTATTATTTCCAGGTGAAGGTCACCGATGCCCTGGGGAAGGAAACACAGTTGGTTTTTGCACTTGCGGTCCCTGCGGAGTAAATTTACTGTAACGTAACGGCCACAAAGAGGTTTACCAGCGGCCGCAGCGGGGAATTGGTGGTAAGACTCACCATAATTACATTTTCCCCGGTTTCAAGCGAGGAAGTGTCCAGCGTAAAGCGGACGCTTCCTTTTTTTGCGGGTGCAATATCTGCTAGTGCTCCTGAGAGGGTTAGGGCGGGGGACTCGGCATCGGCCTTATAGAAATGCAGGGCGCTTTTGCCGCGGTTGGTGCAGGTGAATTCGGCCGTGAGTTTGGCGCCTTTTGAGGCGGTGCCCAGGTTTACGGTGCTGCCGGTGAAGTAGGGGATGGGACCTTTGTCACGCGTGGCCTGGTCCAGGAGGGCAAAGTTCTCCTGGGTCCAGGTGGTGATTTCCAGGGAACCGTCGGCCTTCTGGCCATTGAGAACGGGGGTGGCGGTATACTGCCATCGACCATATTTTTCCGGGTTGGCACTTACCGTGTACGTGAGTGTTGCCGTACTGCCGGCAGGGATGGGATTGGGCTCAACGCTCAGGGTGAGTTCCTCAGAAACGTCGGTCCAGGTTACCTGCAGGGGCTTTTTCCCCAGGTTGGCCACGGTGACTTGCTCGCTCACTTGCTGGCCCTGTTTCAGGTTCCCGGTTTTGAGCTGGCGGATTTTTATGCCAAAAGCCCCGAGCTTCTGGGCTCCGTAGAGCTCGCTCAGGGACTTTTTCTTCTCGTGGACAACGCCTCTCAACCGCAGGATGACGGGACGTTTGACGCCGGATAGGTATACGGTTAGGGTTTTGTCGAAAGGCATGGGGCCATCCTCGTTCTTGTAGGTAGCGCTCACCTTGCCGCTTTTGCCGGGCAGGATGGGCTCTTTGGTCCATACTACGTTGGTGCAGCCGCAGGAGCTGACCACCTCAAAGATGGCTATTGGCTCATCTCCTTCATTGGTGACAGTATAAGTGCAGGTGAGGGGACCGTCCGTTACGGAGACATCTCCAAAGTCATGGATGGTTTTGTCCCACTTGACAGGGCTCTCCTGGATAAGTGCCAATGCGGCTATGATGGATAAAAACAGCATTTTCATACGCACAAAGTTAGTCACTGTTCTTTTTAAAATCAAATATAATGCCTATCTTCGCGATTGGAAAAAAACACAACAACAATAAAAGCTTTTATTACTATGCCTAGAATCATCAATCCTGAACTTTGCGTATCCTGCGGTTCCTGCGCAGATGTATGCCCTGTGAGCGCCATCTCCGCCGGTGATGCCGCCTACCAGATTAACGCCGACGAATGCATCGATTGCGGCGCTTGCGAAGGCACCTGCCCCAACGGAGCAATTTCCGAAGCATAGCTTCGAAAATCACTCCGTGATAAATCTAGCCAGAGTCACAATCCGACTCTGGCTATTTTTTATGAGGAAAGGAATTCCCTCCAGGGGGCTTGTGCACCCCCGCACAAGGGTAGGGGGAGGGGCCCACAGCGGCGACGTCGTCAGACGGAGCGTTGCGAAATGGGAGGGGCCGGAACGGAGCGAAGCGTAGTGGAGTCCCCCTGGAGGGTATTCCTTCCTCTGAGGGTAGTGATCGTTAATTGTTTGATAGACTGATAGATATACAATAATCCTCGTTCGAAATTTGAACGAGGATTATATCGTAAGTATTTGGTGTTCAACTGATTAGCTGTCACCGCGGGGTGGGGCTATTCAGCCTCGGCGGTGGCGGCGGGACGCATGACCAGCTCCACGAAGTTGTTCTGGGCCAGAACTTCCTTCAGGGTCTCCTGGATGAGTTCCTTGCTCAGCTCATTCACTGCGGCCTCATAGAGGGCGTCGCGGTCTTCGCCACGGAGCAGGTAAATCTCAATGTTGTCCTTCCACCAGTTGTTGCGCTGACGGCTTTCCGGGATGTTCTTCTGGAGATTGAGCTTGGCCATGTTCACTTCTTCGTCGGTGGGGCCGTTTTCTGCCAGATCCTTCAGACCCTTGATGGCCAGCTCACGCAGCTTGTCGCAGAGGGCGGGCTTGCAGTCGAAGTACACCTGGAAGATGGCATTCTCCTTAGGACGACGTCTCAGCTGACCAGCGGTGCTGGCGCCATAGGTACCGCCTTCCTCTTCACGCAGGGATTCCACATAGCGCATATCCATGATGTAGGAGATGGCCTCCATGGCAACGGACTTATGATAGCTATAGGCCATATCGGCACTGTAAACCTGAAGGACGGTGCTCTTAGGCGTCTGCATGTCTACGCCGAAGATGTTCTGCACCTGACCCTTGACGATATTCTCCTCAGTGTCGATCCAGTCGCTTGCTTTCTTGCCCTTCGGCAGGGAGCCGGCGTATTTCTCGACCAGCGGTTTCAGGGCCTCAGGATTCACGTCACCTACGATGACGAGGGTGGCGCCGGCAGCATCGGCAAAGAGCTTGCGGTAGTTCTTCTCGAAGGTGGCCAGGTTAGCCTGTGCGAGCTTTTCAGCGGAGATCATCTGGCGACGCGGGTGGTTGCCGTAGAGGGTCTTGTAGAGCTCGGTCTGCAGCTTGTAGTTAGGTTGGTTCACCAGGTTGGGAAGGACGGCCTGAATCTGGTCGATGCCGTTCTGCCATTCCTCCGGATCGAAGCGAGGATCCACAAACTCCAGGTACATGAGCTGGAAAGCGGTCTCCAGGTCCTTCACGGTGCTGCGGCCGGTAATACCATGCTCCAGCGGGTCGACGAAGGGATTCACGCTCAGGTTTTTACCGGTGAGCATCTTGCTCACGATGGTGCCGGAGAAGGACGATACACCGGAGTTGCTCTGGAACAGGCTCACAACGGAGTCGTCAAAGCTGGCCAGGTCCTCGGTGGAGATGAGGCTTGCGCCGCCCTGCTTGGTGAGGGTGAACAGAATCTGGTCTTTCTGCAGGTCTGTAGGATACACAACCACCTTAACGCCATTCTTGAGCGTCCACTCGGTAGCACCGTAGATGGTGGTAGCGGTTTTGCTGATCTTGGCACCCTTGAGCTTGGCGGGATCCAGGAAAGCTTCCGGGATTTCCTCGCCTTCCGGTGCAGCAATGTCGGAGGCTTCAACCTCTGCCATGGCTTTGAGCAGCTGCTCAGCGGTAGGAGTGGCGATGCCTTCTTTCTCGGGGCCGTCGTAGATGACTACCAGGTTCTCCGAACCGCCAATCTGAGCGGCCATCTGGTTCACGGCAGCAGCGTTGATCTGGCCAAAGAGGGCCTCTACAATCTGCTTCTCCATATCCGGCTCCATGATGGGCTCCTTGTCAAAGAAGTTGCTCAGGATGGGACGGACGAATTCCGGGTTCTGACGCGTAGAAGCGCGGTTTACGCGGGTTTCGTACATATTGAGGATATCGGCCTTGGCACGGGCGAACTCGGCGTCGGAGATACCATATTTTTTGAGGCGGATGATTTCCGTGTAGAAATCCTTGAAGCCGCCCAGGATGTTTTCTTCGCGGAGGGAGACGTCGCCCATAACGGCGTCGATGTCCTCGTAAATCAGGCTGCTCAGATAGAGGCTGCCGGACAGATACGGGGAAGTGGGCTTGGAGGTGATGTCGTTGAAGCGCTCACGCATGACCATGGAGAGAAGGCTCTTGAGCAGGTCCGTGACAACGCCCACAGGCGTGGCATTGGCTACTTCCGGAAGGGCCTCGCTGTGCCAGATGAGCTCGATGGAAGGGGAGGTGGTTTCCGGGTCCGTGATAATGCCTACGCGCGGCTCTGCGTGGTCGGCGATGGCCTGGATGGGCTTTTTGAGCGGGTTCTCCTTGGCGGGAATAACGCCGAAGAGGTCTTTGATGATTTGCTCGGTGCGGTCTACATCGACATCGCCCACCACAACCACGGCCTGGTTACCGGGGTGGTACCAAGTCTGGTAGAAACTGGTGAGGCTCTCATACTTGAAAGTCTCCAGGTGTTCCTGCAGGCCGATGAGGGTGCACTGGGCCAGAGGGGACTCCGGGCCGAAGTAGTAGGGGAGGCTGCGCTCCATGCTGCGCCAGCTGGCATTGCGACGCTGACGGCGCTCCTCGATGATAACGCCGCGCTCTGCGTCAATCTCCTTGGGCTCGTTGAGCACATAGTGGGAGTAATCCCGCAGGATCATCAGGCAGCTGTCCACAACGCTCTCGCGCTCTACCGGGATGTTGTTGAGCATGTACTGCGTCTCCTCAAAGCCGGTGGAAGCATTGATGTTGCGACCGAATTCTGCACCGATGCTGCGGAGGTAGTTCAGAATGCTCTTGCCAGGGAAGTTCTGGGTGCCGTTGAAGCACATGTGCTCCAGGAAGTGGGCCAGGCCGTCCTGCTCCGGCTGAATCTCCTGAATGGCACCTACATTGGTGGCCAGGTAGAATTCGGCACGTCCCTTGGGGAGCTCATTGTGACGGATGTAGTAGGTGAGTCCGTTCTCCAGATGGCCGATGCGCACCTGGTCTGTGTTGGGAAGTTGCGGCATCTGGGCGAAGTACGCCTCCATTTGCTCGCGGGTGGGCTGCTGGGCCAGGGCCATGATGGCGGAAAGGGCCAGCGCACTCAAGGTAAGAAAGATTCGCTTCATATTTTTAAGATTATAAAGTGTTTTCCGAATAACAAATTTACATTAAATTTGTGACATTATGTTACAAGACAGCAAAATTCGTACATTTTTATCTGTGGCGGAGGAAGGTTCTTTCACAGGAGCGGCTCGTAGGCTGGGTGTAAGCCAACCTGCTGTAAGTTCGCAGATATCGGCCCTGGAACAGATGCTGGGCTGCCCACTTTTTGTCCGTGGAGCAGTGCTGCAGCTCACACCCTCCGGTGAAACCTTCCGGGACTATGCCCGCCGCATCCAACAGGCCTACGACCTGGCCAACCAGGCCTTCGGCTTATAATCTATATAATAGGTAAAAAAATCGGTGACCGTTTGGCCACCGATTTTTTGTTTATTTACCAGCGAGTCGCTTGTACGTGTTCAGGCGAACCTTTGCGAACTCTTCGGTCTTCTGGAGGAGTTCTTCTGCGCTCTCCGGGAACATCTTGTACAGGGAAGCGAAGCGGACCTCACCCTTGAGGAAGTCCTGGAACTTGGTCCAGTCGGGTTCCTTGGAATCCAGCGAGAACGGGTTCTTGTCGGTGCCTTCCAGAGCCGGGTTGTAACGGTACAGGTGCCAGTAACCGCACTCTACAGCCAGCTTTTCTTCCTTCTGGCTCAGGCCCATGCCGGCCTTGAGGCCATGGTTGATACAAGGGCTGTAGGCGATGATGAGGGACGGACCGTCGTAGGCCTCTGCTTCCTTGATGGCGTTGAAGAACTGCACAGGGGAGGCACCCATGGCAACCTGGGCTACGTATACATAACCGTAGCTGATGGCCATCATACCCAGATCCTTCTTACGGATCTTCTTACCGGAGGCAGCGAACTTGGCGATAGCGCCAACCGGAGTAGCCTTGGAGCTCTGGCCGCCGGTGTTGGAGTACACCTCGGTATCCAGAACCAGGACGTTCACATTCTCACCGCTGGCCAGGACGTGGTCCAGACCGCCGTAACCGATATCGTAAGAGGCACCGTCACCGCCGAAGATCCACTGGCTGCGGGCCGGGATGAAGTGCTGGAGTTCTACGAGTTTCTTGCAGGTGTCGCAGCCGCATTCTTTGGCCAGCGGGACAATCTTGTCTGCTACCTCGCGGGTGGCGGCGGCATCCTGAGGGGCTTCCAGCCACTTGGCGGCCAGGGCCTTGATTTCATCGCTGCAGCAAGAGCACTCGAGTGCCTGCTTCATGGTGGCGGCGACGGTGGCGCGGATGCGGTCGCTGCCGAGCTTCATGCCCAGACCGAATTCGCAGAAGTCCTCGAACAGGGAGTTGGCCCATGCGGGACCGTGACCTGCAGCATTGGTGCAGTACGGGCTAGCCGGGAAGGAAGCGCCATAGATGGAGGAGCAACCGGTGGCGTTGGCAATCATCATGTGGTCGCCGAACAGTTGGGTGATGGCCTTGATGTTGGGGGTTTCACCGCAACCTGCGCAGGCACCGGAGAACTCGAAGAGCGGCTGAGCGAACTGGCTGTTCTTCATGTTGGCCTTCTTGTCCACGTACTCCTTGTAACCTACCTTCTTGTTCAGGTAGTCGAAGGCGGCCTGGTCTTCCTTATCATTGATATAAGGAACCATCTTGAGGGCCTTCTCCGGTTTGGCAAGGCAAACATCTACGCAGTTGCCGCAACCGGTGCAGTCATCCACGGAGATGGCGATGGCGTACTTGTAATCCTTGAGGTTGGCTTTACCCTGGGCGAGCTTGACGTTAGCGGGCACCTTGGCGGCCTCTTCCTCGGTGAGGAGGAACGGACGGATGGCGGCGTGCGGGCAAACGAAGGCGCAGGTGTTGCACTGGATACATTTTTCTGCATCCCAGGTGGGAACATTCACGGCCACACCGCGTTTTTCATAGGCGGCGGTGCCGGCGGGCATGGTGCCGTCCAGATAAGGCATGAAGGCGCTCACCGGGAGGGTGTCGCCGGCCTGGGCGTTCACGATGTCGGCGATGTCCTTCACGAAGGCGGGAGCCAGACGGTCCTTGTTCGGGTTCTCGAACTTGGCGGTGAGGTTGGCCCACTCTGCAGGAACCTTGATTTCCGTGTACTCGCCACCGCGGTCTACGGCGGCGTAGTTCATGTTCACTACGTTCTCGCCCTTCTTGCCATAGGACTTGACGATAGCGTCCTTCATGTACTTCACGGCGTCCTCGTAAGGGATGATGCCGGTGATCTTGAAGAAGGCGCTCTGGAGAATGGTGTTGGTACGGTTACCGAGGCCGATCTCTGCGGCAATCTTGGTGGCGTTGATGATATAGACCTTGACGTGCTTGCGGCCGATGACGGCTTTCACGTTGTCCGGGATGTTCTTGATGGTCTCTTCCTCGTTCCACAGGCTGTTCAGCAGCAGGGTGCCGCCGTCCTTGATGCCCTTGAGGACATCGTACTTCTTCAGATAAGAAGGAACGTGGCAGGCCACGAAGTCCGGAGTGTTCACCAGATAAGGAGCCTTGATGGGCTGCTGGCCGAAGCGCAGGTGAGAGCAGGTGTAACCGCCGGATTTCTTGGAGTCATAGTCGAAGTAGGCCTGGCTGTAGAGGTCCGTGTGGGTACCGATGATCTTGATGGTGTTCTTGTTGGCACCGACGGTACCGTCAGAACCCAGACCATAGAATTTGCACTCGGTGGTGCCGGGCTTCACGATGGAAACTTCGCTCTTGATGGGCAGGCTCTTGAAGGTGACATCGTCCACGATGCCAATAGTGAAGTCTGCCTTGGGCTCCTTGGCATCCAGGTTGTCGAATACGGCGACGATCTGGGCGGGAGTGGTGTCCTTGGAGGACAGGCCGTAACGGCCGCCGATGATCTGGACATTGTCCTTGCCCTGGAAGAGGGCGCGAACGTCGGTGAACAGAGGCTCTCCAACGGCGCCGGGTTCCTTGGTGCGGTCCAGAACGGCAATCTTGCGGACGCTCTTAGGCAGCACGGAGAAGAAGTACTTCTCGCTGAAAGGACGATAGAGGTGCACGGTGATAAGACCGTACTTGCGGCCACGGCCGGCGAGGTAGTCGATGGTTTCCTTGATGGTTTCCGTTACGGAACCCATGGCTACGATGATGTTCTCTGCGGTAGGGTCGCCATAGTACTCGAAGGGACGATAGCTGCGGCCGGTGAGCTCGGTGATTTCACCCATGTAGCGGGCTACGATATCCGGAACGGCATCGTAGAACTGGTTGCGGGTTTCCACAGCCTGGAAGTATACGTCGCCGTTCTGGGCGGTGCCACGGGTGACGGGAGCATCCGGGTTGAGGGCGCGCTCGCGGAATTTGGCGAGGGCCTTCTGAGAGACCATATCCCTGAGGGCTTCTTCGTCCAGGGCTTCGATCTTCTGGATCTCATGGCTGGTACGGAAACCGTCGAAGAAGTGCAGGAACGGGAGGCTGGCCTTGATGGCGGAAAGGTGTGCCACGGCGGCGAGGTCCTGTGCTTCCTGAACAGAGCCGGAAGCCAGCATGCAGAAACCGGTCTGGCGGCAGGCCATTACATCCTGGTGGTCACCGAAGATGGAAAGGGCGTGGCTGGCCAGGGCGCGGGCGCTCACGTGGAAGACGGTGGGCAGCATTTCGCCGGCAATCTTGTACATGTTCGGGATCATAAGCAGGAGGCCCTGCGATGCCGTGAACGTGGAAGTAAGGGCACCAGCCTGGAGGGAACCATGAACGGCACCGGCAGCACCGGCTTCGCTCTGCATTTCCGTCACTTTTACAATCTCGCCCCACAGGTTCTTTTTACCGTGGGCGGCCCACTCGTCGATGTTCTCTGCCATCGTGGAAGAAGGCGTGATAGGGTAAATGGCGGCATGCTCGCTGAACAGATAAGCGATGTTCGATGCGGCATAGTTACCATCACAGGTGATGAATTTCTTTTCTTTTGCCATAATTAGTTAGTGTATTGTGTGTAAGATTAATTATTGTCTTCCTTCAATTTCCAGCCCTTCTTCCGGGAGGATGCGGCGCACAAGGCCCTGCAGGACTTCTCCGGGGCCCAGCTCCACAAAGTGTGTGGCACCGGCCTCGCGCATGTTGCGCACGCTCTGGGTCCAGCGGACAGGGGAGGTGAGCTGCTTGAGCAGGTTGGATTTGATTTCCTCCGGATCCGTGGTGGCGTTGGCCGTTACGTTTTGGTAGATGGGGCACTTGGGCGTATGGAACGGGGTGGCCTCGATGGCCTTGGCCAGTTCCGTGCGTGCGGGCTCCATAAGAGGGGAGTGGAACGCACCGCTCACGGGGAGTTTGATGGCGCGTTTGGCACCGGCGGCTTTGAGTTGCTCGCAAGCGGCGTCGATGGCCTGTTCCTCACCGGAGATGACTACCTGTCCGGGGGAGTTGTAGTTGGCGGGAACCACACCGGGGATGCCGGCGCAGACCTGCTCGATAACATCGTCCCCGAGTTTGATGATGGCGGCCATGGTGCCGGGTACTTTCTCGCAGCATTTCTGCATTTCACGGGCGCGGATGGCTACCAGGCGCAGGCCGTCTTCCCAATCCATGGCACCGGCGGCCACCAGGGCGCTGAATTCGCCCAGGGAGTGACCGGCCACCATGTCCGGTTGCTGCTCCTGTTCCATGGCCAGCAGTACACTGTGCAGGAAAATGGCCGGCTGCGTGACCTTGGTTGCCCGAAGATCTTCCTCCGTGCCCTCAAACATAATGTCCGTAATACGGAAACCCAGGACCTCATTGGCCCTCTCCATCAATTCTTTGTGCTTAGAATATAAGTCTTTGGCCATGCCCGGAAACTGGGACCCTTGGCCGGGAAAAATGTATGCGGTTTTCATTCTTACTTTATAAAGTATGCAAATATAACAATAATTTCGATGCCAGTCAAGCCTTTTTTACTTTTCCGTGCACGGTAACGGAAATTTTCCCAAAATTAGACGAAAAAGGCGCCTCGGGCTAGAAAAATGAGCCGTTGGCGCCATACTGAACCAGCAGTTGCCGGAATTATTGTTCGTCGATAATGCGTCCGAGTTTGTCGATGCGCTTCTCGAAGCGGTTGACGCCCACAACGGCCAGGATATAGGCCAGACCATCGGCGATGATACCGATGCCGATAATGGTGGAAAGGACGCCGGCGGCGACATCCAGGTTCTTGAGACCGTAATAGCCGAGCGCGGCGCCGCCGATACCCAGAAGCAGCAGGACCCACCACATGGGGAAGCCCACCTTCTTGTAGTCGAAGCTCTGGACGGCGATGACAATGCCTTCAATCATGACCCAGAGGGTGAAGACCACAGGCAGGGACAGGGCAGCTCCAAAGAGGTTGAACAGGAAGAAGCAGCCAAAGAAGATGTCCAGCAGGGCGCTCAGGGCGCGGGTGCCGCTGTTGGGCAGGAAAGCCTGCGTCCGGAAGGTAAAGATCAGCTTGACGATACCGGTGACCAGGGTAAGGAGGCCGATAATCCAGGCGGCAGAAATAAGGGTGATGTCCGGTCTGACGATACAGATAACGCCCAGAATCACAAGGAGAAGGCCTGCGATGCAGAGCCAGATTTTGGTACTTGTTTTCATCGTTTAACGGTTTTAGCACCACAAATCTACGAAAAATATACGAAAGAAACCAGGCATTTCGCCTGGCTTCTAAGTACCCCCGCTCGGAATCGAACCGGGACCAACGGAACCGGAATCCGTTATTCTATCCTTTAAACTACAGGGGCATCCCGTAAAAAGGATTGCAAATATAGCAATTTTTCTGTTGGAAACGAATTTTTTTTTTACGCTTGCGGCAGCACTACGCGGCGGACATTGCAGCCGACATAGTTACCCAGGACGATGAGCGGATAATACCACAGCAGGTCTGCCGTCCAGTTCCAGGCAGCCACAATGTACACGACGTCTGCGATGGAGTGGTAAAAGCCGCACACAATGAACAGCGGCACGCCAAAAAGCACCGGCAAGATGTTCTGCTTGGTCCTGTACAGCCACACGGCAATGTCGATGATGAGGCCGCAGCCCACGGCGCGGAGAAAACTGCGCCAGGGACCCTGGGCAAGGCGTCCGGCGACAACGGTTTGCGCGCGGTCTGCCGATTCTCCGCCCAGCGACCATACCAGCAGGCCCAGCAGGACGCACCCCAGCACATTAAACAGCCAGATGCGCACCAGTACAGGGGTTTCCTTCAGGGGCATGATTCCGGCGCGGCCGGTATAAAGATGCGTGCCGGAAAGCACTACGCCAATGAGGCCGAAGGCAAAAATGATGGCGCCGGGCAAACCGCCCAGTGCCAGAAAACCACAAGCGCCCAGGCCGATAAGGAGCCCGGCGAAGAGGGAAGAACGGTTAATCTCCATAAGGATGACCCTCGTTCCACTCTTTAACTTCGTCGCCGTGTACGGCTACGCAGTGCTGATATACTTTTACCTGACGGTCGTGCGACAATTTGTTCCACCAGACGGTGCAGCCGGGATAGAAGGCCATGGACTCGTCGATGGCGCCGTCTTTGGATTCTTTCATGAGTCCCTTACGGGCAATGCGCTCTTTTTCACTGATGGGGAGCGAAGACCACCATATTTCCAGTTCTCTTTGTTCCATATACTCAACGTTAGGAGATGCAAATATAAGAAAAATAACTGGTTATCGCGTTTAATTTTCTGCTAATTTGGTCCGAACCCTGTCCTGAATGTTCTCACGCAGGTAGGGCGTGTACCAGGGGATTTCGAAGGTGTGGTAGTTTCCACCGCCGAACCAGGGCAGGGCGGCGTGGTCCGTGCGCGCGTAGCCATCGACAAGAAGGAGTTTGGTCTTGGGATCCAGATGGACGGTGAGCGAGTCGCAGAACGAGGCCGGCGTGGCATCCGTATGCCAGTTCACCGGGTTGATGCCGGCGGCGCTGCAGGGGATGACTACCATATTGGCGTCTTCAGGCGTTTTTACGGAGTTGTAGCAGATGGTGACGCCCGTATCCATGGCGCCGGTTGCCGGGACGATGGTGGGGCAGGCCAGGTCTTCTTCCGTAAGGCACCAGCCCATCACATAGGCTGCCACCATGTGGTTGTAGATACTGTCCGGCATGTTTTTAAGCAGCTCTATGGCGAGCATGGCGCCCTGGCTGAAGCCCGCCAGCACAAAGGGACGGCCTTGATTGTAATGCTTCCAATAGTAGTCAAATGCGGCCTGGACATCGCTTGTGGGAATCTCCAAGCGTGCTTCAACGGTTTCCTTGTCGAGGAAACTTTCCATACTCATCTGCCGATAATACGGGGCGAAATAATTGAGGTTGCCTCCGCTGAGCCGGCGGTCCACGCCGTTGAGTTCTTCGAGCATGGCTTCCCGGTCCTCCTGACGGTTAACGGAAGCATAGTGCTTCTCCAGACCCTCTTTGGTGGTTTGGTCGAACACGCAAGTGGAGCAGATGTAAAAGATGTCTGCCTGCCCTCCGCGGAAGACGTTGTACCAGTTCTCTCCCTCCGCATAATCCGGCACGTGAGGAAGGAATTCATGGGGGCGTGAGGTGCATGCGCTTAATAGAAGGAATGCTGCAAATGAAAGTGCTAAATTTCTGATTCGCATATGGTTACTCTATTTTCAATTTTCCTGAATAGCAGAGTTGTCTGATGGTCGTAACGGATAATATGCGAATTTACGAATATTTTCCTTAAATTTGTAAACTATTAAAACAATAACCAATTTAAACTTGCTTCAATGAAAAAATTTCTGAGCGTAGTGCTGTTGTTTGCCTGCATCGCTGCATCGGCACAGGAGAAGGAAAAAGAAGTGAAAAAGGGCTGGACCTTTGGCGTACTGCCCACGGCCACTTATTCCAAGGACAATGGCTTCCAGGCCGGCGCCTTCGGTGACGTCTATTATTATGGTGACGGCTCCACCTATCCGGACCCGCTCCACAAGATCAGCTGGGAGGGCTCCTATTTCACCAACAGCCACCGTATGCGCTTCTACCTGGCATACGATTCCAAGTATCTCATTCCCAAAATGCGTGTGAACGCCTCCGTTACTTACGTAAGAGACCCGCTCTATTCCTTCTGGGGTTTCAACGGTCCTGCGTCCGTGCAGGACTATGCCCTTTGGTCCAACCGTGACCTCACCACTGTGGGTGGTGCAAAGAATGTGAACTACTATGGCATGAGCCGCGACATGCTCCGTGTACTGGCCAACTTCCAGGGACAGATTATCCCGCACCTCAACTGGGCCGCCGGTATCAACTTCTGGTGGTGGAAATTGGGCAGCATGCGCGACAACGGCGTAACCGTGAACAGAGAAACTAAGGAAAAGAAGTATTACGACACCGCCACCACCCTGTACGACAAGTACATTGCCCTGGGCGCCATCACCGAATCCGAGAAAAACGGCGGCCTGGCCCTGGAGCTGAACGCTGGCGTGGTGTACGACACCCGTGACATCGAGGCCGCTCCTAACAAGGGTATCTGGGCGGAGGCCTACCTGAACGGTAACGTGCTGCAGCACCAGTACCTGAAGGCTTGCGTGTACTTCCGTCACTACATTTCCATTCCCATCCCCATCCCGGCCGGCAATCCCGTGTTTGCCTACCGTCTGGCCTGGCAGCAGACCATCGCCGGCGAAACGCCGTTCTACATGATTCAGAACGTGCCGCTGCTGGTCCAGCGCAACATGATTTCCGAAGGTTTCGGTTCCTCCAATACCATCCGTGGTATGCGTGAGAACCGTGTGCTGGCAGAAGGCCTGGCCTGGGCCAACCTGGAACTCCGCGTCAAGCTGGTGAGCTTCAAGCTGTTCAACCAGTACTTTTATGTGGCCTTGAACCCGTTCTTCGACGCCGGTATCATCACCAAGGGATATCGTACCAATATTATGAACGGTATCGTGAACGACGCTAAACTGATCACCGCCTATGACTACCCGGCTTATCGCCAGTATCTGGTGGACAAGAAACCCAAGGAGGTCGCATCCTTCGACGCCGTTCATGGAGCCGGTTATCAAGGCACCATTTACGATTCCAGCAACATGAACAAGCTGCTGTACAGCGCCGGTGCAGGCCTCAAGTTGGCCATGAACCAGAACTTCGTCATTTCCGCTGAGTTTGCCAAGTGTTTCACGCCCGGTCTGGATGCCGGCCTGTGGATCGGTATCGGCGTTAACTATCAATTCTAATAAGGTATGAAAAAGATTCTCCGTTTAAGCGCCATCGCCCTGCTTGTGCTGGGGCTCAGTGGCTGTATGGCCGGCAAGTTTATGGCCCATTATGCCCTTACCCCCTCCACGCACGGCGTGGACGATATCGAGCGCACCCGTCACAAGGCAGACTCCCTGATGCCCGGCTCCACTGCCTGGTACGACAACTACAAGGCGCAGGGGATCCTGAAGGATGAGTGGATTACCAGCGACGACGGCTACAAGCTGCACGCCTGTTACATTCCCGCCGCAGACCCTGCCAATGCCCAGGGTACGGCCATCGTGGTGCACGGCTACGGCGACAACCACTTTGTATTCCTCTATCTTGTCCGCATGTACAGGGACCAGTTCAACTACAACGTCCTGTTCCCGGATCTCCAGTATCACGGCTACTCGGAGGGCGACGAAATCCAGATGGGCTGGAAAGACCGCCTGGACGTAATGAAATGGATTGAAGTGGCCCATGAGAAATTCCACGACGACTTCATGGTGCTCCACGGTGTATCCATGGGAGCCGCCACGGTGATGATGACCAGCGGTGAACAGCTGCCGGACTACGTGAAATGCTTTGTGGAAGACTGCGGCTACTGCTCGGTAACCGATCAGTTCAAGAAGAATCTGGACGACATGTCTAAACTCCTTCCCAATGCCATTATCACCAGCGCCGGCATCGTTTCCGGCAAGGAATTTGGCTGGAAATTCAAGGATGCCGACTGCCGTCCCCAGCTGGCCAAGTGCGAACGTCCCATGTTCTTTATCCATGGCGACGCCGACGACTTTGTTCCTTTCAGCCATCTCTGGGAAAACTACAACGCCAAGAAAATCGGCTACAAGGACTATTGGGTGGCTCCCGGAGCCGTTCACGCCAATTCTTACGCCAAGTATCCGGAGGTTTATACCCAGAAGGTGGAGAATTTCCTCAAGACCGTCAAGAACATGATTGCCGATGGAAATTATCCGCTCGGAGCCCCTTGCGGTTTTATTGTGAACAAGTAGTATGGACAGTAATAAAAAGTATATTTTAGCCCTGGATCAGGGTACCAGCTCGTCAAGGGCGATTGTATTTGACCATGAGGGCAATGCCTGCTCAGTGGCCCAGATGGAATTTACGCAGTATTTTCCGCAGCCGGGCTGGGTGGAGCACAATCCCATGGAAATCTGGTCCAGCGAGGCGGCCGTCATTGCAGAGGCCATTACCAAACTGGGTATCAACGGCCTGGACATTGCCGCTATCGGCATCACCAACCAGCGGGAAACCACCATCGTGTGGGATGCGGAGACAGGCGTTCCGGTCTATAACGCCATCGTGTGGCAGGACAGGCGCACATCGGCCTTCTGCGACTCCCTGAAGGAGCTGGGGCTGGTGGACAAAATCCGCGAGAAGACGGGGCTCATCATCGACGCGTATTTCTCCGGGACCAAGATTAAATGGATACTGGACAACGTGCCGGGCGCCCGGGAAAAGGCGGAGGCGGGGAAGTTACGCTTCGGTACCGTGGACAGCTGGCTGGTATGGCAGCTCACACGCGGTCAGGTGCATGTGACGGACGTTACCAACGCTTCCCGCACCATGCTGTTCAACATCCATACGCTGGAATGGGATGCGGAACTGCTGTCCATGCTGGGCATTCCGCTTTCCATGATGCCCCAGGTGAAGTCTTCGTCGGAGGTGTACGGCTATACCAAAACCACCATCTTTGCGCACGAGGTTCCCATTGCCGGTATCGCCGGTGACCAGCAGGCGGCCCTTTTCGGCCAGATGTGTACGGAGCCCGGCTCAGTGAAAAACACCTACGGAACGGGTTGCTTCCTGCTCATGAATACGGGCGGGCGGCCCATCCTTTCGAAGAACAACCTGCTCACCACCATCGCATGGAAGATAGGGGACAGCGTTAACTATGCCCTGGAAGGTTCCATCTTTGTGGGCGGTTCCGTGGTGCAGTGGCTGCGGGATGGCCTGGGCGTCATCCGCTCTTCCGCGGAAGTGGAAGCCCTGGCGGCTTCGGTACCGGATAATGGCGGCGTGTACTTTGTCCCTGCCCTTACCGGCATGGGCGCCCCGTACTGGGACCAGTATGCCCATGGCGTCATCTGTGGCATCACCCGGGGCACTACGGCGGCGCACATCGCGCGCGCAGCCCTGGAAGGCATCGCATTCCAGACCATGGACATCGTGCATGCCATGGAGAAGGATGCCGGTGTTCCGCTGGCAGAACTGAAAGTGGACGGCGGTGCTTCCCGCAACAACCTCATGATGCAGTTCCAGGCCGATATCCTGGGCACGCGTGTAGTCCGTCCCAAGGTAACGGAAACCACGGCGCTGGGCGCCTGCTATCTGGCCGGTCTGGCCGTAGGCTTCTGGGATTCGCTGGACGAGATAAAAGCCCAGTGGCAGGTGGAGCACTGCTTCCTTCCCTCCGGCGCTGATATGACTGCCACGAAGGCCTCCTGGGCCGATGCCATTGACAGAACCATTAAAAAGTAGACACACATGACACAGTATATTTTTGAATTTATCGGCACTCTGGTGCTGGTGCTGCTGGGCGACGGTGTTTGCGCTGCCTGTTCCCTGAACAAATCCAAGGCGCAGGGCGCCGGCTGGGTGGTGATAGCCCTGGGCTGGGGCCTGGCCGTGATGATGGGCGTACTCATCGCCGGTCCGGTGTCCGGCGCCCACCTGAATCCCGCCGTTACCCTGGGCCTGGCTATTGCGGGCTCTTTCCCGTGGGCCTCGGTTGCCGGGTATACGCTTGCCCAGATGCTGGGCGGCTTTGTGGGTGCCGTGCTGGTCTGGTCCTTCTATAAAGACCATTACAAGGCTACGGCTTCTGAGCCCGGTACCATGCTGGGCACCTTCTGCACCATGCCGGCCATCAAGAACCTCGCGCGCAACTTCTGGTGCGAGGTGGTCGCCACCTGCCTGCTGGTCTTCGTGATCCTGGCCCTGGGCTTCTCCGGCAACGCTTTCCAGGTGGGTCCTGTTACCGCATCAACCGGCTCGCTGGGCTCCTGGCCTGTTACCTGCCTGATCATGAGTATCGGTATGTCCCTGGGCGGAACCACCGGTTATGCCTTGAATCCCGCCCGTGACCTGAGCCCCCGTCTGGCCCACGCCGTCCTGCCCATCGCGGGCAAAGGCGAGAGTGGCTGGTGGTACGCCTGGGTACCGGTATGCGGCCCCCTTGTGGGAGCCGCATGTGCCGCAGGATTGTATGTGCTGGTGTTCTAGTACTGTCTGACCACCTGAATCAGGCGGTCCGGATAATTGGAGATGATGGCATCTGCTCCGCACTCAACCATGCGGGCGATGTCATCTTCTTTATCTACCGTCCAGGGGACCACCTTGATGCCCAGGGCGTGGCAATAGGCCACGTTCTCCCGGGTAACCACCTCGTGGTTGGGGCTCCACCAACGAGGCTTGAAGCTAATCTGGGAAAGGATAGCTCCTATCTCCGTTTCATCTTCCGTGAGGTAGGACAGTTCCACCTGAGGGTACTTTTTGTGGATATACTCCAGCGCGAGGACGTCGAAACTCTGGACAACCAGCCGGTCTCCCAGGTTCTTTGACAGCAGCACTTCCATGCACTGGTCGCAGAATTCCTGGTAGTTGGGCCACAGGGAGCCTTCTCCGTCGCCGCGGCGGGACTTGATTTCAATATTGTAGCGGAAGGGGGAGAGCCCGTTTTTGCAGGCATACTGTTCAGTGAAGTCGATAAGTTCCGAAGCCAGGGGCTTGTGTTCGGATACCTTTTTCTGCCCCGGCCAGCGTTCTACGAACCGGAGCCCTACATCGTAACGGGCAATGCTGTCATAGGGCATCGTATATAGGTATTCCTTGGGATCTTCCTTCAGCACCAGCGTACTGTCCGGGCGCATAGAATAGCGCGGATGGAAGTAATTGTCGTGGGATACCACTACCTTGCCGTCTGCACTTAACTGCAGGTCGAACTCCAGGGTGTTCACGTGCAGATCCATGGCGTTTTTCATGGCGCTAAACGTGTTCTCCGGCATGAGTCCGGCTCCACCCCGGTGTGCTTGAAGGTCGATATAGCTGCCTCGAAGGTCAAAGGTATGACTCCAGCTACGACCGTCCGGAGCCGTAACGGTCATGTCTACAAAACGGGCATATTGGGAAGGCGTGGCAACATAATAGTGCCGTTGGGCTATTGGACGCTTGTAGCCGGGTATCTTGGAGAAATCGCCGTCATAGACATCCAGAATTTCCTTGGCGTAACTGGTGGAATACTCGGTCTGCAGGTCCAGGGTGCCCATATGAGTGCCGTCCTGGGACCAGGTACAGGTCCAGCTGTCATCTGCCCCCCAGGCGTTGGCGAGTACACTGTTGGGATGCCTGTAGGCCTTGTCCATGCCAATAAACTCTACCTGAAAGTCATCGGGATAGTCCAGGTTGTGCCAGCGCCAGCTCAGCGCTCCATCTACAGAGGAAATCACCTCATAACCGCGTGGGGTGCCGTCCCGGCACCAGTCCGTAGCCCACCAGGCGCCTCCGATGGCAGCGGCGTTGTGGTCCATGATGGTGTCGCTGATTCGCGTTTTGTTCATAATGTGCGTATGGCCGGACAAAATATCTACTGTATAGCCGTCCAGAAGCGCAGTCATCTGCGCCGCCCCCTCAATATCGTTGGTTTTTCCCTCGTGCACAAAGCGGATGGGACTGTGCTGGGCAAGGTAGATATGGGTGCCCTTGGGAACGTAGGCGAGGAGCCCGGCTACAAAGCCCAGGGCTTCTTGGGAATATCCTGCCGTGTAGTTGTTGGAACTCTTTTCCGGGTCTTCCAGGCCGCTGCCCTTGAATAGAATGTCATTTAGGCCGATAACCAGGTCTTTCCCCAGCCAGAAGGCGTAATTATACGGCCCGAAAGCTTTCTCGTAGCTTTCGGCAGCGGCAATCCCGTCCAGGTTCTGGATGAAGTCGTGGTTGCCGATAACGGCGTAAAAAGGGATGCCGGTGGTGGCGATGGCCGCTTTGTATTCTTCGAAGATGCCCAGTTTGTTCCAGGCAATGTCTCCAAGGGCCATGCCAACGGTCTGGTGAAGACCGCTGTATTTCTTTGCCATTCCGCGGAGGTCTCCCAGCGGACGCCCCTTGAAGCGTTTGACATGCTTTTTATTCTGCATCTGCGGGTCAGATACGGAAAAGAGCGTGTAGTCGTCTTTCTGTGAGAAAGGAAGCAGGCTGAAGTTGAAGGTTTTTGTCCCCTTCACGGGCAGGTAGAACCGGGGAGCACCCGAAGAGAAATCGGCCACGTAGCCTGAGGGGGTAATCACAAATACGTAGCGGGCGTCTTTGTGGGTGTTCAGGGTGAATGAGCCGTCGGACTGCGTCACCGTGAAGCGGTATCCGTCCGATACCAGTACTTTTTCCAGGGGGGCTCCCTGGGCGGTGACCTTCCCTTTTACTTTACGCGCCTGAAGCGGTGCAATGGCCAGGAACGCGGTAAGAATAAGAAGAACTGTTTTTTTCATGGTTTTATTGGATTCCGTATTTTTTCAGGATGTCGATTACGGCAGACTCGATGGAACGGGCCCAGAGGCTATAGCCATGGTTGGAGGGATGGATGCCGTCCACGGAGGTTTCATGATTCGGGGCTGTTGCGCTCGGTTGGATATAATAAACATCCGGATACCGTGCGCAGGCAATGGCCATGAGGCTGTCTGTAAGATGAATGCGGCTTTCTTCCTTCCGGGCCGATGCTTCATTGAAATTCCGGTTTTCCCGGTAAATGGTGCGCTGGAAGATGAGCGGTTTCCCGGGATGTGCCCGGATAAGGCGCTCGATAAAGGGGAAGAGGCGTTCGCTGATTTGCTTCTCGGAGGGGTTGGAGAAGGTGTCAAAGAGGAATCCGTCCACGGGGGCATCCATCAGGGCAGCGGCAAAATAGGGCTGCATTTTGCAGTTGCCGCTGCATCCCAGGCTGAGCAGTTGGATACCGGTGGCGCGGGAGAACTGGGCGGGATACGTCATGCCGCTCCGGGAGGTGCTGATGCCGTGGGTGAAACTGGACCCGTAAACGCCAATCCGGTGTCGGAACGGGTTGGGGAGTGCCTCTATCGTACATTCTTCCCTAATGCCGATTTGGATGGAAAGTTCTTCGCTCAGGATGGGAAGGTACAGCAGGCATTCTTTCATGCCTGCGTCCATGGCGGATACTACGGTGACTTCGGATTCTTTCTTGTTTTGGGCAGCGGCTCCTGCCCACCGCCATTGCCCGTTCTGACGGATGTACAAGTCGTATCCATAGGCGCTGATTCCCATGGTGTTGACGGGCGTTTCGCGGTCTCCAAAGACCGTTTTAACCTTGATGTCAGGGCTGTTGGTGCGAAAGGCTACGGCAATGCCGGAAGATTCCCGTACCTGAAGGTTCTCCTTTGGGGTAAAACCCTTGTACCGTACGGTGTCCAGCCGGTGATAGGGATTGGGGGTGTCAGGGAAGAGTTTTCCGGTAAGCGTAAGGGTGGAAGCCTCTGTGTAAACAAAGTTCTGCGCTGGCAAAAGCGTCAGGTTTAGCCCCATTAAAATGAGAAATGTGAGTGCGCGTTTAAACATGATTTTTGGCTTACGAGGGTAAAGTTAATAAAAATCTCATTTATTTTAGTCTTGTTTCGTGATTATTTTGTAATTTTACTTGTCAAAAATGAACAATATGATGTTTAATCATTTCCTCCGGCCTGTCCGGTTTATTCTATTCGGTGTTTGCCTGGTATGTTGTACCCGGAAAGAAACGCCTGTCCAGTCATTGGAAAGCGTCCAGTTCGCTGTCCCGGAAAAGATGGAAATCGCCTATGGCGCCAGTACCATTTCCTTCCGTGTACAGTTTTCCAAATCGCCTTCTTCCGGCGACAACCTGTCCTTGGGAAGCCTGGGCGCCTGTCCCATTCTGAATATCGGCACTACTTCCTTCGATGTGGACATCAGTTCCCTGTGGGGCCAGTCGTTCGGCAATGGGTTGTACAATGTGACGCTGCACCGTGGAACCGCCATCCGGAAGATGGGGCAGATGCAGGTGATAATAAAGGCCGATGACGCAGAAGAACTCAAGCCTGCTGCCGGTGCTACCGTTTACGGGAAAGTCATTTGTGCCGGTGAAGGAGTCCCGGATGCCGTAGTGTCCGACGGAATCAATGCGGTGAAGACAGACAAAGACGGCATTTATCAGCTCCCGTCCAAGAAGTATCACGGATATGTGTTCGTGAGCGTACCTTCCGGGTATGAGCCCTCCCGTAGCGGCATCCTTCCCGAGATTCACCGGCAACTCTCGGCGGGCGTCAGTACGCCTGAACGGGTAGACTTCACCTTGAACAAAGCCGTCGGCCAGGAAAACCACACCATGCTCATGCTGGGCGATATCCACCTGGCCAACCGCACCGATGACCGCAAGCAATTCAGGGATTTTGTGACCGATATCAACAGTTACGTCTCCCAGGCTACAGGTAAGATTTATGGAATGACCCTGGGCGACATGACCTGGGACCTGTACTGGGAAACCAATAATTACGGATACAGGGAATACCTGGCCGATGCGCAGGCCATCACCGGCCTTACCATTTATCAGACTATCGGCAACCATGACCACAGCATGTACCAAACCGGGGATTTCAATACGGTTAAAGAGTACAAGGAAGTGATAGGGCCCACGTATTATTCCTTCAACGTAGGCAAGGTTCACTACATTGTGCTGGATGACGTGGAGTGCACCAATGCCACCCCTACTACGGACAATAATGGAAAGGCCTGCTACGTAAGGGATTACAATGCTTCCCTGGTCCAGGACCAGCTGGAATGGCTGGCTAAGGATCTTTCCTTCGTTCCCGCCTCCACTCCGCTTGTGGTCACCATGCATATCCCCCTGTACAAACAAGGCGGGAGCTACCGATTCGACAGCAACGGCTCTCAATTCGAACACATCCTCAAGCCTTATAGCCGGGTTCAACTGTTTACAGCCCATACGCACACGGTTTATAATGTGGACAAGAGCGGCGACACCCACATCTTCGAACACAATGCCGGATCCATCTGCGGAACCTGGTGGTGGAGCGCCAAGGAGACGCCCGGTATTCATATCGGCCAGGACGGTTCCCCTGGCGGATATATGATTTTGAAGGTGAACGGGGACAGCTTTGCCTGGCAGTTCAAGCCCACGGGCGGTTCGGTCAATGAACAGTTCCGTGCGTACGACCGCAACCAGATTCACATTACGGCCGACAAGTACGTCGCTTCCGGAGATGCGGCGCATAAAAGTGACTTCGAGCCCGGACTTTGGGCAACGGCTTCATCGGCCAATGAGGTGTACATCAATGTCTGGAACTGGGACCCTTCCTGGCAGGTGGAAGTGACCGAGGGCGGTACGCCCCTCACGGTTACCCGGGAAACCCAGATGGATCCGCTGCACCTGATTGCCTATACGGCCAAGCGGCTGAACAAGAACGCCACGGCTTCTTTCCCTACCGGTACCAACAACCACATGTTCAAGGTAAAGGCTTCGTCGGAGAATTCCACCCTGGAAATCAAGGTCACCGATGGCTTCGGCACGGTGTATACCGAGTCCATGACGCGTCCCCGCGCGTTCTCCATAGATACCTATAAACACTAACCATATTTATTTATTAACCAAACATTACCTATGAGACAGATCAAACGAATTGCTGTTTGCCTGGTCTTGGCCCTGGGAGCGCTTTGGCAGCTTCAGGCCCAGAACCGGGCCGTTAACGGCACTGTCCAGGATGCGTCCGGACAGCCCGTTATCGGAGCCGTCGTCATGGTCCCCGGCACCACCAATGCCGTGGTCACCGACGCCGATGGTCATTTCTCGATCCGTGTAGGGGCAGGGGACGCTTCCCTGGAAGTGTCGTGCCTGGGCTACACGGGACAAACCCTTCAGGTCTCCGCCGCTCAGGCTACGGTATCGGTTACCCTCCAGGAGGATACCATGATGCTGGAAGAGACGGTGGTGGTAGGTTACGGCGTACAGAAGAAGGTGAACCTCACCGGCGCCGTCACCTCCGTAGACACCAAGGAACTGCAGGACCGTACCTCCCACAGCCTTACCAACATGCTGCAGGGCGCCGTTCCGGGCCTGAACATTTCTACCAGCTCCGGTAACCCCGGCAGCGTGGGCTCCCTGAACATCCGCGGTATCACCTCCATCAACGAGGCCGAGCCGCTGGTACTCATCGATGGTTCCGAGGGAGACCTCTCCCGCGTGAATGCGGCCGACGTGGAGAACATCTCCGTAATCAAGGACGCCTCTGCCGCAGCCATTTACGGTGCCCGTGCCGCCTACGGCGTCATCCTGGTCACCACCAAAACCGGCACCGAGAAAGGCGGAAGGGCCAAGGTGCACTATTCCGGCCGCTGGGGCTGGGAAGAGCCCACGGTTTCCACCGACTTCGAAACCCGCGGTTACTGGTCGGTGTACACGGTGGACAAGTTCTGGGCTTCGGACGCCGGTAAAAACTACACCACGTACACGGCCCACGACATGGCCGAACTCCTGGCCCGCGTGAACGACAAGACCGAGAATCCCGCCCGTCCCTGGGCGGTGCAGGAAGTGCGCAACGGCCGCAACCAGTGGATATATTATGCCAATACCGACTGGTACCACGAGCTCTATAACGACAAGCACCCCGTCCAGCAGCACAGTATCTCCGTCACCGGTGGCAACAAGGACATCAAATACTATCTGTCCGGCGCCTACGACCGCCAGAGCGGTATCATCAAGATGAATCCAGACGTGTTCCAGAAGTTCAACCTCCGGGCAAAGATAGACGCTCGCCTGAACAAGTACATGCGCCTGTCCAACAACACGTCCTTCTACAGCAGCTCCTACAACTATCCGGGCGGTAGCAGCATCCAGGACTCCTTTGCGTATGCTTCCCGCCATGCCCTGGCCAGCTTCCCGCTCCAGAACCCGGACGGCAGCTGGCTGTATGCCACCCCCTTGATTTCCGGTAACTACAATGTGGCCAACGGCCGGCATCTGCTGTTTGCCGAGGGGAAGGCCCGCAACCAGCAGAACCGTTCCGACCTGTCCAATACCACGGAACTCAAGATTACCCCCTTCAAGGACCTCACCATTACGGCCAACTATACCTACCGGCTGTATCAGAACCGCAACCAGTACCGCAGCGTGAACTTCAAGTACCGCAGGTACCCCGACGCCGACTATGAGTACTACACCACCGGTGCCGGTGAAGATGCACTGCAGGAAACCATCACCACCAACCAGCGGCACACGGCCAACATCTTTGCCACCTACGACCACACCTTTGCCGATGCCCACCGCCTCACCGTGACGGCCGGCTCCAACTTTGAGGTCTGGTCCAGCAAAGCCGTGGGCGCCATAGGCAAAAACCTGCTATCGGAAACCCTGAACGACCTGAACCTGGTGGGCCCGGATGCTACCGGCAACGTGCTCACGGAAGTGTCCGGCGGGCAGAATGAATATGCCATCGCCGGCTTCTTCGGCCGTATCAATTACAACTACAAGGAACGCTACCTGTTGGAGGTTTCGGGCCGCTACGACGGTACGTCCCGCTTCCGCAGCGGTCATCAGTGGGGTTTCTTCCCGTCGGCCTCCCTGGGCTGGCGTATCTCGGAAGAACCGTTCTTCCAGCCCGCCCGCAGCCATGTGGACAACCTCAAACTGCGTGTCTCCTACGGCCGGCTGGGCAACCAGGTGGTTCGCACCGCTTCCGGCGCCCAGAACTATTACGCCTACCTCCGCGAGATTTCCATCGAAGACTTCAAGGCCTACTCCTTCGGCGAAGGCACCACCATGGGTAAATATGCCACGCTGGGCGCCCCGGTGGATGCCAACCTTACCTGGGAAACGGCCGAGCAGTGGAACGTGGGCGTAGATTTCGCCGCCTTCAAGAACCGCCTCACCTTCACCGGTGAAATTTATCAGCGCAATACCCTGAACATGCTCACCGCCGGTCCGGATTTGCCGGCCGTGTATGGCGCGGCTTCCCCGCAGACCAATGCGGCTGACCTCAAGACCCAGGGCTACGAGCTGTCCATCGGCTGGAGAGACCAGTTCTCCCTGTTCGGACGTCCGTTCGGCTATGGCGTCCGTGCCACGCTGAGCGACTATCGTTCCTACATTACCCGCTTCAACAATCCCACCAAGTCGCTGGCCATGTCTTACTATGAGGGCATGCGCCTGGGCGAAATCTGGGGCTTCGAGGTGGACGGCCTCTTTGCCAGTGACGAAGAAGCGCAGAAGTACACCACCGAAGTACTGGACTGCAGCGGGTACATCAGCTCCCGCATGACCGGTGGCTTCCTGGGCGGCGACCTCCGCTTTGTGGACCAGGACAACGACGGCCATTACCAGATTGACGAGAACGGTCACTATGTGCTGGACGCGAACGGCAACAAGATTCTGCTGCCGGAAGATCAGTGGCGGGTGAACACCCTCTCGCTGGGCTCCAACACCGTGGACGACCCCGGCGACCGCAAAATCCTGGGCAATGCCCTGGCCAGCCTCCAGTACGGCTTCACCCTGAGCTTCGACTACATGGGCTTTGACGTGCAGGCTTTCTTCCAGGGAACCGGTGACCATTACTGGTATCCGGCCGGCATGAACTACATGTTCTGGGGCCCGTACAGCTATCCGTACGTCTCCTTCCTCCAGCGCGACTTTATCGACCGCGTCTGGTCCGTGGAGAATCCTAACACCTACTTCCCGCGTCCGCGCGCCTATTCCTCTACCGGCGGCGAGCTGTCCAAGGTGAACAGCCGCTACCTGCAGAACATCCGCTACCTGCGCTTCAAGAACCTCACCGTAGGTTACAGCCTTCCGTCCAAGATTACCCGCAAGATTGGCATCGACAAAGTGCGTGTGTACTTCTCCGGCGAAAACCTGGCCTACTGGTCTCCGCTCAAGAAGAATACGCTGTACCTGGATCCGGAAAGCGCCTATACGCGTAGTGGAACTGGCAATTCTGCCGCACAGGATCACATGAGCTATCCCTGGCAGAAGACCTTCATGTTTGGCGTAGAAATCACTTTCTAAAAGAGGGAGGACAAGACCATGAAAAGATATATTTTACCTGCTATCGCAATTATTGCCTGCCTTACCTCCTGCAGCAAGTTCCTGGACCGTACGCCCAAGGACACCCTGGCCCCGGAGAACTATTTCCGGAACGAGACCGACCTGCAGCTGTTCTCCAATACCTTCTATAACAACCTGCTCAACAAGGAACCGTACAGCGAGCAGAGCGACCAGCTGGTGTGCCTGAACCTGTCGGCCTTCCTGCGCGGCGGCAATTCCCGCACCGTTCCCAACAGCGGCGGTGGATGGGGAAGCGGCTCCGGCGCCTGGGGCGACCTCCGCAAGATGAACACCCTGCTGGAATACATCGGCCAGTGCGAGGACAAGGATGCCGTGGTGAAGTACACGGCCCTCACGCGCTTCTTCCGCGCCTACTTCTACTTTAACATGGTGGTACGTTTTGGCGATGTCCCGTGGATTGACGAGCAGCTGGAGTCCAACTCCGACAACCTGTACCGTCCGCGCGACAGCCGCGAAGTGGTGATGGGCCATATGCTGGATGATATCGACTATGCCATTGAACATCTGCCTGCTGCGGTGAGCCCCTATCGCGTGAACCGCTGGACGGCGCTGGCCCTGAAGGCCCGTTTCTGCCTGTTCGAAGGCACCTTCCGCAAGTACCACAGCCCTGCTGTACATCCGGAAATGTACGTGGTGGACCTTCCTGCCGACAGCCGCAGCGCCGCCGACTACCTGGGTCTGGCCGCCGCTGCCGCCAGCGAAATCATGAAGGACGGCCCGTACACGCTGGCCCAGGTGGACGACTACCGTAAGCTCTTTGCCAACGTAGACGCCAACAAGAACGAATTCATCCTGGCCATCAAGAACGACCAGAGCCTGCAAATCTGCAACAACGCCACGGCATTTGCCATGATGCCCACCCAGGGTACGCCCGGCTTCACCCGTAAGTTCATCGCCAGCGTGCTTATGGCCGATGGTACCCGATTCACGGACCAGCCCGGCTGGGAGAACATGCAGTATGTAGATGAGATGCAGAACCGGGATCCCCGTCTGGCGGCCATCACCGTATGCCCCGGAAACGTGTGGCTGGGCGACGAAGCCGTCAGCCCTACGGACCTCGGGTGCAGCGTCACCGGTTACCAGGTGGTGAAGTTTGTGATGGACAAAACCCTCCCGGAATGGGGACGTGTGGACAAGTCCTACAATGACATGCCCGTGTTCCGCTATGCCGAGGTGCTGCTGAACTACGCGGAAGCCAAGGCAGAACTGGGAACCCTTTCCCAGGACGATGTGGACGCTACGGTGAACGCCCTGCGCGACCGCGTGGGCATGGCGGCTCACCTGGATATGGAGACGGCCAACGCCACCCCCGACCCGTACCTGCTGTCGGAGGAATTCGGCTACCGGAACGTGAGTGGCGCCAACCAGGGTGTTATCCTGGAAATCCGCCGCGAGCGTGCCCTGGAGCTGGCCATGGAAGGCTTCCGCCTCACCGACCTCCTGCGCTGGAGAGAAGGCAAGTGCCTGGAGCAGCCCATCTACGGCATGTATTTCCCCGGTGTGGGACAATACGACCTTACCGGAGACGGAACCCCGGACATCTACCTCTGGCAAAATGTGGATCCCAAGACCAAGGACATGACCGGCTTCGAGCTGGGTGTTTCCACGGGCATTGAACTCACGGAGGAGACCACCGGTTTCGTATACCACCACGGCAATGTTTCCCGCAGCTTCAACGAAGCCCGCGACTATTACTATCCCATCCCCACCAAGGAACGTCAGCTCTATCACGAAAAGGGTGTAGATCTGAAGCAGAACCCCGGTTGGGTAGACGGTTTGAGCTACTAATCTATTAGAAGTTTATGAGTATGAAAATGACCAATATACTGAGGAGCGTTGCGGCTGTCTTTTGCGGAGTCCTGCTGTGGGGCTGCCAGCAAAAGGAGCAACTGGGCGAGGCCCGTGCCGTTGCCGCCAGCGAGACCTATGTGGTCTTTGACGCCAAGTCTGCCCCGGAGAAGGTACTGTCTGTGTATGCCGATGGTGCCTGGGCCGTGGATGTGGACAGCGAATGGATTACCGTTTCGCCCATGCGGGGCGCCGGTGCAGGGGAGATTACCGTCTCCGTTACCGACAATGTAACCGGTACGGTGACCGACCGTCCCCGTGAAGGGATCATCACCCTGCAGGGCGGCTCCGTGGAGCGCAATGCCAAAATCATTGTTCACCAGAACGGCGACACCTACTATGGTGTGCAGGAGTATACCCTGGCGCAGCTGCGCGAACTGGAGGTGGACGATGTAGCCAAGGTGGCGCAGGCACAGGTTGTGGCCCTGTCCCAAAAGGGCTTCATCGCCTCCGATGCTTCCGGCTGCCTGTATGTGCAGGGAACCGGCGTCAAGCTGGGCGATGTCCTTGCCTTCAACGGCAAGCGCATCGAAGTGAACGGCGCCCCGGCCTTTGAGCTGGACGAATGTGAGGTGAAGTCCCATTCCGAGGTGGTTCGCCCCGAGGCCAAGGACATTACCTCCATCCTGCCCACCTACGACACCGCGGTGGCCGAATACGTGTCCCTGTCGGCCTCGCTGGTGGGGACCAATATCTGGATCAGCGCCGATGTCCAGATTCCTGTCCTGGACCCGCTGGAGAGCCTGGAGCTGAGCAAACTGGATTTGCACAAGGTGGTGCTCAAGGGTTATGGCGTGGGCCTGTCCATGCTGGTGACCTCCGTGGAGGACCAGGGGGCGGACGAAGCCTTGATCCCGTATCCGCTGCGCTTCCTTGTGCGCGTGGACGGCATCAATTACACCTCGGCCACCTGGAGCGCGACCAGCCGCATCCAGCCGGTGCAGGGTCTGGGTTACATCGAGTACGTTCCCTTCGACCTTGCCACTACCGACGGCAACCAGAAATATAAACTGGATGTCTCCGACAAGAGCCCGCGCGTAACCGGTCCCTGGCCGGGCGACTACTGGCTTTTCTATGGCAACGGTGCCATCAAGGCCGGCTCCGAGGTGCATATCGCCTTCGAGGCCCGTACGTCGGCCACCGGCCACAAGTTCTGGATCCTGGAGTTCCTGGACGGCTCCGAATGGCGTCCGGCAGGGGAGACCTTCACCACCACCGAGCCCGGTGAGGAAGTGGTGTACACCCACGCCATGAATGCCGACGGTGCCACCAACGTGCAGGCCGACCAGGTGGTGAAATACCGCAAGAACACCGAGCATGCCCAGTTCCGCTTCCGCTGCGTTGCCAACTGGCAGGCCAGCGGTGCCGGTAAACTGGCCGCCCGTAACGGTGGTTCGGCCCGTCTCACCGTTACCGATGTGGCCGATGCTACCTACCAGCCCACCATCGAGATTCTCAAGGAGGGCAACGGCGTGGAAAAAGATCCGGTGTATGCCAACATTGAGGTGTCCACAGAACTGCTTACCTTCAACGGCACGCCGGGTGCTCCCAAGACCATCACCGTGCAGTCGGACTACGACTTCACCGTTTTTACCTCCGCCGACTGGCTCAGCTTTGACGTGGCGGAAGGCCTGGCTGGGGAATCGGTAGAGATTCAGGTAACCTGCGCCCAGAGCGAACTTCCGGAGCTGCGTCAGGGTACCATCAAGATTGTCTCCGAAGACTCCGAGAAAGTGATTAACGTGGTGCAGAGCGCCGCCGGCCAGCAGCTGGATCCGTTCGTGAGCGTTTCCGGCGGCAACAAGGCCGAGGTCTTTGAAACGGAAGGCAGCATTACGGTGAAAATCCAGTCCAACGTGGAGGTAAGCTATGAAACGGCAGACAGCTGGATTCAGGTAGAAGCCGTTCCCGAGACGAAGGGCCTGGTGGAATGGACGGAGTACATCGTGAGCTACCAGGCCAACGAACTGCCCGATCCCAGAACCGGCGTCGTACGTTTCTTCAATGAGGAAGAAAAGGTAGAGACCCTCTTCACCCTGGTACAGGCCGGTAAGGAACCCGAACCCGAGTATCCGGAAGGCGTGTTCTTCCAGGATGACTTTGAGTGGCTGGAACCGTATATCCAGGGCTGGATTGCGGCCAATCCCGACGATGCCGACAAACTGGATCCCGTGGGCGCCGGCGACCAGGCCACTCACGCCCAGCCCAATGTCTGGAATGTGGCCGAACTCGCAGCTACGGCGGGCGCCGAACTGGAGAAGCGGGGATACACGGACCTGAACAAGGACGCCAAGACCCTGTACATGCAGAAGAACTACTTCAAGATGGGTGCTACCAACAAGCACACCGGACTGCAGTTGCCTGCCATTAAATTCGGTGCTTCCCCCGTGGATGCCGAGCTCAGCTTCGACTGGTGCGCGCACATGACCGGAAAGGGTGTCATTGACAATGTGACCATTACGGTAGAGATTGTGGAAGGCCCCGGTACGCTGGCCGATAACGGTACCCAGGTCTCCGCGGAACTCTCTACCACGCAGGAAAAAGGCAAGCTGGAATGGCAGCATGCCAAGGTGAAACTGGTGGGCGTCACCGACGACACCCGTATCCAGATTCATCCCACCCACTACAAGGACGGCGCCGGTGCCTCCCAGCAGCGCTGGCACCTGGACAACATCAAGGTGGCCGAGCCCGAACCTGCCAAACCTGCGGTAGGCGATGTGCTGTGGGAGGAATGGTGGCAAGGCGGCGCCGCTGGCGATACGCCTTCGGCCTATCAGGAGAAGGAGACGTGCTCTACTGTAGTATTTGGCGAAGGAAATGTGGTTTATTCGCAGAATTCCGCCAGCACAAAGCTCTACGACGACGCTCTTGTATTCTATAACAGCAAGGATAACGTCACCGACGAAAAGTACAGGTACAACCTGCTCGTTACGAAAGGAAATGGTTTCCTTGACGTGAACGGCATCCCCTGTAACGGCGTCAAGACGGCTACGCTTACGTACCGGAGCAACTCCAAGCTGGAAGGAAACCATCAGGTGACCAGCACTACAGCCGGCGTCACCATTGGCGAACTGTCGGCTACCTCGGTCCCCAAGCAGGACCTGGCCGATAAGAACACCTACACGGTTACCTGTACGGTCACCATCCCCGAGGGAACCAAGACACTGGATCTGTGCATTACCAACATCAATGCCAAATCCAACATCCGTGTCGATGGCCTGCAAGTGGTTGTGACTGAGGTGCAGTAGTTTAAGTTTGCCGCGTTTGCACGGAATGTGCCTTTTACGGTACTCCAGATGCAAACGCGGCAATTAAAAAAGCCCCTAGGGCAGAAAGCGTTGCCACGTTTGCAAGAAAATAGCGTTTCAGGCTATTTCAACTGCAAACGTGGCAATTATTACGAGCGGCGCTCTTCCTTCAGGGTGAGCCCCATGAACAGGATGGCCAGGAGGCAGGCGGCTACCAGCAGGAGGAATGTCCAGCTCCAGCCGAACTGTTGAGCCACCCAGCCAATCACGGTGTTGGCCAGGATGAAGGTTCCCAGGAAGTAGCCGAAGAAGCCGGTGAGGCCGGCGGCGGTACCAGCTGCGTTCTTGGGCGCCAGGTCCAGTGCCTGTACGCCAATAAGCATCACGGGACCATAGATAAAGAAGCCGATACCGATCAGGCTGATAATCACCACGGTAAGGTTGTCGATAAAGGCCCAGTACAGCAGGATGAACACCAGCACCAGCCCCATGAACAGCATGGTGGGCAAGGCCCGCTTCCCATGAAAGAGTTTGTCCGACAACCAGCCGCAAAGGAGCGTTCCCGGAATGGCGGCGAATTCGTAGGCAAAATAGGCCCAGCCGGCACTCTTGAGGTCAATTCCTTTCTCCGTTAGAATAGTGGGTGCCCAGTCCAGGCAGCCGTATCGGACCATATACACAAACGCGTTGGCCAGGGCGATGTACCACAGGAACTTGTTGTTGAGCACGTACTGGAAGAAGATTTCCTTGGCGCTCAAGGTTTCCTCATGCCTGGCGGAGTAGTTCTTGGGGTAGTCGTTGCGCCAGGCTTCCACCGACGGGAGTCCGCAGCTTTGTGGCGTGTCGCGTAACAGCAAATACGCTAGGATGGCGATAAACAGTGCCACCGCGGCGGGAAAAGCAAACGTGCCGATGAGGAAGTAGAGCTCCGTATGTGCCCCGTAAAACCAGCTGCCGAACCAGATGGCACCATAGGTGGCCATGGGGCCTACCAGTGCACCGCCCACATTGTGCGCGCAGTTCCAGATACTCATCATGGTACCCCGCTCATTAGGCGAGAACCAGTGCGTCATCACGCGGCCGCAAGGAGGCCAGCCCATGCCGTTGAACCAGCCCACCAGGGCGTTGAGCACGCCCATCACCAGGATGGCCAGGGCTTTGTGCTCTGCGCCAATCAACTGGATGGGGACAATCATGAAGCACATGGAAATGGCCGTAAGGATGAGCCCCACCGGCAGGAAGACGCGGGCGTTGGAGCGGTCGGAGACGCTGCCCATCAGGAATTTGGACAGGGCGTATGCTGCAGCGTTCAGGCCCAGAACAAAGCCCAACTCGGTTTTGTCGAAACCCAGCGGCGCCATGGCCGGGATGGCCATGGACAGGTTTTTTCTCACCAGATAGAATCCGGCGTAGCCAATGAATGCGCCGATGAATACCTGCAGCCGCAGGCGTTTGAATTTGGCGTCGGCCTCAGGGCCGGTCTGTGCCGGCAGATAGGCCGGCTGTTGCATGAATTTCAGCATTTCTCAATACGTATTTTTCATTTCCGAGCAGACAAAACTTTTTCGCTCCCCCTTGTGGGGTAGAAAAAGTTTTCGTCTGCGAAGGGGTTATTCCAAAGCTTCGGCGAGGATGGATATGGGGTTCATGACGGGATAGCCGGTGGACATTTCAATCTGCCATTTGCAGGTTTCGCAGTCGCAGGCGACCACGTCCGGATTCAGCGTCTTGATTTGTTCGAACAGCGGAGCGCCAATAGCCTGGGAAGCCTCGTAATTCTCCTTTTTGAAGCCATACGTTCCCGACATGCCGCAGCAGTTGGAGGCCAGCATGGTGAACTCCACACCGGGAATCATGCGCAGCAGGCGCTCGGAGAACACCCCCCAGCCCAGTTTTTCCAGGTGACAGGGCGTGTGGTACGCCACCTTCTTGTGATAGTCGGCCCTGAATTTGAGCGTTGCCCCTTGCTCCAGCTTCTCGTAAATGAAGCGGGTGGCCATGAGCAGCGAGTCCCGTACCGCGGAATTGTCCACCTTGAGCAGTTCCGGATACTCGTCCCGCATGGTGAGCGTGCAGGTGGAAGAGGTGGTTACTACCTTGAGCCCCCGGGAGACCGCTTTCCCCAGCACTTCCACATTGTGTTGGGCGTGCTTGGCCGCTTCCCGCGCCATCCCGTTGGCAATCATGGCGATACCGCAGCATTTTTCCTTGTCCAGCAGCTGCACGCCCACGCCCAGGGCGTTGAGCACTTTCACCAGGTCTTTGCCCAGTTGGGGGTAGTTGTAGTTCACGTAGCAGCCGTGGAAGTAGGCTACCTGTTCCGGGAACGCGGCCTGTTCCTTGCTGCGCCGTTTGAGCCAGCTTTCGAAGCTGCGTCCGCTGTACTTGGGGAACGTGCGCCGGTGGTCGATATCCAGGGAAAAGTCCAGCACTTTTTTGGTAATACCCAAATCCGTGACGGCATTGACGATGGGGGCAAACGGCCGCGCCAGCGTGCCCATGAAGTCGGTGGAGGCCAGGATCTGGTCCCGCAATTTGGGCGGGTGGGTGTCGTACTTGATGCGGGCGCTTTGGATGAGGTCGGCCACCTTCACGCCGGAAGGGCAGGCCACTTCACAGCGCTTGCAGTTAAGGCAGTACTTGAGCGCATAGTTGAAGAAATACGGGTCCTTCAGTCGCAGGCGTTCGCCGTCCGGACCGGCCTGCTTGGGGCCGGGGTACAGCGGATTCACCTGCAGTACAGGACAGTAGGCCGTGCACACGGTGCATTTCATGCATTCCTCGAAGTTGTGCGCGCTGGTTGTATATTCTTGTAGTTTCATCGCTAAAGATTCTTCGCTTCGCTCAGAATGACAGGAGTTGCAGGTTCTTCGTTGTCATTCTGAGTGCAACGAAGAATCTGATCCACTACGGCAAAGGCGCTGTTAATGGCCAGTCCGGCGCCGCTGCCTAGTTCCGGCCGGGTGTTTCCAAGGATGGAGCCGATGGCATAGACATTCTGCATCGCCACGCCATCCTTGATGGCATGTAACTGCTCGTCGGTTTTTACGCCATAACCCATGTACGGCTGTTCTCCTGCAAACGTGGGATTGTACCACTCGTTCCGGTCCTGGGGCTGGTCGATATCCAGGTCCAGGATGGGCTCCGTTATCTTGAAGGGATTGGAGACCAGGCCTTTGGAATACAAACCGCCGGTAGCCAGGATAAAGTTGCGGGCTTCCAGGTAATGGGCATCCAGATTGTGCGTGGCGATGCTGTGCACCACGCCGTCGTGCTCGTGCGCACGGATGGCCTGGTCACCCATCAGGAAGGTGCCGCCCAGCAGTTCATAGCGCCGGCGGAGTTGCATCTGCGTCCGGACGCCGGGTACGGACGGCGGCATAGTACCGGCAAACACCACGCGGGCGGGAATGGCCTGGCGGAGGCGTCCGGGAACGGTATCGTCCAGCAAACCAAATACCTGTGGCAGAATCACCGTGTCTTCGTCCTTGAGCAGCAGGCGGATTTCCTGTGCCACCTTTTCCCAGATGCGGTCCATGCTGCGGGCAATCTGCACCGAGCGCATCTCGCCGTGCGCCTTGGCGTTATCCAGTTCCGGCAGGCTCAGGAAGCGGATGCGGCATTCCATACCCTGTTTCTCCAGCCCCTCCGCCAGGAAGGAAGAGAAGAAGTCGTGGTAGCCCAGGAAGTTGACGATAAGCACCCGTCTTCCAAACTTGGGCGTAGGGAACAGGTCGATATCGTCCAGGGAAAGCGCGGCCTCCTTAAAGGTGCCGAGGGGCATCAGGCGCACGCCTTTGCGGTAATGTACGCGGATCCCGGCGGCGGAAAACAGTTCCGCAAGGCGTTCCGAGGGTGCTTGCAGGCTCTCGAACGTGCCGGAGAAAAAGTGCAGGGCATTCTGGCCCATGGAGACGATGGCGGTATTTTTCCCCGCTTGTTGCAGGGCGATGCCCGCTACCATGCCGGCAAGGCCGCCGCCCATTATGACGGTATCGAATTTCATAGGCCCAGAGCGTGTTTATAAATCCATTGTGTGTATTCCGCCTCGCGGAGGGTGTCGCCCCAGCCGATAGGGAAATTGCCCTTCCAGCGTTCCTGCAGGAAGTCCGCCAGGTCTTTCCGTTCCCGCTCCACGCAGCCGTGTGCTTTGACCAGGAGGCCGGCGGCGCGGCAGGCGCAGAACTCGCCCTGGCAGGTGCCCATGCCCACGCGGGTGCGGCGGCGAAGGTCCGTGAGGGTGCTCACGTCCATACGGTCGATGGCAGCGTTGATTTCGCCCACCGATACTTCTTCGCACTCGCAGATAAGGTCATCGTCCCGCCGGTTGCTCGAACGGATGCGGCTGGCGCGCGTGCCCATGCGGGAGGCTGCGGCTTTTTGGGCCGTGGTAGGGGCCTCCCATACCTTCTGCGCTACGGCCTCGTAGGATTTTTCCTCGGAGCCGGGCAGGGGAGTCTGGGCAGTGGTGCAGGCCTTTTCTACCGCCAGTTTTTTGCAGACCAGGTCCGTGGCTATTTCCGCCATGAGCCTGTAGGTCATGAGTTTTCCGCCGGTAATGGTGACAAAGCCCTTGAGCCCGTCGCGTTCCTCATGGTCCAGACACACGATGCCGCGGGAAATGTTGCGGCCGGAAGGGTCATTGTCGGCGCTCACGAGCGGACGCACGCCGGCATAGGCCCTGAGGATACGTGTCTGGGACAGGGAAGGGGCAAGTTTGGCACCTTCCGTGATGAGGAGGGTAACTTCGTCCGGGGTGACGGCCACGTTGTCGCATTCTTCAAAGGGGATGCGTGTGGAAGTGGTGCCGATGACGCAAACCGTGTCTCCGGGCACCAGGATATCGGCATTGGAAGGCTTGCGACAACGGTTGATGACCAGGTTGTTCACGCGGTGTGCAAAGATGAGCAGGGCACCCTTGGCGGGGAACATGCCCACTTTTACACCGGCGAGTTCTGCTATATGCTGCCCCCAGATACCGCAGGCGTTCACGGTCACCGTTGCGTAATAGTCTGTTTCCTCTCCTGTCTGGCGGTTGCGGGTGTGCACACCTTTGATGGTATCGCCTTCACGGATGAAGCCGGTAACTTCCGTGTGCAGACGCACCTGCCCGCCGTGCAGTTTGGCATCCAGCATGTTGGCGGCGCACAGACGGAACGGGTCCACGCTGCCGTCAGGCACTCTTACGGCACCAATCAGGTCCGGATTCACGCTGGGTTCCAGGCGTTTAGCCAGTTCTGGGTCGATGATTTCCGCGCCGATACCCGCCTTCCGGCAGGCCTCCACAAAGGTTTGCTGATAGGCCAGGTCATCTTCCGGCAGGGTGATGAACAGACCGTCGGTTTCGTCTATGCAGTGGGCGGCAATCTGGCGCAGGATCATGTTCTCGCGGATGCATTCCTCCGCGCTTTCTGCGTCGTTAACGGCATAACGCGCGCCGGAGTGCAGCAGGCCGTGGTTGCGGCCCGTGGCTCCGGTGGCGATGTCCGAGCGTTCAATCAGGAGCGTCCGCAGGCCGCGCATGGCGCAGTCCCGCTGGGTACCGGCTCCCGTGATGCCTCCGCCGATGATGATAACGTCAAATTCGTTGGGCTTCATGGATGCGTGCTATTAATCACTACAAATTTACCCATTTTTTTGTAGCAAAACAAATATTCCCCTCACCATGTGTCATAAGGCCTTAGGCCCGTTTTTTCTGTGACAACTATGTGTTTGATACTCCGCTATTTATACAATAATCCTCGTTCAAAAACTGAACGAGGATTATCTTGTAAGTGGTTGTGTGACAGCGAGTTGGTTGTCACACGAAAATGCCAGTGACTAGGCCATATCGGCACGGGCCACAGCGTCCTTGTAGTACTTCTGGTCCACGAAGACGTCTTCCTTGTACGGGTTGATGTGACGCTTCTTGGAAACGGCGATGATGTAGCAGATGGCGATGCAGTTGGTTACCAGGGCCAGGGCGCTGATGAAGATCATCATGCTGGGGTTAGCGGCCACCAGGGAAGGATCCACGGTGGTTCCTACGGTTGCAGCTTCGCCGCCGGCTACTTCGTACAGTTTGGCGATGGTGTCAACGCCTTCCGGATAGAGCACGGGCAGGGTAGCCCAGCTGAACCACTGCTGACCGTTCTTGAAGGTCTCCTGGAACAGGGGGAATACCTGTGCGAACATGCACCAGATGGCCAGGGTGTTGGCGCGGTTCTGGATCCAGCCGCCACGGTTCCACATAAGGGCAGCCACGGTGGGGGCGAGGAGCAGGGCGATACCGCAGTACCAGCTGTGCGTAGGCAGGCAGTTGTACGTGTAGGCGAAGTTCCAGATGTCATAAATGACGATGTAAACCCAGGTCATATCGGCCCAGATCATGTCCTTCTTGTCCTTGGAAGGATAGACGTTCCACCAGGCGGTCATACACATGATGTTGATGAGACCGGCGACGCCGTTCATCACATTGTGCCAGCCACCATACTGCCATACACCTTCGGAGGTGAGCCACCACTTGTTCCAGCCCATTACGGCGCTTTCGAAGTCGGAGACGCAGGCGATGAGGATGTTAATGCCGACGATCACAAACGGGAAGGGCTTGAACCAATGTTTGGCGCCCACGCCCCATTTGTATTTGATCATCATAAAGCCGATACAGCCGGCGGTTGCGGCGTACAGCTTGGCATAGTGGAACCAGCCCTGCATGTAAATGTGGGTCTGGTTTTCCAGGGCCCACTGGGCACCGGTGCGGACACCCCACCAGATGGCCAGGAAGTAGGCCGTGAGTGCCAGCGGCACTACCAGGAAGGTGATGATACCGCCCAGTTTGGTGCGACGGGCGAATTCATTGAGGAGGATGAGGCCCAGCAGGACAACAATCATCATTCCCCATTGGGAAAGGGCGTTAGCCCCATAAACTTGGAAAAACATAGTTATTTAGATTTGTGTTGGTTGTCGATGTCGTTATGCCCGACTTGCCCGGGCATCTTTTGCTTTTACCAGCACCCAGCCGGCCCAGGTTACGGTGAGGACCAGAGTCATGGGGACGCCGACGGTGAGGACTTCGCGCCAGAGGATGGCCGCACCGCCTGACTCTCCAAGGGAGGTGAAGAAGGGGAAGGTCCAGGTGAGTTCACCGTTAATGATATGGTCCACGATGAGCATGAGGGTTCCGCCCCAAAGCATTTTCTCCAGGTCCGGCAGATGCTGCAGGAAGGGGGAGTTGTTCTTTAAGCCGCTTTTGCGGATGGCAGTTACCGCGATGGCTTCCACCAAGGGAGCAATAAAACAAGCCATAATTCTAATTGTTAGGTACTTCTATTTCTTTGATTTCTACTTCGTTACCCCGCAGGAGGTAGGTGTTTTCACTCCCACAGTGCGGGCATCTTTTCCCGTGCGCCACGGTGCCGAATTCCGTATGGCACTCTTGGCAGTACGTCACGGCAGGAATGGTATTGATTTTCAGTTCGGCACCCTTTAGCAGATCTTCTTTGTCCGCAGCCCATCGCCAGCAGTCCAGCAGGTAGTCCGGAATAATGGTGGACACTTCTCCAATGTTCATCACTACCCCCGAAACCTTGCTCACAGCATGCTCCAAGGCCGCCTGCTTCACGTCCCGAATAATATAAAACACTATTCCTAATTCGTGCATACCTCTTCATTATTTCTTACTAAAAAGTATCTTTCCCGTACGTTTAATCATGTAGGGGAGGATGCCGGAGAATTTGTCCTCGGAGGTGCGCATGACGCTGGCTTCCGGGTGGACGCGGTGCAGGTGGATGGCATCGAAGGCGCACTTGGTGGTGCAGATGCCGCAGCCAATGCACTTGTTCTCGTCCACTACCGAAGCGCCGCACTTGAGGCATCGGGCCGTCTCTTTGCGGACCTGCTCCTCCGTGAGCGTGCCATGGTACTCCGCAAACTTGCTCCTCACGGGAACGACGCCCGGATCCTGACGGGAGCCATTGTCGTAACTCTCCACCACAATATCCTGCTTATTCAGTTCGACGAAGTCCCGGCGGTTGCGGCCGATGGTCATGTGACCGTTCTGCACAAAGCGGTGCAGGGACTCGGCAGCCTCCTTGCCGGCGGCAATGGCGTCGATGGCGAACTTGGGACCGGTGAAGACGTCGCCGCCCACAAAGATGTCCGGTTCCGCCGTCTGGTAGGTGAGTTTGTCCGCAACGGGATATACGCCGCGGAAGAATTCCACCTTGGTGTCCTTGAGCAACTCCTTCAGGATAACGGTCTGGCCGATGGCGAAAATCACCAGGTCCGCCTCCTGGGAAATGGTCTCCGACTCGTCGTATGTAGGCGCAAATTTGTGCTCCGCATTGAACACGGAAGTGCACTTTTTAAAGACGATGCCGCTCACCTTATTCGTGCCCAGCACTTCCTTGGGACCCCAGCCGGGATTGAGCACCACACCGTCTTCGCGGGCCTCGGTGCGTTCCTCCAAAGAAGCAGGCATAATATCCTCTGTCTCAAGGGATAACATCGTCACTTCTGAAGCACCGCTTCGCATAGCTACACGGGCTGCGTCGATGGCAACGTTGCCACCGCCGACCACCACGACCTTGCCGGAAACGGAGACGTCTCCGCAGTTGGCCTTGTGCAAAAAGTCGATAGCAGTGGTGGTACCGGGAAGGGTCTCGCCGGGGATGCCGGGCAGGCGTCCGCCCTGGCAGCCGATCGCCACGTAAAATCCCTTGTACCCTTGCTCGCGCAGCTGGGCGATGGTGATGTCCTTGCCCACCTCTACGCCGGTACGGATTTCCACGCCAATCTCGCGCATGATGTCAATTTCGGCCTTGATAACGTCCTTCTCCAATTTATAGGAAGGAATGCCGTAACGGAGCATGCCGCCGGGCTCCTCGTTCTTCTCAAAGACCGTGGGCTTGTAACCCTGCGTGGCCAGATAATAGGCGCAGGAAAGGCCTGCAGGGCCACCGCCGATGATGGCAATCTTCTGGGGCCAGCGCTCTTCCACGTTGGAGCAGATGTTCACCTCCGGCACAAAGCGGGTCTCCGCATGCAAATCTTTCTCGGCAATGAATTTCTTAACCGCGTCGATAGCAACGGCCCGGTCGATGGTACCACGCGTACAGGCGTCTTCGCATCGCCGGTTGCAGATGCGCCCGCATACGGCCGGGAACGGGTTCTCGCGCTTGATCAGTTCCAGTGCTTCCGTGTATTTGCCCTCGGCAGCCTTCTTCAGATAGCCCTGGACGGCGATATGGGCCGGGCAGGCGGTCTTACAAGGCGAGGTGCCGGTTTCGTAGCAGTTGATGCGGTTCTTGTCCCGGTAGTCTTCTGTCCATTTGTGCTCGCCCCAGGCCTTGGCATCCGGCAGTTCGTGCTTGGGATACTGGACGGGACCGTTCTTGGTGCAGAGTTTCTGGCCCAGCTTGACGGCGCCGGCGGGGCAGTATTCCACGCATCGGCCGCAAGCCACACAATTCTCCGTCTGGACCTCCGCCACATAGGCGCTGCGGCTCATGTTGGGCGTATTGAACAGCTGCGAGGTGCGCAGGGCGTTGCAAATCTTGACGTTACAGTTGCAGATGGCAAAGATTTTCCCTTCGCCGTCGATATTGGTAACCTGGTGCACAAAGCCGTGGTCTTCCGCCTTTTTCAGGATGGCCATAGCCTCATCGTAGGTGATGTCGTGGCCGCGGCCGGTCTCCCGGAGGTAATCCGCCATGTCGCCCACGCCGATGCACCAGTCGCGATAGTCATCCGCACAGCCTTCGTCCAGTTTCTTACGGCCGTATCGACAACTGCAGATTCCCACGCCTATGTGTCCCTCGTACTTCTTGAGCCAGTAAGAGATATGTTCTATGTCGATTGACTGGTTCTCCATGGAGATGGCTTTTTCCACCGGAATCACATGCATGCCGATGCCGGAGCCGCCCATGGGCACCATGGGAGTGATTTTCTCCAGCGGAAGGAAGGTCATGCGCTCGAAGAACATGGCCAGTTCCGGATGCTTGTCCATCAGCTCCACGTTCATGTTGGTGTACTCCGCGCTGCCGGGCACGAACATGGGCACCCAGTAGATGCGGTCCTTGCGCTCGAACTTGGTGCCGGGGTCCGGACCCTGGCCGTTGGTGTAATGGTCTCCATAGTCATATTCCAGCATGCCGAAATAGGCCAGCTTGTCCAGCAGGGCATCGAAGGCTTCTTCGGACGATGCGTAGTGCTTCTGGCGGTTCATCTGGTGCAGCTGCTCATAGGTATGATGCTTGCGCACTTTGAAGAAATTGCCGGGCAGCATGTCCAGGAGCAAATCCAGCGAGGCTTCGCGGGTGATGGGGTCCATTTCGTCCTCAAAGATGCAGGCCAGGCCCCAGTATTCCGGGGCTTCCGTGGTCATCTTGATTTTGCCGGGAACGCGGTCCGTGATGTGGCGGACCAGCTTAATGAGCTTGGGATTGGGGTTTTTGTCACCAAAGTGCTTGGGGACAAACTTTTTGGACATCTCAGGCATATTGAAATCTTTTATTGTTGTTTCCAGTCTTTTACGCGCTCCAGCAGCCACCCGGCAAAGGCCTCTACGCCCTCGCCGGTTTTGGCGCAGATGGGAATCACCCGGGCCTTGGGGTTGCGCATGTGGATGTACTCCGTGCATTTTTCCAGATTGAAGTCAAAGTAGGGGAGTACGTCCATCTTATTGATAACCACTACGTCGCAGATGGAGAACATGAGCGGGTATTTGAGCGGTTTGTCTGTGCCTTCCGGGACGGAGAGGATCATGGCGTTGGCCACGGCACCCGTGTCGAATTCCGCCGGGCATACCAGATTGCCCACATTTTCCAGAATGACCAGGTCCAGTTGATCCATGGACACGTTGGCCAGGCCCTGGCGCGTCATCTCTGCATCCAGGTGGCACATGCCGCCGGTATGCAGCTGAATGGACTCGATGCCGGTGGCCTCCTTGATTTTGATGGCATCTACATCCGAGTCGATATCGGCCTCCATCACGGCCATGCGAAGCTGGTTTTTGAGCCGGCCGATGGTCTGGATAAGTGTGGTGGTTTTGCCGCTGCCCGGGGAGGACATGAGGTTAAGGAGGAATACGCCCTGGGATTTGAGTTCCTTGCGGAGCAGGGCGGCATCTTCGTCGTTATCGGCAAAGATGCTTTTCTTGATTTCGATTACTTTTACGGGGTCCATGAGGGACGTATGTGGTTAGTTTTAGTTTTAGTATACAAAATTACACCTTTTTAATTATATTTGCAAAAGGAATAAAGTAGATTCATATCATGAGTACCTTCAGAGAACCGCTGGACAACCTTGTACAAGACGGGGAACAGTATGTAAATGCACAGATGGAATCCTTGAAACTCCATTCCATAAAAGGACTTTCGCTGGGGCTTTCCACCGTTGCCGCCCTTCTCCTGATTTTCATTCTGGGCAGTGTGCTGTTGTTGGCACTTTCCTTCGCCCTGGTCATGTGGTTGGGGCAGCTGCTGGGCAGTTATGTCCTGTCGGCCTTCATTGTCGCGGGTGTGCTGTTGATTGCGCTGGTCGTATGCCTGCTCCTGAAGGACCGTCTGTTCAAGAATACCTTCGTAGGTCCCCTGCGGGATTCCCTGAGCCCTTCTACGCCGCTTAAGGAAGATACTATTGAAGCCGTCGATGCTGCCCTGATGGTGAATCAGATACAGGTGGATGCCGCCGAAGAGGAACTGATGGCCGGCGTGGACCGCGTCCGGGAGTTTTATACTCCCAGGAACCTCCTCAACCATGGTTTGCAGAAGTTGGGAAATGAAACCTCCCGAGCAAGCTATTCCTTTGGTCGCATGGCCGTGGGCATGCTCCGCAGATTCATCCAAAAACACTAGTCTTTGGAAAACTTTTTCGCCCAGCTCAATGCTATAGTCTGGAACCCCGTACTGGTGGTTCTTCTCCTATGCGCCGGGTTGTATTTCTCTATCCGTACCCGCTTTGTCCAGGTGCGGAAATTTTCTTCCATGCTGCGCTCCCTGTTTTCCAAGAAAAGGGACGGGAACGGGATTTCTTCTTTCCAGGCATTTTGCCTGGCGCTTTCCGGTCGCGTAGGTACCGGAAATATTGTGGGCGTGGCTACGGCCATTGCTTTCGGCGGTCCCGGCGCAGTGTTCTGGATGTGGGTGGTGGCTTTCTTCGGCGCTTCTACGGCCTTTGTGGAATCCACGCTGGCCCAAATCTATAAGTTCCGGCACGAAAGCGGATACCGCGGCGGCCCGTTCAGTTTTATCGACAAGGGACTGGGCATCAAGTGGCTGGGTGTTGTCCTGGCTGCCATTGCTATCGTTTCTTGCGGCTTGTTTCTCACGACGGTGCAGGCCAACGGCATGTCATCGGCCGTAAGCAATTCATTCCCTGTTACACCTCTTGTTTGCGGTATTGTGCTGGCAATAGTGCTTGGACTGGTGGTGATTGGCGGTGTCAAGCGCATTGCCAATGTCACCAGCGTTCTTACGCCGTTTATGGCATTGGGCTATATTGTGATGTCGCTGGTGGTGGTCGGCGCCCATATTCAAGAGGTTCCGGCGGTGTTTGGCGCTATCATTAAAGGTGCCTTCGGCCTTAATCCCGTTTGCGGCGGCATCATCGGTTCCACCATCGCTATGGGCGTTAAGCGCGGCATTTTCTCCAACGAAGCCGGGCAGGGGACCGGGGCTATCGTATCGGCCGCAACAGATGTGGCGCATCCCGTCCAGCAGGGCTTGGCACAGTCGTTTTCAGTGTATGTCGATACGCTTCTGGTGTGCACGGCTACGGCGCTCATGATTCTCACCTCGGGCACCTATAATATCCTGGATGGGGAGGGCGGTATGCTGTATGCGGGTGCTCCGGAACTGGGCAACAATTACGTAGCCTATACCCAAACCGCCGTAGATTCCGTGTTCATGGGCTTTGGAAGCCGCTTCGTGGCCGTTGCCATGGTTTTCTTTGTGTTCAGTACGCTGCTGGCTTATTATTTCTATGCGGAGTCCAGCATCATCTACCTGTTCCAGGGGAAAAACAGCCGCTGGGAAAAGTGGGTGATCCGCATCCTCCAGGTGCTCATGCTGGCGGCTGTGGTTTTCGGCGCCATCCGCGAGGCCGACTTTATTTGGCAACTGGGTGATATCGGCGTGGGTCTTATGGCCTGGATAACCGTTATTGCCATCCTCATCCTTTGTCCTCAGGCTATCCGTTCCCTGAAAGAATTTGAATCCAAAAAATAGTTATAAAAAATTGCCGCCTTCCTTTGTGGAAGACGGCAAGACATCAAAAGTCCTGAAACTTATTTTACAGAAACTTTACGATACTCTTTAGCTGCTTTCTCGAGGGCGAGGGTAGCCTTGCGGACGCGAGCCTTGGCGGCCTTGTTGTCAACCTTGTCGATGTCGGCGGTGATAGCAGCGATCTGAGCCTTGATTTCAGCGATGAGCTTTTCCATTTGTTTTGAGTTTTAATTGTTAATATTGGTGTTAGTTAAATTTCCTTTCGCAAGTTACTCATTTTTAATGAATAAACAAATAATTATCATAAAAAATCACTGCTAAAAGCCCTTTTTTAGGCTTTTTTGGTCCATTTTTGCAATTTTTTGCCAAAATACGGCTCAATGGACGTCCATTTTGGAGAAAAGATTGATTACAATCACTCCAGCCATGATAAGCAGCAGACCGATATTATTGTTTAATCATTTTCTTGGCGAGCATGCCCAGGAACAGGCGTTCGGAGAAGGTCAGGGGCTGGATATGTCCCAGCAGGACAATGTCCAGGGCCGCAAAGCGTTTGCAGGTTTTGTTGAACTCGTCCACATTTTCTTCGCCGGAATAGGCCTTGGCAAAGGTGTTCCAGAACTGGATCATCTGCTGGTCCGTCATGTGCGCAATATCTTGTACGCGCTGTTTGCGGCTGAAGATATTGCAGAACAGGTAAAAGTGGCCCAGGTCGAAGTAAGGGGATCCATGTGCCGCATTGCCCAGATCTATCCAGTAGGCCTTGTCATCGGCCATGATAAGATTGCTGAAGGTAAAGTCTCCATGCACGAGCGTAGGGGCGTCCTCTATGGTGTCTAAAAACTCCTGGACGCGTTGTTTTGCCTTGGTGCTAAGCATTTCCGACTGGGTGACAGCTTCTTCCATGATGGCTTTCATGGACGGGATGGCTGACTCACCAGTGGCGATGGTTGCGTGAAACTGCTTGGCGAGCCGGGCCATCTGACGGGCATATTCGTCAATCTTTTCCGGATTCTCGTTGCACAGGCGTGCAAAGGATTTTTTGCCCTGGATGGCCTGACACTTGATGGCGGCACGGCCGTTTACGCTTACCAGCTCCAGCATCTGGGGGGTGGGGATACCCAGTTCATAGACGGCTTTGGAGAGGTTGAACTCCTTGACAAGGTTATCGGCCTTGGCCATTTCCAGATAACTTTCCTTGAGCAGGACGCCGGGTTCTGCTTGGTTGGTATAGGTGGCGCCGTTTCCGCCTTCGCCTACCTTGGTCCATAGGGTGATGTCAATTTCTTTCATTTTCGGGTGCCGATAAAACAATTGTTGCGAAGTTACAAAAATATTGCTTAACTTTACCATATATAATATATTAGTACGATGAAAAGGATGTTTTTAATCTCGGCTTTCTCGCTGTTTTCTTTCTTCTCCTGCAAAGGATACCAGGATTTGGATGTGGCTGGCTTTGAAAAGAGGCTGTCGGAGGACAGCACGGTTCAGCTGGTAGATGTCCGTACGGCAGAGGAATTTGCAGCGGGCTATATCCCCGGTGCGGTGAATATCGACTGGAAGAGCAATGACTTCCAGGCATTGGCAGAGCGGATGCTGTCGACAGAACGTCCCGTTCTCCTTTATTGCAGGAGCGGCAGGCGCAGCGCGGCGGCGGCCCAAAGCCTCTCCAAGGCCGGATATGAGGTCTTCAACCTCGCAGGTGGCTTTATTGCCTGGTCGGAAGCGGGTAAGGCAGTGGCCCATTACGAGGTGGAACGTTTTCTCACGGACAGCGGCCAGCCTGTAGATATCAGCCTCATCAAGCACGCCTGTCTGGAACTTCGCTACAAAGGTATGTCCATCCAGGTGGACCCGGTGATAAAACTTGGCCAGAAAGAAACCGATTATGCTGCCGAGTTCCCCAAGGCCGATTTCATCCTTGTCACGCACGAGCATTTCGACCATTATGACGCGGCGGCCATCGGCATGCTCACAGGAGAGAAGACGCAAGTGGTCACCAATGCCCGTGTCGCCCAGATGCTGGAGTACGGGACCGTGATGGCCAATGGCGATGCCCTGGAACTTCTGGACGATATCCGCGTGGAAGCTGTTCCGGCGTACAACACCACGGAAGGGCATCTTCAGTTCCATCCCAAAGGCCGGGATAATGGGTATGTGCTCACCATCGACGGGCTTCGTATCTACATTGCCGGCGACACTGAGGACATTCCCGAGATGGCCTCGCTGAAGGATATCGACGTGGCCTTCCTTCCCGTGAACCAGCCGTACACCATGACGCCGGAACAGTGCATCAATGCGGCCAAAGTCATCGGCCCTAAAGTCCTAATCCCTTACCACTATAGCAATACGGACCTGAGCGGGCTTCCTTCGGCCCTGCCGGAAATGGACGTGCGCATTCGACAGTTGCAATAGGTATTACGATTTATGCGGAGGAAATGGAATGAAGACGGTTGAAGTAGTGGCTGCCATCATCAAGAAAGATGACAGGATATTTGCCACCCAGCGGGGGTATGGGGACTGGAAGGACTACTGGGAGTTCCCGGGCGGGAAGCTAGAGGCGGGCGAGACGCGCGAGCAGGCGCTTATGCGTGAGATCCGCGAGGAGTTGGACACGGAAATCCGTATCGACAAGTATCTTACAACCCTTGAGTGGGATTATCCGCAGTTTCACCTGACGATGCACTGCTACCTGTGTTCTCTTGTCACGGAGACCCTTCACCTGCTGGAGCATGAGGCGGCCCGCTGGCTCTCGAAAGAAGAGCTCGACAGCGTTCACTGGTTGCCTGCCGATATCAGCTTGCTCCCTTTGATTGCGGAGAATTTATAATACCTTTCGATTTCTGCTTCGAGGGCAGGGGTGGGGAGCGTAGCGTCCGGGTGGAAGACTTCCACCTGAGGATGGCCGTCGGGGACGGACCAGTTGCCCACGGCCTCGCCGTCCAGCAGGAGCACGGGCCAGAAGATGCCGCGCTGGTTGTGCGCACGGTGGCTGTGGTCCGGATGCACCGCTACATGGCGGCTTTTATAGCCGATGAGATATTCGTCATAAGAGGGGAGCAGGGTCACTGTTCCGCTTCGGAAGCCGCGCGTGCGGCTGTCCTGGTGCCGATAGAAAGTGAGGCGCTTCCATCGTTCCGGAATCAGTTCTTCCTGGATAGCCTCCAGCCCTTGTTTACAGTCGCTGATATTGAGGCCGCTCCACCAGACAAAGTCTTCCAAGGTGGCAGGGCCGTGGCTACGGAAGTATTTCCGGGCCAGCAGGGCCAAGGCCTCGTCCCGTTGGAGAGGGGCCTGTCCGGGCAGTTTGGCGCTCGCTAAGGCGTAGCTGTGCTTCAGGGGGAAAAGGTCTCCGCTGCACAGGAGCCCGGAGTATTCGCCCAGGCGGATATGGTAGGAGAGCCGATGGTCGTCCATCGTGATGCCTTGCTCCGCGAGGGCCGTGGCAAAATCGGCCTTGAAGGCTATGCGATGCTGCTCCAGATAGTCACTGAAGATTTGCTGGATGGCGTCTTGCTCAGCCCGGGGAATGCTTATGCCGTTGGATTTCATCCAGCCTTCCAGCCCGCGCAGTGCGTTGGTGCGGCACAGCGCCAGCATCCATCGCCAATCTTCTCCGGCCACCAGTTGCCAAGTGGTCCGGAAAAGGTGCCCGCGGACAATCTTTCCCGCATTATAATCTTTCTCAAAAGCCTTTGCCGATGGCCGCTTGGTCCGCATGCCCACCGCCCAGCGCATCATCCGGTACTCCTGCGCCTGCATGGCACCCATCCACTCCACCACCTGGTACGGGGTAGTGAACTGCGGACAAATAAGCTGCTGGTTCAATAGTCTGGCAGAAACCGGATTCATAGGCAATTTTACGATAGTACATAGCCCTATAATCGCTTAATGATCTTGGCCGGGTTGCCGGCGACGACGACATCGGCAGGAATATCCTTGGTGACGACGGCTCCGGCGCCGATAGTGACGTTGTCGCCAATGGTAACACCGGGCAGGATGGTCACGTTCCCGCCAATCCATACATTGTTGCCGATGGTGACCGGCTCCGCCCACTCGCGCCGGCTGTTCCTCTCGGCGGGGTCCGTGCTGTGGCAGGCCGTATAGATACTTACGTTGGGGCCGACGAAACAATCGTCACCGATGGTTACCGGGGCCTCGTCCAGCACGGTGAAATGGAAGTTGGCAAAGAAACGTTTCCCTACACGGATCTGCTTCCCGTAGTCGCAGTAGAAAGGCTGGTTGATGAGGATGGTATCGTCACCAATCCCGCCCAGCAGGTCCTTCAGGATGGCCAGCCGTTCTGCCTGTGCCGATGGTGGTAAAGCATTGTAACGGTGAATGATATCCTTTACCTCTCCCAGTTCCTCCAGAAGCTGGGGATCCACAGCCGAATACAACTGACCGGCAAGCATCTTTTCTTTCTCTGTCATACCGCGAAGTTACGCATTTTTCCGTATATTTGTGATGATCCACATAGAATCTACTTGAAAGATGGAGACCAAACGAGAAATATGGCTGGACTGGTTACGGGTGCTTGCCTGTTTCCTGGTAATGCTTACCCATAGTACAGAACCCTTTTACCTTGGAGGCGAGGGCTCATTGATCCTTACTCACTCAGATGCCGTTTGGGTTTCCATTCTGGATGTGCTTTCCCGGGCGGCAGTGGTGCTGTTTATCATTGCTTCCAGTTACTTACAATTTCCCCTTCACTATTCTACAAAGGAATTCTTCCGTAAGCGGGCCAGCAGGATCCTTCCGCCGTTTCTGGTCTGGACCTTGGTCTATGCCCTTGTCTGGGGAGAGCCGGTCCAGAATTTCAAACACTTGTTGTGGAACTTCAACTATGCGGCCGGGCACCTCTGGTTCGTGTATATGCTTATCGGCCTGTATCTGATGATGCCCCTGCTGTCACCCTGGGCGGAAAAAGTGGGGAAACGCGAATTGCAGGTGTATCTGGGCATCTGGCTTTTTACCACGCTCATTCCCCTTATAAGGGAGTGGCTGGGCGGTGCCGCCCCGGTCATTTACGGGCCATCCGGCATTCCCAATCCGGCCAAATACCCGCTTTGGGGTGAGGCAAGCTGGAATACGTATGGGGTGTTCTATTACCTGAGCGGCATGATAGGATATCTGCTGCTGGGCCTGTATTTCCGCAAATTCGTAGGCCCTCTGTCCTGGAAAAGGACGATTGCTCTGGCGCTTCCTATCTTTTCCTGCGGCTTTGCCATCGGCGTATTCGGTTTCTTGCGCCGTGTAGGTGCGGATGCGCATGGCGTCTTTCCCGTTGAAGGCCCCGTAGGCCTCGCCGCCCTCTGGGAAACCCCTTGGCTGAACGACAGCATCGGCGTAACATTTATGGCCATCGGCTGGATTCTCCTGTTAAGAAAAATACAGGCCGATGGCACATTCTATCGCCAGGTTGTCCTACCCGTCTCCCAAGCCAGTTATGGCATGTATCTGAGCCATTTGCTGGTGCTGGTGTCTGTTTCCGCCTGGCTGCGGAATACGCTGGGTCTTGGCACTGAAGGTGTTCTGGGCATCTGGACAACACCCGTCCAGATTCTGCTTACGGCGCTGGGCTCCTATTTAATTGTGGCCCTGGCCTGCATCCTCCTCCAGAAGATCCCCAGACTGGGAAAGATCCTTATTGGTTAATTTCTTCCTCAAACTTCTCCCGGGATTAGTCAAAAGTAATGCTTTCGATTCTCAGGCGGAGCGTTCCGGCGGGCACTTGTGCTTCGGCGATTTCACCGACCTTCTTGCCCATGAGGGCAGCGCCGATAGGGGATTTCAGCGATATCTTGCCGGCTTCGAGGTCCATCTCGTGGGGGCTGACAATCTCGAAGGTCATACGGGTATTTGTCGACAGGTTCGTGAATTCGACCCGACTCAGAAGGGAAACCCTGTCTTTGGGAAGATTCTCGGGGTCGATTACGCGTGAATGCTCCAGAATCCTCTGCAGGAAACGGATGCGGCTGATGGTCTTTCCCTGGATGCGCCTTGCTTCCCGGTAGCCCGCATTGTCGCTACGGTCTCCCTGGGCGCTGGCCTCCGCGAGGTCATCCGCCACCTTGGGATAGACCTCGTTGATAAGATGTTTCAACTCGGCCGCAATCTCGTCGTATCGTTGCTTTGACAGGTATTCCATGCCTCAAAATTATTCACCTTTCGGTTTTCTGACACGATTGGGAATGTTCTCCGGCAGGACGATGGACAGTTCCATGAAGCCGGCGTACTCTTCTCCGTCATACCAGGGTGTCTGGAAGATAAGCTTCTTAAGACCCTCTTTCTCAACCGTATAGATGTTCGTGCGAGGGTTCTTGAGCATGTCGTCCAGCATCGAGCGGGCGGGTTCGGGATGGCAATCCAGCACGTTATGGCCGATAAGTTCTTCCCGTCCCGGCTTCAGGAAGGTTTTCCGGGATTTCTGGTTCATGTCCAGGATGGTGCCGTCTTTGGCGCAAACGGTGACCGCAATATCGGCCCCTTCAAAATAATCTCGCTTCATGGTACAGATGTTTCGTTACCCCAAAGTTATAAAAATCTCCGCGTTTATTTTGTAAATTTGCACTCGATATGAGCACCACAAACGAAAAATACCGTGACGATCTTACCGCCTACCTCCTGGAAGTAGCAACCGGCGGGGGATATCTGAAGGGCACGATGCTGAATACGCCCGACCTTGATGAGGCCTGGCAGCGCTATGCGACGTCGTTCTATCCCGAGGCCGTGAGGGAATTTAACGCTTACCCGGAGTACTGCCTGGCTTGCGCCGGATACCTTGGCATGGCCGTCGCGCAGCTTTGGGACAAAGATTGGCCCAAGTACAAGGATGCGTCGTACAGTTTCTTCCAGAGCGACAGGGGATTTGACGATATGGACGATTACATCACCGGCAACCTCCTCAAGGAGAACAAGTTGAGCGTCGCTGCCATGCAATCCTTATCGGCCGAAACCTATCATTTTCTGATGAAATCCGGCGCCGAAGCCGGCACTGCCGAAGCCTACCGCTTTTTCCTCATCAGCATCGACACAATGTACAAGCTAGGCGCCGCCATCTGGCTCAACCACCTGGACTACAAATTCGAAAAAGTCAACCTCGCATAGAGATGAAAAAGAAAAGAAGCTAATGGACCACCTTCCTCTCAGCGATATCCCCATGCTGGTCTCGACCATCAATTTCCTGTTGCGCGACGGGATTTTTGACAACCTGGATCAGATTTGCTACTGTTTCAACGTGGAGCGGGAGGAGATGGACCGGCTGCTGGCCAGCCAAGGCTACGCCTATCAGGAACAATACAACTGCGTGAAATGATTGACAGGTCCAGCATAGAGCAGGCCTACGCCTTCCTCCACGAACACACCTCTTTCCTGAGCGACATCCAGCATGCAGTGGTAGTCATGGAAGACTGGCTAATGCAATGAGTATTTGGCTGTTTGGTTAATTCGGACTCCGGTTGCTCCTGGATACGGCGCAGGTCGGGGTGATCTGGCGCAGGTCAGTTTTTTTATGGGTGACCTGCGCCGCAAATCTGCCACTCATGCATTCTAATGGCGCCGGTAAGCGCCCTAAAAACTGACCTGCGCCAATTTTTATAGAATCTGAAGGGCTATACCGGCGCATCTTCTGTGTCCTCTGCACAAAGCCCGTGCACTTGCATGCAGAACCACTGGTAATACTCCGGCTCCGGATGAATCAGTGAATAGAACGAATCCACCACCTGGCCATCCCGTACAATCACAACACCTACGGAACATACACTGGACGAACATTCATTCGCCGTCTCGAAATCTATTGCTGCGAAGTCTTTCATACACCAAGGCCGTCAGTGCCGCCTACTTGCGTTTCTTCTTCCTGATTTCCACAATCAGGGAGATAACGCTTACAAATACCCCTAAGACACCAACTAGCAGGAGTATCAGGTCGAAGTTTTCTTTCAAAAATTGCATGGTGCAAATATAGCGATTTTTCTATTCCGGCAGGTCGCTCTGTTTCAGGAAGCCGGCACGGAGCGTTCTGAAGACGCCATTGTCAAACTCCACATCGAAGCTGGTATAATCCTTATTGGCTCCGACAATCTTTCCTTCACCAAAAACGGGGTGGGTGACTGTGTCTCCAAGCTGGAAAGGGGAGTCGTTGTAATCGGCCCGTTCATCCTCAAAATCCTCGTCCAGCACGTGTGAGAGGTTCTTTGTGCCTTTCCAGAGCTCCGGAGAAATCGCGCCTTCCGTCACCACCAGCTCCCGCTTAATCTCCGCCAGGAATCGCGACGGGTATTTGTTGGTTTTGGTCGATATGTTGAACCCCTCGGACTCCGTCAGGAACAGCGCCTGTTCGGCCCGCGTGATGGCAACGTACATCAATCGACGCTCTTCCTCCTCGCCGTCCTTCTTCCCCTCGCGGATGGTGCGCATGTTCGGGAAAATACCTTCGGAAAGGCCGATAATAAACACATACGGGAACTCCAGGCCTTTTGCCTGATGGATGGTCATCAGCTTCAAGGTAGGGGTATCCTTCCGATGGTCCTCATTGGTATAAAGGGCGATATCCTGCAGATAATCGGCCAGCGTGCTTTCCTCCGGCGTGCGGGTGCTCTCGTAAAAGCGGATCGATGTCAGCAATTCGTCCAAGTTCTCCAGTCGGTCCTCGTCCTGGTCCTCCCGCACCATCTGCTTATAACCCGATCGGTCCAGCAACCTGTTGAGTAAATCCGAAACCCGGTTCTCCCGGGCAAACTGCTTCGCATCCTCAATAAGGTCGATAAACCCCGCCGCCTTGGCATCGCCCTGAATCTGCAGGGCACTGTACAGCGAGATACCCTTCACCTCGGCCATGGCCCGCACGGCATCCAGAAACTTGCGGCCGAGCTTCCGAGAAGGCACATTGATAATACGCTCGAAGGCCAGATCGTTGTCCTGATTGTTCACCAGATGAAGGTAGGCGAGGGCATCCTTGATTTCCCTCCGCTCAAAGAAGCGCGTGCCGCCCCAGATGGCATATTCCAGGTGCGCGTTCAGCAGTTCCTGCTCCAGCGCCCGGGACTGATGGCTGCTGCGGTACAGAATCGCCACGTCATTGGGCTTTCCGCCGTTCTTTAAATAGGCCTTGATCTGGGTCACAATCCATTCCATCTCCTCTTTCTCGCTTTTGCCATGGAAGTGAATCACCGCCCGTCCCTCCGGCTTCCGGGTAAAGAGGTCCTTTGGGATGCGGTTCTGGTTGTTGGCAATCACGCAGTTGGCGATGTCCAGGATGCGAGGCGTGGAGCGGTAGTTTTCGTCCAGGACGATGGTCTTGTCGGCGGCAAACTGCACGAAGAGGTCCGGCCGGGCACCGCGCCACTGGTAGATGGCCTGGTCCGGATCGCCCACCACAAAGAGGTTCCGATGCTTGGTTGAAAGCCGCTCCACCAGGTCCCAATCGTCCAGATTACAGTCCTGTGCCTCGTCCACCATAATATAATTGAGCATGCTCTGCCAGTGCTCGCAAGCGTCCGGGAAATGGTCCAGGATGTATTTGGTGACGTTCATCAGATCGTCAAAGTCCAGCGCATAATGCTTCATCTGACGGCTCACATAGCCGCAGAGCCGCGAACTCTTGCGCATCTCATCGGAAATCTTGCATCCCGGAAGCATGTACGTCTGGATATAACCGTTCAAGGCCTTATCGGCCCCGATGCTCGTCAAAAACTGCTTCACTGTCTTTTCCGTGCGCTTGATGCCCATCTCGTCCATCGTCTGCTTGGCGATGGCCTTCGAATCCTCCTCGTCCAGTACGGTAAAGCTCTTGGGGAAGCCCAGCCGATAGATTTCCTGCCGGAGGAACTTGACGCAGAACCCGTGCAAAGTGCACACGAAGTCGTTGTAATCGCCGCTCTGCACCATGTTGGATATACGGCTGCGCATCTCGGCGGCGGCCTTGTTGGTAAAAGTCAGGCAAAGGATATTGGCCGGGTCGATGCCCAGCACATTCACGATATAGGCATAGCGGTGGGTGAGGGCCTTGGTCTTGCCCGTTCCGGCGCCCGCTACCACGCGTATGCGGCCCTCGGTAGCCCTGACGGCCTCCGCCTGCCTGCTGTTCAGTCCTTTAAAGATATCTTCCATGGCGCAATTTTATTCTCGGGTCATTCATTCTGCTAAGTTACCAATTTTCGCCGAAAATGGGGACTACTCAAAGTACGAAAAGTGCATTTCAGTGTCAATATGTCCGGGAATGTGGCTATATTTGTATCGATATATGAACCGGGAGAAAGAAATATATAAGGTAACCTTGGTGGGGAGCGCCGGCAATCTGGTGCTGCTCACATTCAAGTTCGTGGCCGGCGTGCTGGGGCACAGCTCGGCCATGGTGGCCGATGCCGTGCATTCGCTATCGGACTTCTTTACCGACCTTATCGTCCTGCTGTTCGTGAAAGTAAGTGCCAAACCGCAGGATGAGTCTCATGATTACGGTCACGGAAAGTTTGAGACGATAGCAACCCTCTTCATCGGCCTGGCCCTTGTGGGAGCAGCTATCGGCATTATCGTTTCCGGCGCCATGAAATTTGCCCACTGGCTGGAAGGAGAGACGCTGGAGGTTCCGGGAAAACTGGCTCTTGTAGCAGCACTGATTTCCATCCTGGTCAAGGAGGCCCTTTACCGATATACGGCTATAAAAGGGAGGAAATTGAACTCATCGGCCATGGTTGCCAATGCATGGCATCACCGAAGCGATGCGCTTTCCTCCATCGGCGCGGCTATCGGCATTGGCGGTGCCATCCTGCTGGGAGAGCGCTGGGCCGTGCTGGATCCACTGGCGTCGATTGTTGTGGGTGGAATGCTCATGAAAGTGGCCTGGGACCTGTTGAAAGGCAGTTTGGGAGAATTGACGGACCAGTCCCTGCCGGCAGAGGAGGAACGCGAAATCGTCAATATCATTACATCGTTCGACGGCGTTTCCGAGCCCCACAACCTTCGTACCCGCCACATCGGGAACCGCATTGCCATCGAGTGCCACATCCGCATGGACGGAAACCTTTCTCTGAGCGCCGCGCATGAGCAGGTATCGGCCATCGAACGCAAGATCAAAGAGCGTTTCGGTCGCGAGACCTTGGTCACCATCCACATGGAGCCTGAGAAACAGTAAATGTTAAGCCGCGATTGCAAAAAATCGCCATTCGTGTCCGGCGTTCTGCTACAATTCAATGTATTTTTGCGTAACTTTGAAAAACGACCGAGCAATGAAAACATATACCCTTGGAATAGCCCTTATGTTGACAGCAGCCTGCAACTCTTTTGAGCCTTTCACCTTCGTTCAGATGAGCGATACCCAGATAGGCTTTATCGACAAGTCCGAGGGGTACTCCCACTCGGATTCCCTGATGAAGGCGGCGGTGGTGGCCTCCAATGCCCTTTCGCCAGCCTATGTCTTTGTGACGGGGGACCTCGTGGATAACCCCACCGACCCCGTGCAGGATTCCGTGTATAGGACAAGGCTCTCTGAGATTGAAGCGCCCGTCTATACCGTCCCTGGGAACCATGACTATATGGGATTCACGCGCGAGAAACAGAAGGCCTACATCGCGCTCCGGGGATATGACCGTTTCTCCTTCCGGGACAGGGGTTGTGCCTTCATCGGGATGGACTCCAACTGCATCAAGGACGGTGTGACGGAGGCCGAGGCTGAGCAGTGGGACTGGCTCGTCAGGGAGCTGGATGCGGCGAAGGGATGCCGGTACACCTTCGTGTTCCTCCATTGCCCCATCGTCAGGGAGAGCCTGGACGAGAAAGAGGACTACTTCAACTTCTCCATGGAGCAGAGGCAGAAGTATCTCTCGCTTTTCAAGGAAAAGGGCGTGGATGTGGTCTTTGCCGGTCACACCCACCAGGACTATGATGCCGTCATTGAAGGGATACACCTTGTGACTGCCGGGCCGGTCTGCAATGCCCTCGGGCACGGGACGCCAGGATACAATGTAGTCAAGGTAGGGGAGGGCGGAGTCGAGGTGAACTATACGCCTACCCCCGGGGTGGACCCTTCATATTGCGTTTTCAAGTAGAGAGGGAACAAGAAGAGGAGCGTTTTTGAGAACGAAACACAGGGTTTTGCGCATGAGTCCAGAACTTACCCATTTTTACAGTATCTTTAGCGCTATCGCTGCGCAGGCTTCAGCATCCGCCAGCGCATGGTGATGCCGGGTTAAATCATACCCGCAAGCGGCAGCCACGGTCTGCAACTGATGGTTGGGGAGCGTGCCATGGAAATGCCGTCGCGCAGTGACCAGCGTGTCGAAAAACTCGTAGTCCGGGTAATCCATCCGATACACCTTGAAGACCTCCCTCAGGCATCCTTCGTCGAAAGGGGAGTTGTGCGCCACAAGCGGCAGTCCTTCAATCATGGGTTCAATCTGTGCCCACACATCCGGGAACACCGGTGCATCGTCCGTATCCTCCGGCCCTAGCCCATGAACCTGCTGGCAGAACCACTGGTAATAGTCCGGTTCAGGGTGAATCAGGGAATAGAACGAGTCTACAACCTCACCACCGCGTACAATCACCACGCCCACGCTGCATACGCTGCATCGGCACTCGTTGGCCGTCTCAAAGTCTATTGCCGCAAAATCAGTCATAATTCTTAACCATCTCTTTTACTTCACAAGCAATCTCATCCCGGAACCAGTCAGGGGTAAGTACTTTCACAGCTAAGGGTGCGCCACAAAAGTGGTGGGTTCATCCCGCCAGATGCTCTGGTAAGTCAGTTGCGCGCGGCTCCTGCTGCATTGCCTCTTCATGGATGTTGCAGGCTGTGCCACCAATGATTATGTAGTTCTTCTCCATCCCGGAGAAGAACTCTCTGAAAATATCTAATCCTCTAACCATGTCATTTCTTCAATCAATGATTTTAGTTCTTTTTGTACACGTTCATCGCTACTGTCTCTTAGGGACAAATATAGGGACAATTTATCAACGAGAAAATTCTTTGCAAGGTTGCCTGGATTGTACATCCATACCTGTACCTCATTTTCACCGTGCGTGGGATCTGTAGACTGTTTGATGGCTCTGTACTCCTTGGGGCCGATAGCAACCATCTTGTGATTGGCTTCCAGCAGCATCCCATATTCCGACAGTGCGTTTTGTCCGCAAATAAGTCCTTGCGGTTCATTGTCAGTGTAGACAGTTTTAAGCACCGGGCTTCTCAAAAGTTCACAGGCTGTCATCCATAATGCTTTTCCAGACTGTACAAACCTTAAGTGCTTTGCTTTATTTCCGACAAATTCTACTAATCCGCTGGAGGTGAGCCATTTGATTGCGCGAGTGACGTTTGCTGTAGAGGCTCCGATAAGCCCGGCTATCTCTTTTCCGGTTTTCTCATGCAGCAGAGCAACCTCCAAGTGGTATAGAATAATCAGTTGCGCTGTCGCAGGAATGGTCTCCGTTTCGGTTGTTTCCTTTTGTGTTTTTCCTAAATCGATCAGCAAGGATGGGAGGAACAATTGTTTACCCGGAACGATAAAATTCACACGGTGCTTAGTCAACCTATGTGCATTGTAGGATACCAGGCTCTCCATGACGAATACAGGTAGAAGGCCTGTCATCTGCTCTAATGCCAGTGCCCTTTTGGAATACTGCAAGGGCGTACATTCTGCATCCTTGTCCACAAAAGCAAAACAAATATTCCGGCCAAATAAAGCGCCTGTACGCAGTTCATAGGCTCCTGTAATATACAGGGGTAGTTTGCTCTTTACCTCTTTCTCAAGTGGTGTAAGCGTCACTTTTTCTCCTGTAAGGAGCTCAATGTAATAGGCAGTATTAGTAATAATTTCTCTCATTATGCACGATTTCATTATATATGAAACTGTGCAAATATAATGAATTTATTTTGATTTCCAAACAATTATATTTTGATGACCTTTGCAAAACTCTCCGGCAGACACACGTTCTCAAGAGCAACCGCCTCGCTGAACAGCGGGGCGATTGCTTTGTCCCGGAATCCGGCAATGCCACAGCCGATGCGCGTTACATAGAAGAACAGCTCCGGATGCTCCTTCGCGAAAGCAATGAAAGAAGAAACGTACGGCTCGATGGTCTCCACGCCGCCTTGCATAGTGGGGATGGCGTAGCTCTGGCCACGGAGGCCGACACCGCAGCCCATTACGGCTCCGAACTTTTTCCAAGCAGCAAACGCCGCACCGCCTCCGTGCATTCCTTCCAGATTCGATCCAAATACAAACACCTCATCGGCCTTCAGTTCCGATATCATGTCCGGCGTAAAGTCCGGACGCTCAATTTCATTGTACGTTCTCATATTGTACACGAAGGTACAAAGAATTCCTGGAAAAGCCGCGGAAAATCTACGGTTCCGTGACCACGTTCTCATGGCTATTATTGCAAAAAGCGAAGGCACCTTTCACCAGGAGCACCAGGGCTCCCACATACAAAGCAACGGAAATAATAATCTCAAGCATGGCTTACATCATTTGTTGCTGCAAAGCTAATGCTTGCTTGTGCCAAGACATTGCGCAAGCTCTAAATCCCGGAAAAAGTCGTAAATTCGCATCCAGAGATGAAAAAGAAAAGAACCAACCCCTACAAGGAAGCCAATGAAGCCTTCCTGGCCGTCAAGGCCCAGGAGGAGGGGATTGTCGCGCTCGATAACGGCGTCCTGTATAAAGTCCTGGAAGAAGGCCACGGCACCAAGAAGCCCACGCCCCGCAGCATCGTCTACGTGCATTACACCGGCCGGCTGATTGACGGAACCGTCTTCGACACCACGGAAGGGGACCAGCTCCCGGCACTGTTCATGGTGGGCGACCTCATCATGGGCTGGCAAATCGCCCTTACACGTATGCACGAGGGCGATAAATGGGAAGTGTACATCCCCGCCAAGTGGGGCTATGGTTCCATGAAGATGGACGATATCCCGGCCCATTCCACGCTCATTTTCGAACTCCAATTAGTCAAGATAGAACGCTAATGGACCATCTCCCGCTCAGCGATATTCCCATGCTGGTCTCGACGATTAACTTCCTCCTAAGGGATGAGATCTTCGAGAACCTGGACCAGATTTGCTACTGCTTCAACGTGGAACGGGAGGAGATGGACCGGCTGCTGGCCAGCCAGGGCTATGCCTATCAGGAACAACTCAACTGCGTGAAATGAAGGCCGATAGAAACGCCATCGAACAGGCTTATGCCTTCTTTCACCAGAAGCTGAAGGTGTACGAGCATTCCACGTCCGAAAGGGAGATGGACCATATAGAGGATTGCATAGCAGACTATGCAAACTCCATGTCCAAGGAACTTTTCGACGAACTCTCCCAAGGTAATCCGGCCTTCTTACACGAACACACCGCCTTCCAGGAGGATCTGACGAGTGCGGTGTGTATGATGGAAAAATGGTTGGAGTTAAAGATCTTTACCAGCCACCTCGCTGAACAGCGGGGCGATTTCTTTGTCCCGGAATCCGACTATGCCGCCGCCAGAAACTTCTGACGACGGCAAAGTCAATAACTAGCGGCGCCCAAAGTAGAACGCCCGATTGGCCCGGAACTCCTGCATTTCTTTCCTTCGCTCTTCAGCGAAAGGAGCATCCAGCCTTTTAAACTCATCCAGTAGGTCGTTCCACTTGGGATAACGCGCGAGCGACGGATCTTCGTCCAGCATATCCAGGCAGAAGGACTTCATGTAGTGATAGCGCTTGGGGAGGATTCCTACCAGGACATAGCCGTATTCGCTGTCAATCTTGAAACGGTCGTCCAGGCACACGCGTGCTCCGTCCACAAAAGCCTTGAAGGCTTCCTGGCGCTTGCCGTGCAGAAGGAGGAATCGGCCATAAGCCTCATAGCTCCGGCTGAGGGCAATCACATCCTGTTCGGTGAGTCGGCCTCGCTCGGGATTCCACCACTCCTCATAGGAAGCCCGAAGGCGCTCAATCTGGTCGATGTAGGGCTGTGCGTATTCGCGGAGCACATTCGGAAGCATCATAACCTGGCCCTTGTCGGTCCAGGCAACTAACTGATAAGCCATAGCATTGTAGTGTTTAGTGGTTCAACTTAGAGTATCAGCGCATTCACGTCCGAAACTCTTTCGATGGTGGCGATATAGTCCCTCACCACCTCGTCCCCGTCTTTTTCCACAATGTGGATTTCCGAGGCTTTATTCAGCGCTTCGATAGTTTCCTGCGACATATTTCTGATGGCAATGCCAGTGAAAAGGCTGAGCATCAGAAGCGCGGTAGGGGAGCCGTCGAAACAGAAAAAAGCACAGTCGGGCTTGCGGGAGCAAGGACCGATGAGGAGCATGAGTTCGCCCTCTTTGTTTTGAAGGATACTGTACATACTACACAACGTATTTCAAAGAACTGCCCGGCCACCCGGTCCTTCGCGTCAGGGTACAATACACCCTGGGAGTGGACCTTCGTCCGGGTTGTTGAAATACGTGCTATGGCTTAAAGTATGATCAGCTTGTCATAAGAATGGCTTCGGCTTGCAAAGTTACACAATAAAGACGGACCTGCAAGCCAAATCTATCACGGGATATAATATTTTTGCCATCAATTCCGCGCCCCGCCGGTTAGGATGGATGCCGTCAGAGAACAACTCTTCCTCATTGAAAGTTTTGAAGGCCGAGTGAAAATTTATCAGTTTGATACTATATTCAGTTGTAGATGTTCATAGTACAGTGTGTTTTGGTTTGCTGATGCAAATATATATCGTGTTTTCACGGTCATTGCAACGGCTGCAAGGCTTGCAGAACTCTTACCTGACTATTCCGGGAATAATCCGTATCTTTGCAACGCCATGAGAATTGACTGCCACTGCCATATCCTTCCGGAGATTGACGACGGAGCCTCTTGCATCGAGGTTTCGGCCGACCTGGCGCGCAGGCAGGTGGCTTGGGGATTTGAACGGGCCATCTGCACTTCGCATCGTTCGTATATGTTCAGGAATACGCCGGATATCGTGCGGCGTGCCTGCGATAGGCTGCGGGAAGCGCTGGCCGTCCGCCGGATTCCGCTGGATCTGGTGCCGTCCATGGAATACCGCTTCATCCCGGAGACCTGGCCGGAGACGCTGGAAAAAGGCTGGCTGCTGCCCTGGGAAGGCAATCATCTGCTGGTGGAACTTCCCATCCATGATCCTACGAAGGTAGGAGACATCGTCCCTTTAGACGAAGTTAAGCGCCTGCTGGATATGGGCTACCAGCCCGTTCTGGCGCACCCCGAGCGCTATCTGTATCTGGAGATGGAGGATTATATCGGCCTTCATGAAGCAGGCTGCCTGTTCCAGCGTAATGCCGGTTCCCTCGAAGGGCTCTATGGCCAGGCGGCCAGCGTCCGCTGTGAGGCTTTAATGAAAGCCGGCCTCTATCATCTGATAGGGACCGACCTCCATAACGAGCGCTACGCCATGTTCTTCGATAGCATCCACTTCCGCGCCGAAGAATTTCCACGAGAAGCTGCAACTTAGTTCTTCACAACCTTTTGGCTTTATTCACATCCTTACTGTTCATCGTCATCACAGAATTGATGAAATGTTGTGAAAGAAGCTCTTTCAAGGAAAAAGCCCCCCTGCAGTCGATGCATGCAAAGTTGTCCGTGATAAGCGGGCCGTCATGCTGCTGGGTATGCCCAAAAACCTGGAAAAGTCCCGGGATAGCCGGGGCGGTTTGCATCTCCGAGACATCCGCCCAGACAGGGGAGCCGAAAGTGTCCTTTCCCCCGCGGGCGCTGGAAATGCTGGAGAGGGACTGGCAGAGCTGGGCGTCCTGTCCTGCCCGCCACAAGACGTTCAGGTCCTCCAGGCTGTCGGTGCCGTCGCCATCCCGGCCGTTGCCGGCAAAGAGGTTATGGTTCGCTTCCAGCCATCCTGGCAGGATACCGGCATGGGTGAAGATAACCCTCAAGTGTTCCGCCTGGAAGGAGGCCATGAGCGAAAAGCAGTCCCTGTTCTCCATGTAGAGGGATGCATAGCGGCGGGCATTCCGCTCGTCAAACCTCGTCTTGGGGAAATCCGGCCAGAGATACTGAAGGTCATGGTTCCCGAGAAGAAGGCTGGTCTTGTCCGGGTGCTCCCGCTTGAAAGAGATGACCGCCTCGAGCTCCGCCAGGGCCTGATCGGGGGAGAGCCCCTCATCAGGGAAGGGGTCCGCGTAGTCCCCGAGGAAGACGATATGCCTCCCGGCGGCCCCCAGGACCGCCTTTCTCCAGAATGGGCGCCCGTGCAGGTCCGGTATCACCAGTATGTCATTACCTACAGTGCGCATCTGCTAAATAATCTTTCCGGAAGGGCCTTCCACATTGGTGTCGTTCGGGGTCAGGTATCGATTCGCGACAGCTTTCCGGAAGTGCTGCTCGAGGCTCTCGGGGAACATGCTGATGGTCTTGAACTCCTTTGTCCCGTCCGTCCTGATTCTCGTTATGATATTGTAGTCGCCGGTCTTCAAGGAGACCTTGTCGATCCCCTTGATGGCCTGCTCCTTCTTTGTGAGTTCCCAGGATGCCGCGTCCGTGAAGAAAGTGTCGCGGATGGCATAGTGGCTCTTGATGCATTTCGTCACATCAATGTCGGACAGGTTCAGGAACTCCGGTCCGCAGAGCTCGATAATCTTCGCGACCAGCCTCATCGTCCTCCCCTCAAGGTTGGCGATGTCGTATTCCTTCACGGCACGGGAAACGGACCTGTCGGCAAAGTGGGATGCGGCGGTCATCGCCGCGAGGTTGTAGTTGCGCAGGGTCTTCTCAAAGCGGTGGACGTGGTTGTACTTTGACGTGCTGACAGAGAACCGCGTCATGTCCAGCTCGTTCTCCGTAAAGCAGAACCGGGGGAAAACGGAACTGTGCGGGGCGCAGTCCTTGTAATTGAAATACTCCATCTTGAGCCGGATCACCTCAAGGCTCACAAGGTTCGTGTACAGAAGGCGTATCCTGTCCTCCATGATGAGCTTCTGGTATTCCTTGTTGTGGCGCCGGGACCAGTACTCTTTCGCAAACACTCCGATACCGGCAATGGTGATGATTGCGGCGATGACGGAAATGGTGTCATAGATGGTCTCACTTGTCTGATGCTTCCAAAAGGAGTCCGAGGTCTTTTTGTCAATGGACTCGAGCTTCTCCTCGATAATCTTGAAGTGCTCCTGGACGGAGAGGGAGTCGGCATGAGCGTAGGCACTCCAGCTGCAGAGGAGTGTTGCCAATAAAATGAATAGCGCCTTTTTCATGGAAACAAATATACGAAAAATTTCACTGACAAGTTGTGTCAGTGGCGGAAATTTCACAAATAATTTGTATATATTTGTGCGTTATACCACAAATACACAACATGGACCAGCCAAAAATTGAGCGTCTGCTGCAGATTATGCAGCTGCTCTCAACCAATGTTACCTACACCATCGAAGAGATGAAGAAGGCCACCGGTATGTCCGAAAGGACCATTTACCGGTATATCCGTTCGCTCCGGGACGCCGGTTTCTCGGTCATTAATTCCCCGGATGGGCGGTACAACCTGGCTACCATCCAGAAAGGTGTGCTGGACATCTCCCAGCTGGCGTTCTTCACCAAGGAAGAGGCCAAAGTGATTAACGAGCTCATCGAGAACCTGGACAACAATGTCGCGTTCAAGGCCACCATTAAGCGGAAGCTGGCCACCATCTATAGCGCCCTGCCACTGTGCAACTATATGGAGAACAAGCGGGCCGGTGCCAATATCACGGCGCTCAGCAAGGCTCTCCGCGCCAAGAAGCAGGTGGTGCTCCACGACTATGAGTCGGCGAATTCCGACGAGGTAAAGGACTATCTGGTGGAGCCGTACGACTTCACCACGAATTATCTGGATGTGTGGGCGTATGACCTGGAGGCCGGGATGAACAAGATGTTCAAGATTGCCAGAGTCGGTGCGGTGGAAGAAAAAGGGGAGTGGCAGTTTGAGTCTTTGCACGCTCCCAGGGAGGTAGATTCCTTCCGGATGAGTGGGGAAGGAAAGCCGATTGACCACGTCCGCCTGAAACTCACCCTGCGGGCAAAGGATCTGATGACGGAGGAGTTCCCGGTTACGGCTGGGGAGGTCTTCCAGGAGAAAAAGCGCTGGTACTGGGAGGGCGATGTGAATAAATTCGAAGGAATTGGAAGGTTTGTGCTGGGGCTGCACAGGGAGATTGTTGTGGAGCAGGGCGAGGCGTTCAAGGCCTGGCTGAAAGGGGAGGCGAAAAGTATTGGGAAGAAGTATGGAGAGTAACAAATACATATTCTTCTGGAGTCACACTGAAGAGGGTAAAGAGGTTACCAAGGCCTGCCTGAGCCAGTGGTATCCGTCGTATATGGTCATCGACGGGCAGCACTACTGGAATGTAGAGCAGTACTTGATGGCCGAGAAGGCCCGCCTCTTCGGAGACCAGGAGACGCTGCAGAAGATTTGGCAGACGCAGGACCCGAAGGAGATTAAGAAGCTGGGCAGGGAAGTGAATGGTTATGTGGATGAGGTCTGGGTGGCTAAGAGGAAGGAGGTGGCGTTAAAGGCCAATACGGAGAAGTTCCGGAGTGATCCATTCCTTCGAAAGTTCCTGTATGAGACGGGGAATGCTGTTCTGGTGGAAGCCAGTCCGTATGACCGTGTATGGGGCATTGGTTACGCCGAGGATGAGACGCCGAGAATTCCGGAGGAGCGCTGGGGCGAGAATTTGCTGGGGCAGGTGCTGATGGAGGTTCGTGCTCATTTGGCCTCCTGTTTTTCGGTATCAATAGCGGTAATACGGCTCATGAGGAAAAGTATGTGTTTAGGCGTAGATATTCTGTAGTCTAAAGAGGAAGTATTTTTTACTTAGTATATTTCTGATCATATAACCATCTGTGAGATTGCATTGCCGAATAATGATGGCGTTAGATAACTGGGAACGACTTCCCAATACTATAAACAATATGATTGTGAAGGGAGCGAATGCCTTCGTTGACGGCTCGAAGATGAGAGAAGAGGGGAAGGGCACACGCCCTTTACCTCTTCTCATTTGACTGCCTTTTGGTTAATCAGGTTTACTACCACTTTCACCATCGTCTCCATCTCGTCTGTGTGACTTTCTGCAATCATCAGGGTCAGGGCGACCAGGGCGGCGTCTGCAACCCGCTTGGTGCCGTCCGGACGATACAGGATGCCGTTATTCTGCATAAACCAGAGAAACAGGGTGGCGGCAATCCGCTTGTTCCCGTCCACAAAGGAGTGGTTCTTAACAACAAGATATAGTAGTATAGCAGCTTTTTCTTCAATACTGGGATATAAGTCTTTGCCATCCCAGGTCTGGTATATCTGGCCGATGCTGCTGTGGAAGGATGCATCCTTTTCTACGCCGAAAAGGTCGCTGTTGCCGAATTTGTTCCGAAGGCTGACGATGGTTTCCATGGCGTTTTCGTACGTGGCGTGAAAGCGCTCTGGCGCCGTAGTCCCTTCAAGCTTCAGATTCTGGTAATCGTAGGCATCGAGCGTGTCCAGTGCATAGGTATAGTCACGAACAACATCGAAGATGGGCTTAATCTGGTCATTCTTGGGCCCTTCCAGATAGCCCATCGTACGTCCGACAACTTCTACCAGTGCCTTCAGATCTTCATATTTCTGTTGAGCCAGGTTGCTTCGAACCGCGTAGCCTTTGATGAGGTATTCTTTGAGAACGGAGGTGGCCCAGATACGGAATTGTGTACCACGTTTCGATTTCACGCGGTATCCCACGGATATAATGACATCTAGGTTATATACTAACTTCTCATGCGTTTGAGTCTTATCAGCAATTGCACCGTGTCTGGTGGTTGTTGCATTTTTTGCAACTACCACTTCAGGGTCAAGTTCCCCTTCATTAAAAATGTCTCTTATGTGTCTGGAAATAACTGACTTGTCTCTCTGGAACAATGTCTTCATCTGGTCCTGAGTAAGCCAAACAGTGTCATTTTCGAATCTAACATCGATACTCGTCGTTCCATCCACCGTTTGGTAGATAACGATTTCTCCTCTCGATGCATTATTTGTATTGTTTTCCATAATTGTGTATTTTTGAATGATGAATGAATTGAATGTCATTACCGTCCCGGCGCTCGATTGGGACGGACGTTGGCACACCGCTTTTACGGTGTACAGCGAAGTCGACGGGGTCCTGCGGACCTCGTCAGGGTGGACGCTGAAGGATGCACTCGATTTCTTTGCCCGGAATTATGGGGCGAGAAGAGAGTTTCTCAGGGTAAAACGGCCTTTCAAGCCGCAGAAGTAATTGATTCCCAGGCATAGAGCATAGTTGTCCTTAGAAGGGTTAAACATGCTCCGTTTGATCGAGGACGGAAAACCTGAGAACTGTTACAAATATACGGATTATTCCCTATAAAGACAATATACAAGGACCATTTTCTTGACGTCAGGAAAATGGTCTACAAGTGCGTGAAATGGTGTTTTGGGGACTGGATTCATCCCGGCGTGCAACTGGCTGGCCGACTGTCTGTACGAAGCCGCCAAGGAGCATCTCCCTGGCCTTCCTGGAATCCGACGAAGGCAAGAAAGCCATCATCGCCCTCCACGTAGACGGCATTGAAAACTTCATCATCAGGAGAAGCAACGAACCGCTGTAGAACGCCATGCACGATATGACCGGTAATCTCCGTAGCTGTACCGGGATGAAGTCTCCCGGCACAGCTACTTTTTTCCATGATGCCTTCTGGTGTCGGAGCTTATTGTTCTATTGACGTCTGTTTTTATGACAGCGTTTGGTCAATTTTATTTTTGTGATGCATTTTGTTACACAATGCTATACGCCTTTACATAAAAATCGTTAAATTTGTCACTTAAGCGAAATTACACCACAATTTGCATAACGACTAAGGAACTGGAACCTAGGTCTCAACCTTATATTATGGGCATTTTAATCCATCGTTTAAGTGAAGGGGCATTTCTTTGCCTTTAGGAGAAGATTGTTATAAAACAATGGATATGAGGAAAATAAATCAATATATTGGAATAGATATTTTTTCAGGTGCCGGAGGTTTAAGCCTTGGCGCTTCAATGGCTGGTATAAAGGTTAAATATGCTATTGAAGTAAACCCTTACGCGGCCAAGTCTTATGAATACAACCACAAGGGATCTAAAGTCCTTTGCGGTGACATTTGCAAAATAAAGTCTGAAGATTTTCTAAAAAAGAACGAGAATGTCTTTATAATTATGGGGGGGCCTCCATGTCAAGGCTTTTCAATGGCCAACACAATGTCAAGAAACATGGGGAACCCCAATAATTTGTTGTTTAAGGAGTTTGTTCGACTGGTTTCTGAAGTTAAGCCGGAATGGTTTGTATTGGAAAACGTCTGGGGTATGACTAAGATGAATGACGGGCAAACGATAGAATTGATTAAACATAGTTTTGAGGCAATAAAGCCTATTGGGTATACAGTAAAATGGAAGATTCTTTGGGCTGACGATTATGGAGTACCTCAACGAAGAATGAGAATGTTCATGGTCGGGAATAGATCGGGAATCAATTTTGAATTCCCCGAGCCTTTCTCCACGAAAGTAACAGTTGAGGACGCTATTGGTGACCTGCCAGTTCTGAAAAATGGAGATATGATAGATTCCATGCCATATTCAAAAGACTATGAAGACGCAAGTCCCTATGCACAGTTAATGAGAAAGGGGTCTGAAGAATCTAAGCAGAACTTTGTGTCCAGGAACAACGAACTGGTCATAGAGCGATATAAGCATATTGGGCAAGGACAGAATTGGAGGGCAATTCCAGAAGAGCTCATGCAGAATTACGCAGACAAAACTCGCTGCCATAGTGGTATCTATAAGCGTTTATATGCAGATCGGCCGTCAGTAGTAATTACCAACTACCGTAAGAGCATGCTAATTCATCCATACCAAGATAGAGGCCTTTCGGTGCGTGAAGCTGCACGTCTTCAGAGTTTTCCCGATACGTTTATTTTCCAAGGGCCACACATGAGCATTCAGCAACAAATCGGTAATGCAGTTCCACCGCTTCTGGCAAAAGCTGTTATGGACAAAATATTAACCTATAGAACTGATAGTCATGAGTAAAGATAGGAGTAATATACCTCAGGCGGATACCCTTATGGGGTCTATGCGCCATATGGGGTATTCATTCGAATCTGCCATTGCGGATGTTATAGATAACTGCATTAGTGCACACTGTACAACAGTAAGACTATTCTTCCCGACAGAACCAACACAGGATATGGTTGTAGGGATACTTGATGACGGCAATGGGATGGATGGTGATGTCTTGTTCGAAGCAATGCGCTACGGATCTTCTGACTCAGAACAAGAAAGAGACGAAAGCGATCTGGGAAGATTCGGTCTCGGAATGAAATCCGCATCTCTTTCTCAGTGCCGTGTTATGACTGTCGCTAGTCTTAAGAATAAGAAGATAAATGCTTTTGTTTGGGACTTCAACTATATCCAAGAAAAGAAGAAATGGATTGTTAAAGAGTTGACTTCCGATGAAATAAAAGCACTACCTTACATAAATTCGCTAAAAGAATTCGGCCATGGGACCCTCGTTTTATGGCAGGATTTTGATGTGCTTTCAAAATCGAGCGGAGGGTTAGTTTATGACGCGCTCTGTGACATGAGGGATTCGGTCGCTCAGAATGTTGCTCTTATTTTCCATAACTTTTTATCTGCAAAAGGAAAAGAACAGATAAAGATGTATGTGAATAAGAGCAAAATTAAGCCAATGGACCCTTTTCTTAAGGATCATCCTAAGACGACCACAAAGAAAGAACGTTCTATTGCTATCCTCGACAGCAAAGGGCGTGAGCGTCAGATCTGGGTAAAGCCCTATGTGTTACCTTTCGCGACTGATCTAAATGATGAACATAAAAAGCTAATCGGAGGAATCGAAACACTGCGGATTAAACAGGGATTCTATGTTTATCGTAACAAGAGATTGATTATATGGGGGACCTGGTTTGGAATGAAACCCCGCTCAGAACTGACTAAGAATGCCAGAGTGCGAGTAGATATTCCCAATACCCTTGATGATATCTGGAGCATAGACATAAAAAAACAGACGGCAACTATACCTAAGCAAATTCAACGACAACTTAGACAGACTGTTGAAGATGCTATGGGAATTTCAGTAAAAAAACAAACACACCGGGGGCGAAGGGAGAACGTTGATGATATAGATTACATCTGGGACCGCATGGAAGGGCGGGGAAATGCAATTTACTACCAGATTAATCGGGATAATAAGGTATTCCAAATGATCAAAGAGAAAATGTCTGAAGAAGACTACACTCTTTTGGAAATGCTTATCAAAGAGATTGAGCAGAATATTCCCACACAACAGATTTATATTGACAAGTCGAATGATGTTATAAAGGAAGATGAGTCCGACGCAAGAATCGACGAAGTCTTTCAGTTGGGTGTATATATGGTAAACCTTGCGAAATCTTTTGGACAGAGATCCGTCCGCGATATTATCACCGAATTGATGAAGACAGAGCCCTTCTGTAAATACAAATCCATTGAGGATAAACTAATTGACAATTACAAGGATGAAATTGAATAATCAACAATATAGCAGGCTCTTATTAATGATTGAAGCGCAGCTGGCGAACATGAAAGAATATGGATTCTCGCCAACTGACGAAAACATCATGCCTACTATAGAGCAAATCATTAAACTCGCCGGCATTCCTTGTGATGAAGATGATAAGAAAGCTCTCTTTACCGATATTGAATATGCAGAAAGTATAACTCACAAGCTTGGAGACTGCATATTCGACGATTATGAACAGAAGAAATGGTATTTTAATGAAACCGTTGAGGATACGTATTTCTGGGATCGGTATTACCGTTATCTGAAATCTCATACTTCGATTGATGATAAAAGCATAGAGCTTCTCAACAATAAAACACTTCCGGATATCATGAACTGCCTTTTGAATCCGAAAGAAGAGTCTAAAGCAAAACGCCTGAAGAGAGGCTTGATAATCGGTGATGTCCAGTCAGGAAAGACTGCGACATATTCTGGTTTAATCTGCAAAGCTGCTGACGCTGGTTATAAGGTTGTAATCCTATTAGCCGGTATTACAGAGAGCTTAAGGCAGCAAACACAGGAGCGTATCGATGAAGGCATCGTCGGCTTCACAATAAGAAAAGTCAATAAAATCGAAGTCTCCGGGACTGTTGGCGTTGGTGAAGACAATAAACAAAGGCGTGCGAGTTCCTTTACATCATGTATTAAGGACTTTGTTAAGGGCAGTCATTTAATTTCCACCTCGCTATCCGAACACAATTCTCTTGTGCTCTTTGTCGTCAAAAAAAACGTTTCCGTATTGACGAAGTTGCATGATTGGTTGAGAGATCAGAACATGGATGTTGTTACTCAGAGTATCAATCACCCTATGTTACTCATCGATGATGAAGCAGATAACGCATCTGTAAACACCAAGAAAGATGATACTGATCCAACCAAGACCAATGCGATCATAAGAAAGATTTGCAACCTTTTCCAGACCGCGAATTATGTCGGATTCACAGCGACACCATTTGCCAATGTTTTTATTGACCCTGATTCTGTGGACAGTATGAAAAATGCCGACCTCTTTCCTGAGCATTTTATATACACACTGCCAACACCTTCTACATACATCGGTGCAGACAAGATTTTTTATGAAGATAAAGAGTACTACAAGAATCTGAGGTTTATTACTGACATAGAAGAACCCGACTACACATCTGACGAATATCGCGAAAAAGTTAAAGAGAATATCCAAGAACTGAATGAGGGGCCATTCTATTACTTGCATAAAAAAGAGTGGGATGGCATTCTACCTGACTCCCTAGAGGAATCCATCTACAGTTTTTACTTGGCAAATGTCATCAGAGATCTAAGAGGACAAATATCCAAACCCCGCAGCATGCTTATTAACATGTCAAGGTTTGTCAAGGTGCAACGCGTCATAGAAGGGCATGTAAAACAGATTCAGGAAAACTTCATTAACACAGTTCTATACAATTTTGATGAGGATAATCGCAAGAATCAACATCTTGAGCTTTACAAAAAGCTGAAGAACATATGGAATGAATATTACTTTAATATTGTCGACATCGCCTTTGATGACGTAATAGCAAAAAAGAATCTGCTGAAATCAATCTACGATGTCGGTACAGGCGTCCCCAGGATTGAAATAAAGGTGGTAAATGGCAGTAGCTCTTCAAAACTGGACTACAAGACTAATCCTTCACTGCGAGTAATAGCTATTGGTGGATTAGCTTTGTCACGAGGTTTAACGCTAGAAGGCCTTATGACCAGCTACTTTTACAGGAATACGGCCACCTTTGACGTTCTAATGCAAATGGGACGTTGGTTTGGCTATAGGCCGGGATATGATGATGTGTTCAGAATCTGGACAAGTAAAGCCAGCGCAACATGGTACCGGGAAATTGCGACTGCTTCCAACGAATTAAAGGCAGATATCAAAAAGATGTTCGAACAACATCTTACACCTAAAGACTTCGGTATCAGGGTCCGTGACTACTGTGATGAACTGCAGATAACCGCAAATAACAAGATGCGGACTGCTTACGATCTTTTGGTGATGGAGTCATATTATGGCAATATCTGTGACACTCCATACTTAAGCATTAAGCCCGAGCACAATAAAGATAATTGGGAACAGGTTAATAAGTTGGCTTCTGAACTTTTCAACGCTGGAACCTCTTTTGCTTTTGCAGATATTGATAAGCATCTCGGGGAAGATGTATATTCAGATGACGAATCTTCGAGGTATTTTGTGGATGTCCCTAAGGAGCGTGTGATCAGTTTCCTGCAGAGTATTAAATGCTCCTTAGTCAACATGAAATTCAATACCAAGAATTTGGTTGATTTCATTGGAGACAAAGAATCTGAAGGGCTTGAAAAATGGGATATCGTTTTTGAGGGTGGCGATGGTAGCGTTAAATATGACATACCTGGATTAGAGAAAATCCGTTGTGCAAAACGAACTATAGAGCAGCATGACAACGTTATCCAGATATCTACTCGTAGACGTATACTGGGCTTGAGGGAAGGAAAATTCTGCCTGAAAAACAATGAGATAAAACTTGCAGAAAAGCGCTGCATTGAAAGATGGATGGAAGAAGATCCAGAAGCGACACCTGAATCATTACGGGACAGGAATATTCCCATTAAGGCTTATTTTGAAAACCTTCCTAAGCGAAAACCAGTCTTGATTATTATGTTGCTTGAGCCCATTAAGCCAAAAGATACGAAAGACAACCAGAAAGCTCTTGATTTTATCAATGATCTTAATGGAGAGAGAATGGTCGCTTTTGCGATTGGCTTCCCGGGGATTAAAGAGACAGGAAAGACGAAAAAGTATAAAGTCAATAAGACTTACTATCAGTTAAATATGCAGGAACCTGATGAAACAGAAGACGATGAAGAATAATCTGTACACAATTTTCACGCAAGGTTTCCAAAGTGGAGCCTTCATCCGGGTCGGTAATAATAAGAAGTTGTGCCTTTATGTCGGGAAAGATGATAAAGGTAATTTTGCTTTTGACTACAGGGGAAAGTATGTTCCCGTAAAAATTGCGCAGTCCGACGTAATTACCGTACAACAAGGGAAGAATGGAGATAGCTATACACTTAGGTTCTCTTTATGCAACCCGGAATTGCTCGAGTATTTCTGCACATTCTGTCAAGACCTAATAGATTCAACAGAACTCATAGAGAATGATGAGGATGCATATAAGACTCTGTGCTCCAGGTATTTCTCTTGGAAAAAATTGTTCAGGCCTAACAAAGGAGTGATGAATGATAATGAGGTTATGGGGCTTATAGGCGAACTGCTATTCATGCAAGATTACATGATCCCCCAATGGGGCATAGAAAAATCTTTGGACAGTTGGATGGGGCCGGAGAAAACTCATAAAGATTATTCCACTGACAGTGTATGGTACGAAATAAAGACTGTCAGTGCCGGTAAAGATTCCGTCAGAATATCCTCTTTAGAGCAGCTTGATGGAGAAGATGAAGGGTATTTAGCTGTTTATTGCCTGGAAAAAATGAGCCCAACATTTAGTGGTATTAAACTGAATTCATTGGTTCAGACTCTCTTGAATAGAATGGGGTCTTCTCAAAATAGAGAAGTTTTCATGTCAAAACTTAGTTTATATAACTATGATTTCTCACCCGAATACGATAACTATGTTTTTACGAACGTAGGCTTTTCGATGTATTGTGTGAAAGAGGACTTTCCTCGTCTAAGCAGAAAAACAATCCCCAATGCTATTAGTAAGATTCAGTACGAGATCTTCCTGTCAGAAATAGAAGGATATAAACTATAAAGCTTCAAAACATGGAAATAGAAGAATATAGGGCTCAATTCATTGATGAGTTAAGGTTTGATGCTGATCACGAAGGCACTGAACCGGAAACCCAGTTTATCAACAAATTGCTCGAGAATCTGGTGTCCATCGGCGAACTTGCCGATCCTATGCCAATGTCTATTGAAATCAAAGGCAAGAGAGGGCGAATAATGGCTTTTGATGCTTATGCTTACGACGAAGCAGATAGCTCTCTTATTCTGATTGCGAGTGATTTCACCAACGAGAGGGAAACGGCAAACACCTTGACAAATACCCGGATAACCGAGTTGTATACTCATATGCGGAACTTCCTCGACGAAGCAATAAATGGGAAAATGAGTGATTACTGCGATGATTCTGACCCGGCTATTCTCGTGGCAAAAGAGTTTCGAAAGAGGATCGGGAAAAGTATGTTTGAAACTGAAATTCTTCGTTTCAAGTTCTATATTCTATCTAATTCCGTCCTAAGTAAACAGGTCAAGAGCATTTCCCAAGAAGATTTCTTGGAGCGCCCTGTGGAACTCAATATTTGGACCCTTGAACGCATCTTCCAGACATTCGTTTCGGACACAAGTGAGATTGTAGAATTTGATACCCAAGATTTCGGCTGCGATGGAATACAGTACCTCAAAGCAGATCTCGGAGAGGAAAGCGAATACGACGCATACATGGGTATCGTCCCTGGCAGATTTTTGGCCGATATCTATTTAAAATATGGAAGCAAGTTACTCCAGGGCAATGTAAGAGCATTTTTGAGTGTAAGAGGAAAAGTCAATAAAGGTATTCGACGTACAATTATTGAAACACCTCAGAACTTCTTTACATACAACAATGGTATTGCTATCGTTGCGCGCTCTGTTGGTTTTTCTGAAGACGGGACTAAAATAACACATTTTAAGGATCTGCAAATTATAAATGGCGGCCAGACGACAGCATCATTGGCAAATGCTGTTATTCGAAAAGAGGATAAAAAGGGCATGGACAATCTGTTCGTTCCAATGAAGCTTACTGTCCTCAACGTAGAGAATGACATGTCGGAGGAAGAAGTAGAGAAGTATAATGAAATAACAAAAACAATATCGAGGTGTGCTAACTGTCAGAATCCGGTTTCTGAAGCTGACTTCTTCTCTAATCACCCCTTCCATATAATGATGGAAAACCTCTCTCGTAAAGTTATGGCCCCTCCTGCAGCTGGAAAGCCTTACCAGACAACATGGTTCTATGAGCGTTCCAGGGGCAAGTGGGAACAAGAACAGATGAAACTGACTGAGAGCAAACGAAAAACATTCTGCGAGCAACATCCCAAGAATCAGGTAATCAAAAAGGAGAAACTTGCAAAATGCTTGAATACTATCATGATGAATCCTCACCAGGTTTGTCAAAGTTCGGCTATTAACTTTAGTAAGTTTGCTGATTACGTTGAGAAACTGTATGATGAATCGAAAGAGAGTATCAATGAGCAGTTCTTCAAAAAAGGAGTATGCTCCGTTATAATGTTTGACGAACTGGATGTCATGGTAAACAAGGCCCCATGGTATCCTAAGGGAGGCGACAAGGCTCAGATAGTCCCTTATACGATAGCTAAATTGATGTCATTGATACCTGCAAAATATGATCTTGATTGGAAAACAATCTGGAACAAACAGACAATGTATCCCGCTTTGGCTAACGAATTGATAAAACTGGCAAAAGTCACTCAAGAGTTTTTGATCGAGCAGGCCGGAGGTGGACTTGTCCGTTCTATTTCCAGAACACAGGGAGTCTGGACCAATTATCAAAAAGTCAAATATGAATTAAGTGATAGTTTTATCAACTCACTGTTCTCTAAGGAGGAAACAAAGGCGGAAGAGGCCGCAGCCAAAAAGGAGCATAAATTTAACGCAGACATTGAGGCAAGTGTTGAGATCTTTAAGCTGGGAGCTGACTATTGGATGAATTTTTACAATGATGCAATGAAGAAACATCTTCTTCCATATGGGGACTTGGATTTTATAATGTCCATTGCAAAATGTATCAAGTCAGCTAACTTGCCCACAAAAAGGCAGTGCGATAGGCTTCTTAAGATAGTCAGTAATGTTGAGGACAAAGGATATGTAATGCCTTAGAATTCTGGATTATGTTACAGCTATACATTCCGTTGGAGTATTATATTGCCGCCTTCCGGTCACTTAATTGTGCCAGGAGAGGAAATGCGTGTGCTCCACATAAACCGGTACTCCTGATAGCTGTCATGCTTTGTGTGAAAGATGGACTCATACAAGACAGAATGATAGAACCTTCGTATAAACTGGAAGAAGTTTTTAAAAGTGTTTGGTCAAAGATGGTCCCTATGTACTCTCCGTGGAAAAGCTCATTTAATCTTCCCTTTTTCCACATGGATTACGAACCCTTTTGGACCCTAATGCCATCCGATTTCTTTGTCAAGCAAGCGGAGTATTCTACAACTCAGTTAAGACGTTGTTTCAGATGTGCGGTAATACACGAGGATTTGTTCTCATATATGAAAGACGCCGAATCAAGGACATCTTTAATTCAAACGATAACTGATTATTATGATTTAATACCTCTGGAGCAGGTTTAAAGGACTATTATTGAGATTTAATCAGTTATCTATAGGTAGATATATTATGGCTAAATACACATTTTCTTCTCAAAGCGGGAAAGCATATTACTGGAATACAATTCCAGGATTCATTGAAGACGATTCATCCTCCATTATTGGCCAACTTGTTCGGAAGGCGTTTGAACTCGGGAAAGCGCAATCTGATGCATGGGATAATCAGATCAAGGAGTTACAAACTCGCTTGAGAAAATGTGAGATGGATGGTGACATTATCTTCGAATACGACATCGTGCGCCTTGGAAAAAGAATAGATGTTGTGCTACTGATAAGACATATGGTTTTCTCCCTTGAGTTTAAAAATGGGGAGAATGCTTTCTTAGCTAAAGACGCAAGGCAAGCCGAAGACTACGCTATCGATATAAAGAACTTCCATAAAGAATCTGAAGATCTTTACGTCTGCCCCATACTTATAGCTACTGATGCCGCTAAGTATCCTAAATATCAATCTCTCGGTTGTTATCCGGACAAACAAATCTATTTGCAACGGGAAAATATAGATACTTTTGTCCCAAAAGTGCAGGTGCTTTCAGAGAAATACGGAGACGACACCTCAATCGACTTCAATAAATGGTTCAATTCTCCGTACCATCCAACACCAACAATTATAGCTGCAGCCGTAGAGGCATATACTTCACATGACATTAGCGAAATTGCAAGGTCGGAGGCTGGGCAAGATAACATCGATGCGTGTGAAAAGGAGATAAACACCATTATTGACTATGCCAAGGCAAATAATAAGAAGTGTGTATGTTTTGTCACAGGTGTTCCTGGCGCTGGGAAAACGTTAGTCGGGCTAGATGTAGTCGCAAAAAACCTCGATAAGGACAAGAATAATCTCAGTGTGTATCTGTCCGGCAACGGCCCTCTTGTGAAAGTCCTAAGAGCGGCCCTTAAAAAGAGCGCAAAAGATATGCATATTGTTGGCAAAGATACCGATGAAGCAGTTAATGCGCTAATTCAAGGAAGCTATGGTTTCAAGAGAGATAATGCCCCCAAGTCAGCCCCTACAGCCGAACATATCATGATCTTTGATGAAGCACAGAGGGTATGGAATGCCGACATGATGAAGTCTAAACACGAGGAAGAGTATATGGCCATGAGCGAACCCTCTTTGTTATACAGAATCATGGATCGACACAAGGACTGGGCGGTAATGATATGTCTCGTCGGTTTAGGGCAAGATATCTATGATGGAGAAGTTGGTATAAATGAATGGTTTAGATGTGGCATAGAGGAATATACTGACTGGGAAATGTATTACTCAAAAGGGATTTTTTCCCAAAGTGAAGATAGGGGCATTGATAAGAGTAAGATAGAAGGTTGTCCACGTTGTCATGAGATCAGTGCGTTGCATTTAAAGACATCCATCCGATCTTTCCGCGCAGACAAGCAATGTATGTTTGTAGATTACTTGCTTGACAATAAACCAGAACAGGCAAGGGATGTACTAAGTCAAATATCAGCAAAATACCCAGTATACGTAACCAGAGATATAAAGGCCGCAAAAGATTGGGCAAAAAAACAAGTAAGAGGTTCTCAAAGGTGCGGTGTGCTTGCATGCAGCAGTGCACAAAGACTAAAGCCGGAAGGAATTTATGTGCCTAAGGAAATAGATGAAAAAAACTGGTTCCTCGCTCCTGCTGAAGATCTGCGTTCATCAAATATGATGGAAGTCGTTGCGAGCGAGTTTAAAATCCAGGGATTAGAATTGGACTGGGCTGTTGTTTGCTGGGATCTTGATCTGCGAAGAAAGAGCAATCTGGAATGGGACTTCTATAATTTCCGAGGTACAAAATGGGTAAAAAGGAACGACCCTTCACAACAAAGATATCTATTGAACTCATACAGAGTGCTTCTCACCAGAGCAAGGCAAGGTTTGGTTTTATTCGTTCCTTATGGTGTTGATGAAGAAGAGGATAAAACAAGAAAAAAAGAGTGGTACGATAAGACCTTTGAATACCTACTGTCATGTGGGGTAAAAGAATTAGGTCATAATCAGTATTGAGCAGGATGTTAAGCCAGAGAAAATACAGAATCAAATCTTACGAGTTAAGGGGGCGCTTATAATACTATGGACACTCCAAAAATAACCAAACTCCTTCGGCTGATGAAACTGCTCACCGGCAACGTCAGCCGCACCATCGACCAGCTGGCCAGGGAGATGGGCATCACGCCGCGGACGGTTTATCGGTACATCGACACCATCCGGGAGGCCGGGTTTGTGGTGAACAAGCTCTACGGCAACGTGTACGCCATGGGCAAAGTGGCCCGGGGGCTGAGCGATTTCAATCGGCTTATCTACTTCACGGAGGAGGAGGCCTATATGACCGCCAAACTGATTGAGGGCATCGACAATAACAATGTGCTGAAGCGGGACCTGCAGCGTAAACTGGCGTGCGTGTACGACAGCACCAGCATTGCGAATTACATTGACAATACGGCCAATGCGGCGAATGTGGAGGCGCTGGTGGATGGGATTAAACGGAAGAGGCAGGTGGTGTTGAGGCAGTATGAATCGGCCCACAGCGATGGGGCGAAAGATAGGCTTGTGGAGCCGATTGAATTCACTGCCAACATGATTGACATCTGGGCCTACGATGTTGATAATGGCGACAATCGCGTGTTCAAAGTGGCGCGTATCCATGAAGTTGAGGTAACGGACACCGACTGGGCTTTTAAGACGAAGCACAAGGTACTGAAGCCGGATGTGTTCCGGATGACGGGGCCGAAGTCGGAGAAGGTTGCTCTGCAGCTGAATACGCGGGCGAAGAGTCTCCTCCTGGAGGAATTCCCTCTAGCGGAGAAGGACCTGAAGCGGGAGGATAACAAGTGGGTGCTTCGGACGGTGGCGCATGGCATGGAAGGCGTCGGCCGGTTTGTGATTGGGCTGGCGGCGGATGTGAAGATTTTGGAGGGAGAGGGGTTGAAGGAGTACATCAAGACGTACGAGAAGAAGTATATACAGAAGCTCTAGGATTTGGAACAATACTGCCCTATGCGCGCCGTAATTCAAAGAGTATCTTCCGCTTCCGTCACCATTGATGGAAAGGTTAAGTCTTCCATCGGCCCTGGCCTGATGATTCTCCTTGGTATCGGCCACGAGGACGGTCAGGTGGACATTAACTGGCTGGTGAAAAAGATTGCCGGCCTTCGCATCTTCAATGATGATGCGGGTGTTATGAACCGCAGCGTAGTTGACGTGGGTGGGGAAGTGCTGGTAGTGAGCCAATTCACTCTGATGGCATCCACTAAGAAAGGCAATCGGCCTTCTCATATAGGCGCCGCCGGACATGAGAAAGCCATTCCCATGTATGAGGCTTTCTGTTCGGCCTTATCATTGGCTATCGGCCGTCCAATCGGCACCGGTGAATTCGGCGCAGATATGAAGGTGGCCCTGGTGAACGACGGTCCGGTAACTATTTGCATTGACACGAAGAATAAAGAATAAAGAATAAACAATGGATCAGTATTTCCGTCATTTCCGCAATAGAAAGATATACCGTTTCGTAACCTTTGCGACCATCGAGGCTACTGAAGAAGAGGCCGTTGTATACCAGGCCATGTACGGAGACCGACGCTATTGGATTCGGACAAAGACGAATTTCTTTGAAGAAGTTGAGCATGAAGGAAAGCGAGTTCCACGGTTCCAAAAAATATCAGAAGACGGAGCATTAAAAGAAATCTAGTTATATGGCTGAAGAGAAATACCCCTGCGAGAACTGCAAGTTCCGCGCACACTACGACAAGAATCCCAAGTCCGCCATCGGTCGCTTCTGGCGCTGGCACATTAACTTCTGTCCTGGCTTCAAAGCCTTCTTCACCCATCAGGACGAGGAAACCAAGGCTGCACTGCGGGAGAAATACAACTTCAAGAAGTATCAGTAATGGAAACCAGGAAGCACCTTGCCGCTGAAAAGAAGCGTCTGAATACACACAACTGCGCCCAGGCTGTAACCTGCACCTATTGTGACCTTGTCGGTCTGGATGAGCAAACGGCCCTTGACATTGCCGGAGCATACGGTACCGGCATGGGCAACATGGAAGGGACCTGCGGCGCGCTGGTAGGGGCCGGTATGATTGTCGGTTTAGCGACCAAGGACCGGATTAAGTCCCGAGCCAGAATGAAGGAAATGATGGAAAAGTTCCAGGCACGCAATGGCGCGACACAGTGCCGTCTGCTAAAAGGCATCGGCACGGGTAAACCACTTCGTGACTGCCCAGACTGCGTGGCGGATGCGTGTGAGTTTTTGGAGGAGTATTTGTGAAAAGCAAGATTCAAGCTATGGATAACAAGCTTATCGCACGCGTCCGGAAAATGGAGGATGACTTCAATATGGTCCGGGAAGTAATGGATGACCTGGAATCGGCCGTGTACAATTTCGAGGCTGTCCAGCGTCGTATTGAGCGTCTGTTCCACTATATGGAAGACGGTCAATTCCTGAAGGACTTTGAAGCAGACGAAAGAGGAGAACTGCCCAAGGACATGGAACGGGGCGTACTTTCCGAGGATGCCCTGGATCAATTGCTCGTGGATGTAACTCTGATGCGCAATCGGCTCAAGGAATTGGTGGCAGACGTAAAGCCCAAGAAGGATGAGGAAATCATCGGATTCGAGGAATTCGATCCGCTGTATAATGAGCCGGGAGAGATTCCTGATGATTGCGGTAGTTATATCGTGGTGGCTCGCGAGGAAGGGGAAGGTTTTCCGTATCTCTCTAAGGAACCGGAGGAGTTTGAAGGCCAGGATGTCCTCTATGTGGGAGAGGCAGAGAATCTCCGCAAGGTGGCAGACATCTTCAAAGGGAATTCGGCTCAATCGGCCTTGCGCCTGAACATCGGCGCGCTTCATTGCCTGAATCCTGTCAAAACAAAGGACGGCATCCGTTTCTCTGCAGAAGAAGAGCGCTGGCTGAGCAAATGGATGAAGGAGAACCTCCTGTTCTATTATCAGGTGAATCCTCAGCATGAGGAAGTCACCCGGCTTCTGGCAGACGAGCTGGATCCGGTGCTGAACCTGGAGCATGCGTCACCGGCATGGGAAGACCTCAGGAAGCGGCTGGACATATTGCGGAATAACTGCATTGAGGATGCAGACTATGAAAAGGTGAATACCCAGAAGACGGTCATCAGGGTCCCCAAGAAGGGGATGGATCTGGAAACGGCCATCCGTATGGCTGTTGAAGACAATGCCAGCCGCATCCCCGAAAAGTTCGGCGTAGCCACAGTTGAAACCATGGTATATTTCACCGGACATACTGACGACGATGCGCTTGCCATGATCTTTGGCGGCGTGAATGACTACGGCGAGAAGGAACAGCGCGTCACATTCTGGACGTCAGATTTCGGCGGTGAGAAAGGGCTCAAGACGTTCCTGAAATCCCCGGAAGGAAAGCTCTTCAGAGGGGATGAATACAGCGATGACTTTGAGTTCGTTACCAAGGCGGGAGACCCTAAACTTCCTGCACTGATTGTTGCCGTCATGAAGAAGTTTCTTGAAATCGACGAGGAAACGAAGCTTTCCATCACGACTTCGGCGCAAACATACAAAAAATAGCTGGCGAAGTAACGGGCATGAAGGGCATTTACGGCTGCTCCTCGGAAAAACAAATAAAATTTGCTTTTCTCTCGGATTGCGCGTAAATTCGCAGTGTTGTTGCGGATTTTCCGGAAATATCCGCAATCTGTTTGAGGAAATTTAAGTAATATATGTACCACAGGATATTTGATATTGAACACCGGCTGGATGAGGCAATGTTCCTCTTTGGAGGCCGTCAAACGGGGAAATCTACGCTATTGAAGGAGCGTTTTCCAAAGGCTGTCTATATTGACCTGCTTAAATCCGACATAAGAAATCGGTTCAAGCAGCATCCGGAGGTGTTTCGGGAGAGCCTTTTGCGCTATCCGCCCGAGACGCTTGTCATCGTTGACGAAATCCAGAAAGTGCCCGACCTCCTGGATGAGGTCCACTCGCTCATGGTAGACAACGGATTGTGGTTTATCCTCAGCGGGTCAAGTGCCCGTAAGATCAAGAGAAACGGCGTCAACAAGCTGGGTGGCCGTGCCATACCTGAGACCCTGTTCCCGCTGGTGAGTGCGGAGATTCCCGATTTCGACCTGGACCGTGCCATACAAAACGGCATGATTCCCAGGCATTATATGGTAGCGAATGCCCGCAAGAGACTTCAGGGTTATATCGATTTGTACCTTACCGAAGAGATTACCGAGGAGGCGGCTGTGCAGAACCTCGACGACTTTGTCCGCTTTATGGAGGTTGCAGCCATATCCGACGGGGAAATCATGAATTATGAGAATGTGGCCAGTGATTGCGGCGTGTCTGCCAATACAGTCAAGGCATATTATAAGATACTTGTGGATACTCTGCTCGGCTTCGAAGTGCCAGCCTACCGGAAGGTCGTCAAAAGGAAACTCTACAAGGCATCCCGTTTCTATTACTTTGACGTCGGCATAGCAAACTATCTGACGGGGCGCCATCATCTTTCAGACAAGACCCCTGAATATGGCCACGCCTTTGAGCACCTCATCATGCAGGAAATTGTTGCCTACCTTGGTTATTCGGACAGTGATGAGACTCTTTCTTATTGGCATACCTATGACAATCACGAGGTGGATGCTGTTATCGGAGACGCCCGTGTCGCCATTGAAATAAAATCCACTGACCACGTGGATCATGATGACAAACGGGGAGTGACAGCGTTCGCCAAGGAGCATCCTGACACGAAACAAATCCTTGTTTCCCGCGACAGGGTAAGCCGCCGCTCCGGCGATGTGGACCTCTATTATGTGACAGACTTCTTCAAGGCCCTTTGGGCTGGCGAGATAATCTAAGAATCTTGTCCCGCATCATCTTTCATATAGATGTGAATTCCGCGTTCCTTTCCTGGAGCGCGGTTAAACTCTGTATGCAAGGGAAGCCGGACATCCGTCTTGTTCCGTCGGTTGTTTCGGGAGACCCGAACGACCGGCGGAGCATTATCACGGCGGCGTCTATTCCTGCCAAGAAGATTGGGATCCGTGTGCCGGAGCCGGTTTCCATGGCGCTCCGCAAGTATCCACAGTTGGTAATTGTCAGGGGAGATTGGGAGTGGTATAAACAGTGTTCAGAGGGCTTCATTGACATCTGCCGTTCTTATTCGCCGGTGCTACAGCAGTTCTCCATTGATGAGTGCTTCATAGATATGAGCCTGCGCTGCATACCGGAGAATGCGGTTGCTGTGGCCACTCAGCTAAAGGACCAGATTAAGTCTACGCTGGGCTTCACGGTAAACGTGGGAGTCGGCTCCAACAAACTCCTGGCCAAGATGGCCTCTGACTTTGAGAAGCCGGATAAGGTGCATTCGCTCTGGAGCAGCGAGGTGGAATCCAAGATGTGGCCGCTGCCTGTCCGGGATTTGCTATGGGTAGGGAAGAAGACGGAGGAGCGGCTGGTGGCTTACGGCATCAAGACCATCGGCCAGCTGGCGGCTATAGGTATGGGCTCGCTGACGCGGCTTGTCGGCCAGAAGTTTGCCGTGCAGCTGCACGAGAACGCCAACGGCCGCGACGATTCTCCCGTGGAAACTGAGATTGCTGAAGCTAAGAGCTATAGTGCCGAAAGGACTTTTCCGAAGGATCTTCTGGATCCGAAGGACATTGACAGGGCTATGTTCAACGTGGCCTGCATTGTTGCGCACCGCATTCGCAGGGACGATTTCCGGGCTTCGTGCGTGTCTATGTTTGTCAAGTACAAGGACTTTACGGTGGCGCAGAAACAGACTACCCTGGACCAGCCTTCAGATGTGACAGCCATCATCTTGAATGCGGCCCGTAAGATGCTCCCGGAGGTCTGGGACGGGGTTACACCTATCCGGCAGGTAGGCATGGGTGTTACCAAACTGACGCATGAGTCGGCCGTCCAGATGTCCCTGTTCGAGGACCCCAAGATGGAGTACTACCGGGAATGGGACCGTCAGTTTGACGAGGACCGCGCGCGGTATGAGGACGCCAAGATGCTGGCGTATGAGCGGAAGAAGAAAGACGACGCCTTGGTCTTTACCTATCCGGACGGCGAGGCGGCCTTAAAGGCGGCTAAAAGCGCAATTAAAGGGCATCCCACGTGGCGTTTCAACCGCGTGACAACTCCCGACGGGACTGTGTGCTTTGAAATTGTTGAAGAGCGGAAGGTTCTCGAGCGTCACATTGCCCTTTTTTCTTAGGAGTAAAGACGTGTTTCACCTTTCCGGGCGAAGTTCCTGCAGGCGCTTGGAGATGAGCTCTCCTGCCAAAGCACGGCAGTATAATGCTTTTCCAAGATAGTTTTGTAACTTTGTGGTGTTATGCCTCAACTAATCACATACGGCAACGAGCTGATTAGAATCAACCCTGCCAATAACCGCATCGAATACTCCACCAACCGTGGTATCTCATGGATTAGAAGAAGGTAGGTTATGAAAGCATTAGTTCTCGGCGCAACGGGCGCCATCGGCAAAGACCTGGTAGAGCAGCTGCTCCAGGACGACACCTTCGACCGCGTGGATATCTTTGTCCGCAGGGAAGTGAAGATTCCTTCGGCTAAACTCGTAGCACACGTGGTGGACTTCGACCACCCGGAGTTGTGGGCCGATAAGCTCACCGGCGACGTTCTGTTCTCCACGCTGGGCACTACCATTAGGGCGGCAGGCAGCCAGGACGCCCAGTGGAAGGTAGATTATACCTACCAGTACAATGCCGCCAAAGTGGCCCGCGAGAACAGTGTGCCTGTGTATGTGTTGGTGTCTTCTGTGGGCGCCAACGCTAAATCCAAGGTTTTCTATACCAAGATGAAGGGCGCCCTTGACGATGCCGTGCAAAAGCTCGGTTTCCCTGCCTGCTTCATCCTCCAACCGCCGTCCCTTATCCGAAAGGGAAGTGACCGCTTCGGCGAAAAGGTTGGCGTTTGGGCTTTGAAGGCTTTCAACGCCATCGGCCTAATGCGCCAATACACTCCTATGCCAACCGAGGCTGTCGCCGCTGCTATGATCCGCCTCGCCAAATCCGGCCGTAAAGGCAATGAGATTATTGTTTCACAGGATATCCTTAACATTGAGTAGCAAGGACACCAAGACACTTATTCTGCTCCATACTCACTATCGGCCTTTACTGTGAACCTGGCCTATAACTTGGTACCCGTCTACAGCATTGCCTTTGCCGCCATCCCGGCTCGCAATCTCATGGAAAATGGCTATATTTATGCCATAAAAACCCAGAGAGGCTATGATTAAGATGTTTGTCATGCATACCTGCCCCGACTGCGAATACGTGGAAAGGCAGGTGGAAGGAAACCCCAATTTTGAGGTGATCGATATAGGGAAGCACGTACGGAACTTGAAAAAGTTCCTGGATCTCAGGGACTCCCATCCCGCTTTCGACGAGGCCAAGGCCATTGGCGATGTCGGTATCCCTTGTTACGTCCTGGAAGACGGCACGGTGACGCTGTATTCCAAGGACGTCGGCCTGGAGCCCCGCCCGGAGAACGTCGGAGGCGCCGCCTGCTTATTCTGTACATCTACAAGGCCTTCGATCTGATTTTTTGAGGACGAGACGCTCATTTCACCCCTCTCGTCCTTAAAATTGAGCTTTATTGAGGACGAGGGCTACGGAGCGGGCACAACGGGGTAAACCAGACGGACGGAACGCCCGAAATGGCGGTAGTAGTCGTTAGCAGGAGTTTTGCTGGCTGTTCCGAAGAAACTGCTGTATGCGCTAGCGCTATCGTCTCCTTTTTCCGTGGCCAACCAATAACGACCACGGTTTCCCGCTTCACCTCCCCCGGTGCCGTCACGATAACCCGCAGCGGGCATGAAAACGCACCCCTTAGTCTCAAGTGCCGTCCACTGTGCAGCGGTGCATTTGGTCGTCCAATCGCTGTTGGCATTGATAGTGCCCCACGTGGTGGCTTCGTCGGTTGCGAAGGTCACGCCATCGGGGAACATAATCCTGCCATTACAGCTTGTTCCATCGGTATTGATAGTAGCATCCGTATAGCAGGCATTTGCGGTGCCATTGACAGTGGAACCACTTGCGCGGGTAAGCAAATTGTTCCACTCGGCATTGCTTAGTGTGCACCAGCCGCAGTTGGCCTCGTTTCCGCCGTTGGTGATGGCGTTTTCGCCCCAGTCCTTGAAGGAGCCGGAATAAGTGCCATTTTCCTTCGAGTTGTGGATGCCGTAATAGGTAGCGTTGGTGCTCCACCCGAAGAGGTCGACAGTGCCGTTTGCCGATACCGTTCCGTTGCCATTGATTGTGCTGTTGGCGGTCGCGTTGCCAACGTAATCCCACTGGTGCTCAGCAAAAGACCAAGACCAGCTTGTGCCACTGTTTGTTGTCGTGGCCTGCAGATTTCCTCTGGAGAAGTACACCTGCGTGCCGCTCGCAACGCTGAACTGGCCGGTAAGGGCACCTTCTTGAATGATAGTAGCAGTGCAGGTGGCGGTGACGCCGCTACCGTCCAGGGCGGTAGCGGTGATGGTGGCCGTGCCTTTGGCTACGGCAGTGATTTGGCCGGTGGAGGCGTTGACCGTAGCGACAGCCGTATTATTACTGGTCCAGCTCACGCCCGGGTTGGCGGCCGTGGAGGGCGAAACCGTGGCGGTGAGCGTTTCCGTACTGCCCACCGGAATGGAGGTGGCGGTTTTGCTCAGGGCAATGCCCGTGACGGGCGCCGTGCCCTTGTACATGCGGACAGAGCTCCAGGTTCCCGTGTGGCTATTATCGCTCATATTAACATTCCCATCAGCAAAATAGGGAGTGTAGTAATACCCTGAACCATTTTGGGTGGTGCTACTTACACACACAGCTGAACCCACAGCTTGCCATCCGTTGTTTGTATCAGATTTGTACCCCGCTGCCGGAATAAACATACAACCGGCCATTTCCATCTTGGCCCAGCCTTCCATGCTCACTGTGGCGGTAAAGTTGGATGCGCCATTATAGGTTCCGGCTGTAAAGCCTGTACCTTCCGGGTGTACGTAATGGTCCGGGAAAACAATCAGCCCTTTGTAACTTCCACCCAGCGTGGCCAGCGTGTATCGGGCATCCGTGAGCAGGGTGTTACTGACCGTACGCGTGTTGATGAGCGTATGCCACTCGGCTTGGGATAACACGCCCCAGCCGTCGGAGACCAAGGACGACGCACTGCTCCAGCCATTATAGCCAAACATATCATTCCCGGGAGATTGCGCCGTACCATAATACTCCCATTGGCTGGCTGCAAAACGCCAGGAACTGCCTACATGTTGCAAATTCCCTTTTGCAAAGTACACCTCCTTACCGCCGTCGACGGTGAACTTGCCCGGCAGGGCGCCCTCCGGAAGGGCGGCCATGCGGAAGGAGAGAGGGTAGCCGTTGCTGGCCTCGTAGGTTTTGCCCGTAAGGGACTTGGTGTAAAACCGTGTGGCCGATTGGGCAACAAGCTGGATATTGGCTCCAGAAGTAGGATGAATGGCCACGTAGATGGGCCCTTCGGCAGGGGTGCGGGTGACGACATAACTGTGGGCACCGGTAAAGAGGGTCAGTCGGCTGATCTCATCGGTGATGACGCTGGCGCCGTCGCTACTTTTCAGCGTGAGGGCCAGGATGGCCAGCTGATTATCCAGCGTGCCTGTAGGAAGTGCACCGGCAGTCCAAGCGCCGGTGAATTTAGCATAGTCCAGCTGGCTGGCCAGGGTTGCCAGCGTGCCGTCCTGCGAGGCCAGGGCCTCCCAGTTGGGCTCGCCATTGTCCTTGGCCATAGCGGCTGGGTAAATGTAGGTCACATTCTGGCTCCGGTCCGGGTCTGTGAGCGTGACGGTAAACTGGGCCGAATGACCCTCATTGGTGATATCTGCGGGAGCGAGAGGCTCGCTCACTGCCTTCACGGTAGTGCTACCATTGTTATAGACAACAGCTATCTGCTCACCTTCGGCAAAGGTTTTCACGCCAGTGGGCGTCAGGGCTTTGGTATCCTCTGCAAGGCTCACCGTAGTAGAAAGTGTAACCTTGACTCCCGGGGCCTCCTCCGGCGTTGTTTCTTGTGGAGTCTCTTTAACGCAGGCCAGCATTCCCACCATAACAAGGGCGGCGATGCTCAGGGATTTCATGTTCTGATTCATTGCTTTCTTTGTGTTAGTGGGTTACTCCTCGTAATCTCCGTGCCAGTTATAGTTTTGCGTACCGGCCTGGCCGGGGCTTTTGCAGACAACACCTTCGATATTCACGTTCACGACGGTAATTGTGGGGACCTGATAATAAGCTTTACCTTCTTTCATGTTCGCGGGTTTGATCAGAAGAGACAAAGATACAAAAAGAAGCGGTTTTTAAAAAGAATGGGGGCAAAAAGAATAGTCCCTGGCAAAACCGCCTCTCACGGCCGGGGAGTTGAGTCTTTGAAGGCGGGAAGTGTGCTCTGAACAAAGGGGGATGGTTCGTGGTCTGTGTCAAAGGTTGGTAACGCGTATGCAAAAGGTTGGATTTTGTCTGACCAACCTTTTGCGGGGGAATGGCAACTGAGCTATGTGAGTGGGGGATACAATGTTGAAGGTTGGTAGTAAAAAAACCAACCTTTCACAAAAAGGCCGCCAACCTTTTGCAGTCCCATAGTTTCTGCGTAACTTCGTGATCAAAGGCTGGTTCCCGGAGAACCCCAAGCGACACGACTACTATGAGGCATTGAGAAAGAATAGATGTCTATAACAATTCGTCTTCAATCTCTACCTTGACATATTCCCGGCTGCTGGGGATGATGACCTTGATCTCGGCAATCAGCCAGCCACGGCCGTCCACCTCAATTTCGCCGACGAAGGGGCAGGGGACATTCTCCTCATTGAAGTCCTCGTACCAGTCCAGCTGCGTGCGGGGGATGTAACCCAGCAACTTGCCATCATTACGGTATACCGCTTGTGCCCGAGGGTCATGCACATTCGACGGCTCCGGCTTCACAATGCCGACAATCTTTCCGCAGTCATGCACCGTACAATGATATCGGAGGCCGGTAATGTCAAAGGTCTCCGTATTCTCCTCCAGGTCGTCGGAATAGTCGATATTATCGAGAAACGATAAATCTATCTCCTCCTCATCCATCACACCCTGAACACCCTTATGGATGTCCTACAGCGGCTCCGCCGCCTCCTTCTTGACTTCCTCAATAATGGAACCGATCATCCCGATAACCTTCTTTGAATAGGAGCTCTGCCGCCTTGCCCCTTCCGACTGCCTCTGGGACTTCTTTTCGTTCCGGTTATACGAACTGTCATGGTCGTCCCGTTCAGGATATGCTCCGCCGTATGCATCGGTGGATACTCCTCCTTGTTATGTGCGTTCAGAATCGGTTCTAATAATTGGGAAACGGCAAGATCATTGGAAGGAACGAAAACATTGGTCATGTCACAAAAAATCATTAAATTTGAACGGCACATAAAACAATGACCCATGAAACACACGATCACCTTCATCTTTGCTGCTATCTTATTCAGCCTCAGTGCCCTGGCGCAGCCCAAGGAAATCAAAGTCACCGTCGATGGCATGGACATCGAGTTGGTTCGGATCGAACCGGGTACGGTGACCTTGCCGGAGAGAACGGCTTATACGTTGGGAAAGGATCCCCAGACCGGAGAATGGGTGTATTCTTATAAGGACCCCATGACCGGGCGCTACCAGGTTGTGTCGGAATCCCTTACGCTTCCCGAAAGCACCCAGATCATCTCCGAAGCCTATTACATCATGAAATATCCAGTTACCCGGGCACAGTGGGGCCTGGAGCAAAAGGGGAAGAAGGCGACGATGCCTATAACGATGTCATACTCCACAGATGATGGCATAGATAATAACTATGACACCCACGCTGTTCCGTTCATCAAAAAGCTGAAGCAGAAAACGGGACTGGATTGGGCACTGCCTTCACTGGGAGAATGGCTGCTGGCCTGCGGTCCCATCCCCGAAAACGTTGAGGAGTATGCCTGGATAGACGGCGGCACCGTACACCAGGTGGGCTTGAAGAAGCCCAATGCCAACGGGGCTTACGACATGCTGGGCGGCCTTGCCGAAATGGTGGAGAGAGCATCTTATGAACAGGATGGCAAGCTGGTAATAGAGCATCCCCGCTACGTGGGTGGCATTCCAGTCATAGGAGCCAAAGCTTACAAGAAAGACCCATCCAAACTGCTGGAGCTGATGAGTCACGCCCCTGTTTCCAGCATGTGGCCTCCTACCTTGCGCCTTGTCCTGAAGGGTATTCCGGAGGATAGCCCGGGCATCTTGAAGATGCAAATTGTCAAAGAGGGCAACAAATACGGCCTGGAAACGGAATACGGAACAGTCCTAAAGCCGGAGTACGACGTCGTTAAGTTGGTGGATATGGATTCCGATGTGGTTGCCGGTTGTGGCATCATGGCTGCCAAGAATGGCAAGTGGGGCATATTCAACCGCAAGGGAGAAACGCTTCTGCCTATGATTTTTGCCGACGAGAAAACGACCCTGGACAACATCCAATACCTGGGGTTTGTCTCTTATTCTTACAACTACAAACTGGCGGCCAAAAGTCTCGCTACCTACAAGGGGGAGTTCGAAAAGACGGCCGATTTCGAAGCCCGGAAGGCCAATCCCGCCCTGCAGAAAGCCTATGTAGAATCTAAGATGGAAGGCCTTGAGGAGCGTTTTATTTTAGACATAACGAACAATAAAAGAACCCATATCGTGCTTCTGGATTACGACGCCGACAATGAGGTGTACCGTTTCAAAGTGAGCAATGTCCGAACCCTGTGGACGGTGTATGAGCTGCCAGTTCCCATTGACGCCGCCCCGGCTTTCAGTGAGTATATAAAATCGGCCGATCATCAGGAACTCCTTCAGAGTGCCCAGTGGGGCATTGTGGACGACTGCGCCCAAATTCTCCAGATTACGTTCACCCTCCCTGACGGAAGGAGTTATACCTATTCACGGTAATGATGAAACGCACCGACCGTTACCAGATATAGGCCCTTCTTTCCTGGGGAAGGTACAGTTTGCAGTTGCGGTCCACTCCGAAGAGATCGTACCAGAGGTCACAGTTCATCACCACGCCGTTAACCCTCAGGCGGGCGTGTGAGTGGACGTCCTTTTCCGGGAACTGAGCGAGTTTAGTATCGCTGTACTGGACCCTCCATACATAGGCATAAGACTCGAAGAACTTCCTCAGTTGCTCATTATAGGTTTCGCCGGTATAGCCATCGGCCGTAAGACGGGCCTTGTAGGCATCCAGGGCAGCGTGGAAACCGCCAAGGTCTGCGATATCCTCCGTCTGGGTGACGTCCCCCTTGGAAAAGAGTGAGGGCTTGCGGACGGGATCTATCTCAAGGTGGCTGTAGCAGGCCACAAGCTTGTCACGGCGCTCCTCGAAGGCCATTTTGTCGGCTACCGTCCACCAGTTGTGCTTGTTGCCGTATTTGTCGTACTGGGAGCCGTTGGTGTCAAATCCATGGGTGAATTCGTGGCCGATAATCACGAACATCGCGTACTCATAGGCCACCGTGACGTTTTCCGGAAGGGTGGGCGGAAGCATTAACGCCGGATAGATGAACACGGCGTTACACGAAGGATCGTACATTGCGTTCATAAGGGTAAGGTCCGCGGGAATATATTCATTGGAGGACGGTACCGCATATGTAAGCATAAAACTGAACATATCTTTGCTGCCCAGAAGTTTGCCCTTCATTTCTGCAATGCCGCGATTTCCGCGGTAAACGGCCTCGGCCAGCGTTGCACAGTCCGTATACTTTGCCACGCAGTCCTCATACCACTGGTCGGGGAAAGCCACGTTAAGGGCGCAGTAATCCAGTTTGTCAATGGCGTTACTCTTTGTGGTCTCGCTCATCCAGTCAACGTTCTGGATGCGTTTCCTCAGGGACTCCTTGATTTCCCTGGTAATGCCAAGGTACTTGTCCTTGAATTCCTTACTGAGGAAAGTATTGGCAAAGTGATAGGACAGGGTATAGGCATTGGCAAATGCAGCAGTATTCCGGGCCTCTTCCTTAAGCTGTTCCTCCGAGAACTGGTCAAAGTATTTCCAGCAGTTGTCAATGATAGAAAGGAGTTCCTCAAGTGACTTTTGACCCATTAAGTCCCAGAAGACAGCCATGCCCGGGTCCATCACAAAGAGTGAGGGATCCATCCCCATACCCTTGATGATAAGGCTCAGGGCCGATCCTTCCTCTCCTGCCTTGGTCTGGGCAATGGGAACAAGCGTTGAAGGATCGATCTCTCCCGGAGGCAGGGGGACACTGGAAGACTCCAAAAGCGGCAACAGATTACCCATAAGTTTGCCGTCCTTCCATACCAGACGCCACGCCTGGAAAAGCGTACTTCCCCACACGGGGTTACCCTCGGCAATCAACTTTCCAATGGTGATGAAGGCCTCCTCCTTGGTCTTGGGCTGGGGGAAGCGGGCCTTTTGGGCGTCGATAAACGCCTTGGAGGCCTCCGGCTGCCCGGAAGCCGCCTCCTTGAGGCTGTAGAATTTTTCAATATCCGGGACCTTGGTCCGGAGTTCCTTAACGCGCGCCTCCATGGCCGCAGCCTGCTCGTATATCCCGCCCACGGCACTGGTGGCGGGAATGGGCGTATTCTTGAGCCAGGTGCCGTTGCAGTAGTCATAGAAATTGTCTCCGGGTTTTATGGAAAGGTCCTTGCCGGCTTCGGCGCCGGAAGGCAGCGGAAGCGGATCCGTTGCGGACACCGGCTCTTTTGTGCAGGAAACGATGAGCAGCGCCGCCAGGCCGGCTGTGAGGAGTGTGCTTAACTTCATGTCTATCATATGTTTGTTTTGTCAAATATACTATTATTTCCCCAATTGGGGCAAAGTGGCGGAAAAAAATTGTAAATTCGCGTCTGTTATTTGTAGAACCATTCGCAAAATGCCCATGAGACTTAGAAGTGCATTATTATTCATTTTGGCTGCGGTAGGGCTTTGTGTCCAGGGGGCTGCTCAGGAGGTTCCCGCGCTGGACAGTCTGCTGTATGAAGGGTCGGTGCGCTATCATTACCTTTTCATTCCCCCTTCGTTGCTCCCTGAGCGTCCGCTGGTGGTGATGCTGCACGGGTATGGCGGAAAGGCCGAAGGGTATCGGCCCGAAATGCTCACGGCGGCGAGGGAGGAGGGGTTTGCCGTCTGCATTCCGCAGGGATTGAAGGCGCCCAATGGCAAGACCGGCTGGTACGTGGGCTATCCGGCCCAGGAGGGGATGCGCACCGACGACGATGCCTTTGTCTGCCACCTGGCACGGGAAGTAGCACGGAAACACGGCCTCGGGACGCTTTTTCTCACCGGCATGTCCAATGGGGGAGAGATGTGCTACCTTATCGGCCGTAAGGAGCCGCGCACGTTCCGTGCCATCGCTTCCGTCGCCGGTCTCACGATGAAATGGGTGGCCGATTCCGTGGCGTTCCACGGCCCGGTTCCTTTCATGGAAATCCATGGGACGGCCGATAAAACCTCCCGTTGGGAAGGCGACCTTGAAGGTCAGGGCGGCTGGGGGGCTTATCTTCCCGTAGAGGATGCCGTAGCGGCCTGGGTGAAGGAAAACGGTTGCACGCCCTGTGCCCCGGAGCCGCTGCCGCTTTTGCACGAAGATTCCCACCCTGTTGTCCTTCACCGCTGGGAGGGCGGCACCCCTGCCAACGGCCTAGCCACCGAGGTCCTCCTTTACGAAGTCCAGGGTGGCAAGCACAGTTGGGCGCTCAAAGATATGGATACCTGCAGGCTAATCCTGCAGTTTTTCCGCCGATGGCTCAATGCCGATGTAGACGGTTTACATAATTAAAAGAACCAAGCAATATGAGGAATGTGAAGAAAATGCTGGCCCTGCTCTTTGGAGTACTACTTTTGATATCCTGCAAAAACCATAATGTCCATGTCAAGCCTGCTCATTGTGATACAATGACTGCCGTCAATCAAGTTTTAGAAGAACTCAAGGGCCGGGACGTGGTCCTGTTTGTGGCCGACCAAGATGAGATTTCTCCTGCCGAAGTACCCTTCCCCGTCGTTTTCACCGGGATGGGGAAGATGCGGATGTTCAGCGGCCTGGTGAAATGGCACGAAACGCTGCCGGAAGGAAGCCATCCCGTTGTCCTTAACATTGGCAGCGCCGGGTCGGCCAAATATCCCATCGGCACCATTGTCAATTGTACCCGGATTTTCAACGGCGGCTGCGAGCTCGTGCATGATTGCATTGAACTTCCGGGCGATGGTGCCAGCATCTTTTCAGGGGATTATTTCATGAGCACCCAGACCTTCAGCCCGGAGCAGGTGAAGGAGCTTTCGCAGCAGTACGACCTCTTTGACATGGAGGCCTACGCCGTAGCCCGGTTCTGCCAGATGTACGATATCCCGTTCTACTGCCTCAAGGCGGTTTCCGACAATTTGGACGGAAACCTGAAGGACTGGCGCTCCATTCTTGCCGATATCCGTGTCCGGTTCACGGAGTTGTTGTGGACAGGGAAGGCCGAGGATTCGGCTGAATAAGGCCACCATCGTCAACTGTCCCCGGATTTTCAACGGCCTGAAAGTAATCTTTCGATGCACCAGGCAAATGCCCTGGCGAGCCTGCCTTCATTGTCGTTGAAATGACCACCCTGTTCCCAGAAAAGGGTACAGTTATCGGCGCCTATTTGCTCTTGTAGCAGGCTGTGTTGCGTCCTCAGGCAGTTGCCAACGCGCGCAATGGCCTGATTCTTTACGTGTTCCTCCTGGTTCCCCAGGCTCAGATAAACTGCGTCTGCCATGGGCGCATGCTTCTTTGCAAACGGAATCCAGTCCTTGATCCAGACAGACGGTGAAGCCGCCGCAACGGCTTTGAAACGGTCCGATTGCGCTGATGCCCAAAGCGCGAACAGGCCACCCAGAGAATAGCCGCCAATCATTACAGGCAGGGGACCATAGCGCTTTTGCAATTCCGGAATCAGTGACTCAAGGACGTATTCCAGGGTGTCCTGCCCGTGTTTTCCTGCCTCCGGCTCTCTTGAGATATTGCCGTCGGGCCAGGGCATCAAGTCTATTATCCAGTCATCTAGCTCAATAGTAGCCAGAACAAAGGGGACGCCTGAGAGCTCCGCAATCTGTGCTGCCTCGGCCTCAAGCGTTGCATTCTCATGCCGGGCCGATGGCTGAATGAGCACACATTCCGGTCTTTCGGACCCAAACAGCCTGCACTTTCTGCCAGATATGGTTAGTTCCACTTTATTCACAGCGCAAAGATATTCATTTTACACGAAAAGGCAGTTACGTACCCCTGCAAGCTTGCAGACGTTTGGCAGTTTTGCAGTCCTCCAGGCTTATAATTCGGCCAAAGAATCGTATATTTGTGTACCCGAAACAAAAGAACACGCAATATGAACCTCGAACAGCAAATCCAGGAAGACATCAAGGCCGCTATGAAGGCCAAAGATACCGTAGCCATGAACGCCGTACGCGCCATCAAAGGCGAAATCCTTCTTTTCAAAACCAGCGAAGGGGGAGCGAAGGAAGTCACCGACGGCGACATCCTCAAGATGATCCAGAAACTCGTGAAGCAGCGCAAGGAAGCCGCCGAGCAGTACGTTGCCGCTGGCCGTCAGGAACTGGCCGACAACGAGCTGGCCGAAGCCGCCGTCATGGAGAAATACCTCCCCAAGCAGCTTTCCGAGGCCGAAGTGGAAGCCAAGATAAAGGATATCATCGCTAAGGTGGGTGCCACCTCCATCAAGGATATGGGCAAGGTGATGGGCGCCGCCAATAAAGCCCTCGCCGGTCTCTCCGACGGCCGCACCATCTCCACCATCGTCAAGAAACTCCTGAGCTAGCTTGAAACTCACCGACCTCAAAGACCTCCGCATCATCAAGAAGAGCCTGGAGTCCCAACTGGAGCCGAAGCCTTCAAGCGTGACCTGCCAAATGCGGTTGTGAAATACGTAGACAGCGGCCATTTGCCCATCCCACCGCTCCATCAACTGCTGCATTTGCTCCGGGACTGCCCCGGCTGTTCGCCGCCCCACAGTCCAGGTGTCGAAGGTCCATCCCCTGGACCCTCGACACCTCTCCTTCCTGAACAAGCAGGAAGAACACTGGGATGTAGGACCAAGACTTTCTCAGGCTGCAAAAGGTTGGCGGCCTTTTTGTCAAAGGTTGGTTTTTACACAGAGGCCGCTGAAAAAGGATCCGTTTTTCGAAGCCTCTAAGAATCGCATTTTTAC
>CAMKSQ010000006.1 GCA_946415475.1 uncultured Bacteroidales bacterium
CTCCAATGCATCACCCCGTGCTTTAACCACCCTTTGAACACCCCGTTAAAGCACATCCACCCTGTCCTGAGCCGCGTCCAGGGCCTCACGCTGTGCTTTAATCGCACTTTCCACCCCCGCCTAAAGCACACCTACCATGTCCTGGACTACCTCCAATGCATCACCCCGTGCTTTAACCACCCTTTGAACACCCCGTTAAAGCACATCCACCCTGTCCTGAGCCGCGTCCAGGGCCTCACGCTGTGCTTTCATGCCGGGATGTTGCAGGAAGGAAAGCGGGACCCTCTTGGGCCCTTTAACGGAGCCCGAGAGGGTTCCCGCTAGCCGCCTTGCCGCGCATTGCAAGGCGGTGGTTCCGTGTCCACTCAGCCGCCGCACCTGGTTGCGTGCGGCGGCCGCCCCTCTCGCTCGGCGACAACTAAACCATTGATGCACAGCAACTTACATGCTAATCCTCGTCCATTTTCCGAACGAGGATTATCAGTATCTTGCTATGTACCAAGCACTTAGCGATCAGCCCGGACTATAGCCACATATAGCACAATAAAACGGGGCTGGTCAATAACAGACTGGGTATCAGATACTTCCCCATAATCCTCGGACCCATTTGCGCCGAGGATTTTCAGCAATACTTTGATTATCAATCTGTTACCGACCAGCGGGCTGTGGTGGCAGCTTTTCACCGACTGGTCAATAAGTGTCTGATTCACAGGTCATTACAAATAATCCTCGGCGCAAAAGGAGCCGAGGATTATACGGAAAGTCACTATAAAAGAATAAGTTAGCGGCCAGGCGCGGCAGGACAGACGGTCATTTCGCAGGGGGCGCAGTGGAAGTCCAGGCGGAGGCGCTCTTTGCCGTTAATGAGGAAGAGGGGTTCTGCTTTGGAGGCTTTTCCCTGTTTGGGGCAAAGACCCAGTTCGTGGCGGACACAGTATTTGGAGCGCATGAGTTCCCCGCCGGAGGCATAGGTGAGCTGGAAGTCCGCCGGATTTACCTTGCCACGGTATAGCGGCAAGGCATTCACGGGCAGTCCGTCCAGCTGCTGGGCCAGGTTCCGGCGAATGCCATTGATGGCCGATACGGGCAGGAAAGGGACGGGAGCGTTCACCTGTATGTCTGCACAACGGAAAGCGTAATGGCCGCAGCGTTTGCCCAGTTGCTCCTGGAGGGTTCGCAGCATACGGTCCGGGTCTCTGGCGACATCGACACCAAAAGGGAACTGCGCCACGGCTTTTCTGTCATCTTCCGACTGAGCCTCAACGGTCAGAAGGCCGTCCTGAAGCTTGACGGACAGGCTTACCTCTATTTCTCGTACCGGCTTTGCTGCATCCAGCTGCTTCTCAAAGGATGCACTGATGTTGCGATACAGTGGCTGTCCTTCCCGAAGCCCTTCCGGCCGGCGGCAGAAGATGGTGTTGCCCTGGCAAACATCTCCCCGGAAACCGGTGATACTGCCGTCCTTGTTCACAAAAGCGAAACCGTCTCCATTGGCAAGAGCAAGGTCCGGTGCTGAAGGATTCAGAACCACGCTGTCCGCCTTAATCTGTGCTACCGTGCCGATATATTCGCCCATGGATTTGGGTGCATCCATGGCAGCCCACTGCCCGCGCTTGCCGTCCAGGAACAGTTCCGTGTACCCGCGGTTGAAGGTTTTTTGCAGGTTGGGCGTAAAGCCGCCGCGAACCTGGCCGAAGGAGCTTCTGCGATAGCGGTCGGGGTGTTTCCCTATCAAGGCATCCAGGGCCTCCGAATAGGCCTTCACCACGTTCCGGACATAGGATTCGTTCTTGAGCCGGCCTTCAATCTTGAAGGAAGTCACCCCAGCGTCCGCCAGGTCTTCAAGGCGGTGGATGAGTTGATAATCCTTCAGGGAAAGCAGCGCTTTGTTTCGTACCAGCACTTTGCCGGAAGCATCCTGCAGGTCATACAGGTTGCGGCAGGGCTGCGCACAGGCACCCCGGTTGGCACTGCGCCCGGTGAGGTATTCGGAGAGGTAGCACTGGCCGCTGTAGCAAACGCAGAGCGCGCCGTGTACAAAGAATTCTATTTCCGTGTTGACGGACTGGGTAATGGACTTGATTTGCGCCAGGGACAGTTCCCGCTCCAGCACCAGACGGCCGAAGCCCAAGCTTTCCAGTCCTTGTGCCTTTTGCGGCGTGCGGATAGCGCATTGGGTGGAAGCGTGCATGACCAGGGAGTCACTCATGCCCAGCACGGAAGGGTCCTGGACGATTAACGCATCCACCCCAGCCTGCTCCAGTTGCTTCACCAGTACACGGGCCTGAGGGATTTCCTCAGGCTCCAATAAGGTATTTACGGTGGCATAAATGCGTACCCCGAAGCGGTGGGCATAGGCACACAGCTCCCGGATGTCCTCCACGCTGTTTCCCGCCGCCTGCCTGGCACCGAACGCCGGGCCGGCAATGTACACGGCATCCGCACCGCAGTCTATGGCCGCAATGCCAATCTGTGCCGTTCGGGCCGGCGCAAGCAGTTCCAAGGCTATCATGATGCAAATATACAAACTATTCCCGAAACCAATTCCCTCCCTTCTTTTAGCATCACAATGCCACCGTCCTCACCGGACGCACAGGAATACCGTTATACCGATATTCTCCACCATGATCAATCATAGGACCAAATCCATCTTCAATTACATATTCAAGGTAAAGATCGGATGAGTGTTCTGGGGCATTTAGCATCAAACTGGATGACCTATAAATGCCAATTCTGTCTTCGGAGTAGCGATAACCGCCCTGGCATATACCGCCCAGGGGCAGGAAGATATTAGCCGACGAGAACTGATCGATACCGGTAACTAGAAAACCAGGAACGCCGGAACCTTTATAGTTCTCCTGCCAGGTCCAAGTGCAGTTATCTTTAAGCCATTTCAATTCATCCCACGTAGGCATACGCCAGTCTCCGCCCCACTGGACATGAGCGACATCATCTTCCGGATCCAATATCAGCTTGTTGTCGGGCGAGCCGTCTCCTTCCCAGCAGGAAGCGTAGGAAGACGGGACATATTTAGACCATGTTTCTCGTACGACAGAAACACGATATGGACAATTATTTGCCTGAAAGCCTCCTCCGGTAATAGTATTATTAGAAATGGACGTATACCGTTTACTAATCTCGCCCCAGGCGAAGTAGTCGCCATACTCCGTTTCGGAGGTAGCCCCTACGTTCCACTCTGCGAAGAGGACAGGGTTATCGTCTTCATCGCGGAGCCCCAGGTCGACAGATGGATAATCAAGCGGTGACGCCAAATTCAGATTCGTCCATGGATTCAGCGAGACATTGACGACGATTTCCGTACCGGCGTCCGGCCAAGTAAGGGCAATATTGTTGATCTCGCCGCCTTCGAGCGGCAGCTCGCCTAAGAGCGTCTTAGTGACAACGTAGTCGCCTCTTGTGTATGTCGCCGTCGCTGCGATGATGTACTCGCCTGGTACGACATACATGTCGGATGAGCCGGAAATGGCCGTAGCGGACTCCAGTCCGCTGGTGGAGGACCAGGATTCAGTGCGGAGGTTGTAGGTACCCGATGTTCCCGTACCGGCCCCCTTTGCCTTGATAGTGTATGAGATGTCACTGAGCGTACCATTGGCACAGGAGGTTGTAATGGTTCCGGTACGGGCGAAGATGTGGGTCAGTATCACGGAAGGGGTGGTGCTGCTGGAAGTGGTTCGACCACAGATAACGTCGGTGCCAGTAGTACCACCAGTGGCGGTGACGGTGGTGTTTTCTCCGACCGACAGGGCGACATTGCTCAGATAGTAATTGTAGGTTGTTGGCAAGAGTGTCTGGTACTTACCGGTGTTGATTTTACCGTCGGAGACCGACGCGGAAGACGAGGACCACTTGGTACTCTCCGGGCCGCTTCCTGTGGTCGCGCCCCAGTAGAGGGTCGACGGAATGCTTCCGACGGCCGTAACGGCTTTGGTATTGACAGAGACGCCGAGTTCCTCATTCTCAACGATGAGGACGATTTCTGCAGAGTCTTGCATGACGGCAACATTCTTTTGGCAAGAGATGCCGAGTAGGGCTATCATGGTTAAAGAGATAGCCATAACCCAAAGATGGGTCGTTATCTTTATTTTCATATCTTTTATCGTTTTATTATCTGTTAATAATCTTAAATCAGTTCCAGGACCAGTTCCACGTCGCCGAAACGGATGGGCTGGCCGCTGTTTTTCTCGATGAAGGCATGGGTAAGGGCGCCACGCCAGACAATATCGTCCCGGCTGTTCAAGGGGATTTCCAGCTCAAAGCCGTAGCTTTTGGAATTGTATTTGACGACGGCCGCACATTTCCAGGTCGTCTGGCTTCCGCCGTCATCTTCCAGCATCATGTACGCCGCCGAGCTCAGCTGTTGGGTCCACTCAGACACCAGGATGGCTTGCACGGGCAGTTCCAGCCCCACCTGGTTCCGGCGCACGACCAGCATGAAGTCCGTGATGCTGGGCTGATACAACCGCAGTTCGGGCTCCGTTGCCGCCGTAAAGTCCTCCACGGCGCCAATCTTAATCCAGAATTCCGAAGCCCCACAGAACCAGCTGTCATACTGCCGCAAGGCCTTGAAAGAACGCAGCACCAGGGTACGCAGTTCTTCCTCCTCTCCTTTGACGATGAGTCCCCCACCGCCCTGGCCCCAGGAAGGATCCTCCCTGCGAAGCAGCTCCAGGCTCTTATAATCCGCGTCCGAATTTCGGTTCACCACCCACACAGGCCGTTCAGCGGCCATGGGTTCGTCCACCATCACTTTCCGGGTCGATCCATCCGGCAACAACTCATACCCCTCGTTCTGCGAGGCACCGTCTCCCGGATCATACGTGATTATCGGCAGCTGATTCCCGTCCCAGGCAGAAGCACCGGGCCAATAGATTTGTACGTCCGATAGGGCCAGCGAATCCAACCAACCGTCAGACGCCCCAATGCCTGTACCAGACGCCTTTGTCGCCAATGCCTCCCGCAGCAGGTCCCTGAGCGGCCGCCCATACTTTTGTGCCTTGGTTTCCGAAGCCTCTCCCACCCCACGCCCCGGCGAGACGAATAAATCCCGCATGCGGTATTCTTCGTCGTACCCATTCCCGGCCGATGCCCCCGTGGCATCCTGCACCTCCATCATCTGCTCCACGCCCAGCGGCAAAGTGGAAAGCAGCTGCGCTACATCCTCCAGCATCACAACGCTGCGAGGGCTCTCCTCCGGAAGCAACGGGGCTTCCTCCTTCTGTTTGTCACAACCTTCCAAGGCCACGAACAGGACGCCAAAAACGCCCACAAAATACTTTCCGTACTTCATGGTGCAAAGTACGGAAGTAGTTACGGTGTAAACAAAAAAGAAACGGATAAAATGAAAAATAGGCCTCTGGCATATCCAGAAGGCCTATTTCTTATAAAAAACGAAACGGTTTTTGTCGTAAAAATCCGTTACGAGCGATGTCTCCGAAAATCCCGAATCGCGGAAAAGACCCTCGGTCTCCTTCCCCAGCACCTCGTTTATCTCCGTAAGTCCCTTCCCTTCCGGCGACAGGAAACGGTGCGACCAACGCGCCACGGCCCGGTAAAACATCAGCGGGTCATCGTCCGGGACAAAGAGCGCGCGCGAGGGCTCATAATCCAGCACGTTCCGTCGCAGCAGGCACTTCTCCTTTTCCATGATATACGGCGGATTAGAAAGGACCAGGTCGAAGGGGCCAAAGGAAAACTCCTGCTCCGTATCCAGGATATCCGTGGCGATGAACGTAGGCGCCAACGCACCCGTCGCCTTTAACTCGGCCGAAAAATCCTGTCCGCGGGCTACGGAAAGGGCTCCGGTAGAAATATCCACGCCCACCACGCGGGAACCCGGCACCGACAGCGCCAGCGACCAGGCGATATTGCCCGACCCCGTGCACAGATCCAGCACACGCACCGGCTCCGCGGCTTTTCCGTACGGGCTGCGCATGCGCTTGATGCGGCTGGCAATCTTGATGGCCTCCCGCACCAGCAACTCCGTCTCCGGGCGCGGAATAAGCACGTCCGGCGTCACATGGAACACGCGTCCGCAAAACTCCGCCCGGCCAGTGACATACTGGATAGGCTCCCCTTTCTGCAGCCGCGACAGACCTTCCAGCAGGGCTTTTTCGCCTTTCTTTTCAATCTTGTACTGCGGATCTACGATATGGGTGTAATTCTTTGTGCCGATGGTTTCCTCGCACAGCATCAGGACAATATTCCTGGCCTCCGCCGTGGGGTACAGCGGTTCCAGGGCGGCAATCCCCTCCTTCAGAAAATCCACCAGCAGCATTCCCTACGCGTTTTCGATAATGGTTGTCAGGAAATTGGTAATGCCGATACCGGCGGCACGCACCATCTTGGGCACCAGCGAAGCGTTGGTCATGCCCGGGATGATATTCACTTCCAGGAAATAAATACCGTCCTTGGCGACGATGTAGTCCATGCGGACAAGGCCCTTGCAACCGAGGTAGCGGTAGATGCGCTTGGAGATGTCCTGCACCTGGTCCCGAAGCTGATCCGGAATTTCTGCCGGGCAAACCTCCCGGCTGAAGCCGTTGTATTTAGCGTCATAGTCGAACCAGCCGGTCTCCGAAATAATCTCGATCACGGGCAGTGCCTGCACCTCTTTTCCGTCGAAATACACGGCGCAGGTGAGCTCATGCTCCGGCTTGACGGCGGCCTCCACGATGACAGTGTCGCCCTCGGCAAAAGCGAAACGGATGGCCGCAGGAAGGTCCTCCGCTTTCTCCACCTTGGAAATACCAAAGCTGGAACCGCCAGAAGTGGGCTTCACAAAAAGCGGCAGGCCCAGGCGTTCCACCGCCTGCTTGCTGAAAGCCTCCACATCGTCCCCCTGGCGTACAAAAGCATCCGGCGCCATTTTCACGAAGTCTGCCGTGCGCAGATAGCTTTTGCAGGAATATTTATCAAAGGCCACGGTGGTGACAAAGGCGCTGCAGCTGGAGTGCGGCACGCCCAGCATTTCCAGATAGCCCTGCAGCAGGCCGGTTTCACCGGGAGCGCCGTGCTGCATAATATAGGCAAAATCGAACTTTACCTTTTCTCCCAGCACCATGCAGGAGAAATCTGACTTGTCGATTTCCGGCTGGGCACCCTCCGGGAAGGGCTGGCGCATGGCATTGGCCTTGCGCATGGCCACCAGATTCCACTTGCCAAAACGGGCGAAAATCTCGTAAACGTCGTACTGGAATTCGTCGATGCGCGAAGCGACGAACTCGCCGCTGCGACATGCCACCTCCCACTCAGAGGAATCAGAGCCGTAAATGACGGCAATGGATTGATATTTGGCCATTTTATTCGAAATAATAATTTTCTAGTTCATCTTTTTCCTGCGAGACGTCCCCTTCCTGCGAACCGCCGCAATACTCACCCTTGAGTTCCTCCGGGAAGACATCGCTCTCCACGATGCCCAGGGTTCCGTCCTGCAGGACCTTCTTCATCCACAGACCCCAGATGGGCAGCGCCATGTTGGCACCCTGGCCCAGGTTGTTGTTGGAGAAGTGCACGTAGCGGTCCTCTGCGCCTACCCAGACGCCGGCTGTAATCTTGGGCGTATAGCCGATGAACCAGCCGTCCGAGTTGTCGTTAGTAGTACCGGTTTTACCGGCGATTTCACCCTTAAGGCCATACTTGAAGCGCAGGCGGACACCGGTACCGTTGTCCACCACGGCGCGCATCATCTGGATCATGGCGCCGGTGGCCCGCTGCGACAGGGCCTCCCGCTTGCGTCCGCTGAACTGTCCCAGGATGTTGCCGTCGCGGTCCTCAATACGCGTGACAAAGAGCGGATAAGTATAAGTACCGCCGGAAGGATAGGTGTTATAGGCGGTTACCATGTCGAAGACGGACAGGTCCGCCGCGCCCACGCAAAGGGACGCTACAGGGTCGATAAAGCCGCTGATGCCCAGTTTGCGCATCATGGCCACCATGGAGGCAGGACCCAACTGTTTCATCAGGTAGGCCGCCACGGAGTTGGAACTGTGGGCAAGGCCCCAGGTGAGGTCCACCATGGTTCCGTCCGCGTGGGTGTCCTGCGGGGTCCAGGTCTGGTCTCCATTCACCACGATGACCACGGGCGAATTGAGCACGGGGTCACACGGCGTCATGCCGGATTCCATGGCCAGGGTGTAGATGAAAGGCTTTACGGTAGAGCCCACCTGACGACGGCCCTGACGGACATTGTCGTACTTGAAGTAGCGGTAATCCGGGCCGCCCACATACGCCTTGACATTGCCCGTTCCCGGTTCGATGGCCATGAAGGCTGCACGGAAGAAGGACTTGTAATACCGGATGGAGTCGTCCGGGGTCATGACCGTATCCCTATACCCAGGCTTGTCCCAGGTAAATACGCGCATCTTGACGGGCTTCGAAAAACTCTTGTCGATTTCTGCCTGGCTGCTGCCGGAGGCTTTCATCATGCGGGTACGGTCGCTCCAGCGACGGGCCTGCTTGAGGGTGGTTTCGATGACGGAAGGTTCCGTATCGGACATGAACGGCGCGTTGCGGCGATACTTGAGTTCCCTCCAGAAAGCCTTTTGGAGGTCTTTTCCCAGATGCTCAGCTATGGCTTCCTCCGCATAGCGCTGCATCTTATAATTAATGGTGGTATAGATGCGCAGGCCATCCTTGTCCAGGTCATAGGACGAGCCGTCACTCTTGAAATTCTTGTTGAGCCAGCCATACACGGGGTCATCTTCCCACTGCAGGGAATCCACCTGATAATCCTCCGCGGACGAATAGGAAGAGCGCTTGGGCTTGTTGGCGCTCATGATGCGGCGGAGCATATCGCGGAAATAGGGGCCCACGCCGGTGGTGCGGTCTCCTTTACGGCTGTGCAGGACGATGGGCAATGCCTGGAGCGAATCGCATTCCGCCTTGGTAAGATAGTTCATGTCTTCCATGCGGGAAAGCACCAGGTTGCGGCGGCGCAGGGCGTTCTCCGGATTCAGGGACGGATTGTAACGGGTGGGCTTGTTCACCATGCCCACCAGCACGGCGCTCTCCTCCGTGAGCAGTTCTGCGGGCTGTTTCCCGAAGAACTGGTTGGCTGCGGAAGAGATACCATAGGAGTTGGAACCGAAGAACACGGCGTTCATGTACATGTCCAGGATTTCCTCCTTGGTGTAGTTGCGCTCCAACTTGATAGCGGTAATCCACTCCTTTAATTTAATCCAGACCATGCCCAGTTTGCCTTTGTGGGCGCCACGGGGATACAGCGTTTTGGCCAGCTGCTGGGTGATGGTGGAGCCGCCGCCCTGGGAGGAATCCCGGGAGAGGAGCGTACGGAACAACACACGGCCCAGGGACTGGAGGTCCACACCGGAGTGCTCATAGAAGCGTTTGTCTTCCGTGGCCACCGCTGCCTGCACCAGCGACTGGGGCAGTTCCTCATACCCCACAAAAGTACGGTTCTCTATATGATAAGTGGTAAGGATTTCCCCTTCCTCCGCGATAACCTGTGTTGCCAATTTGGAATCCGGGTTCTCCAGTTCCTCGATGGAAGGAATATCTGCGAAGGCCCACACGGCACATAGCAGCAGTGCCAACAGCACTACCGGGGTAACCAGAAGAATCCAGAACCACTTACTTATTTTCTTCTTTGCACTGTCCCTCATGCGATAAAAATTTTCACTGTCCGCAAGACCTTAGGTCTTGTCAAAAGTTCAACTTACAAAATTAAACAGAAAATTTGGATTTATCCGCGAATTCTGCTTTACTTTGCAGAAAATTATCGGGCCCCAAGCCCGTAAATGCTATCGATATGGAGGGAAAAAACTTAGTTATTGTAGAGAGCCCCGGTAAGGTGAAGACCATCCAGCAATACCTGGGAAAGGAATATCTGGTAAAGGCATCCATCGGCCACATCCGCGACCTGGAAGAGCACAAGCTCAGCGTCGACGTAGCCAACGGGTTCACCCCGGAGTATATCGTTCCGGCCGACAAGAAGAAAGTGGTGGCGGAGCTGAAGAAACTCTCTGAGGCCGCTTCTACCGTGTGGCTGGCATCCGATGAAGACCGCGAAGGAGAAGCCATTTCCTGGCACCTGAAAGAAACGCTGCGTCTTCCCGAGGGCAAAACCCGCCGTATCGTCTTTCACGAAATCACCAAAAACGCCATCCTGGAGGCCATCGAGCATCCCAGGGATATCGACATGAACCTGGTGAACGCCCAGCAGGCCCGCCGCGTGCTGGACCGCCTGGTAGGCTTTGAACTCTCGCCCATCCTGTGGCGCAAAATCCAGCCCAAGCTCAGCGCCGGCCGCGTACAGAGCGTGGCGTTGCGCCTGATCGTGGACCGGGAAAAGGAAATCATGGCCTTCCGTCCGGAGCCGTACTACCGCGTGGAAGCCACCTTCCAGCCGGAGAACACGGACACCCGCGTCAAAGCCACCCTGGACACGCACTTTGCCTCGGAGGCAGAGGCCCGCAAGTTCCTGGAGGACAGCGTAGGCGCCAACTACCAGATCGTCTCCATCGAGAAGAAGGCCGGCGTGCGGGTTCCCGCCGCTCCCTTCACCACCTCCACGCTGCAGCAGGAGGCCGCCCGGAAGCTGCACTTCCCGGTTTCCACCACCATGCGCGTGGCGCAGGGGTTGTACGAACGCGGTCTCATCACCTATATGCGTACGGACTCCACCAACCTGTCGTCCCTGGCCCTGGGCACCGCCAAAAAGTTCATCCTGGACAATTTTGGTGACGAGTATTCCCATCCGCGCCAGTATCGGACCAAATCCAAAGGCGCACAGGAGGCCCACGAGGCCATCCGTCCCACCTATATAGATAATGTATCCATCGACGGCACCGCGCAGGAGAAAAAACTGTACGAGCTCATCTGGAAGCGCACCATCGCTTCGCAAATGGCAGAGAGCCGCGTGATGAACACCACCCTCAAAGTGGGCTCCGACAAACGCCCGGAGCGCTACGGCCTGCAGTCGGTGGAATTGCTCTTCGACGGCTTCATGAAGGTGTATCTGGAGAGCCGTGACGATGAAGAATCGGCCCCGGAAGAGGTGGTGCTGCCGGAACTGCACAAGGGGGACCGCATGTTGGAGCATGGCGTATCGGCCCTGTGCAAATATACCGTCCCGCCGATGCGTTACTCGGAGGCGACGCTGGTGAAAAAGCTGGAAGAGCTGGGCATCGGCCGTCCTTCCACCTATGCCGCCACGGTAGATACCCTTACCCGCGGCCGCGGATATGCAATCAAGGGCGATAAAGAAGGTCAGAGCTTCCAGGTGACCAACCTGAGTCTGAAGAACGGCGTCATCAAGAGCAGCGCCAAGAAAGAGACCGTCGGTGCCGAAAAAGGCAAACTGCTGCCGCAGGAGATCGGGCTTATCGTCACGGATTACCTGGTGGGCAACTTCGCCGACATCCTGGATTACGATTTTACGGCTAATGTCGAGGCCGATTTCGACGAGGTGGCTGAGGGCAAGAAGCAGTGGAATGCGGCCATCGCAGCCTTCTACTCCCCTTTCCACGCCCATGTGGAGCAGGTGATGTCGGACCGCAGCTACAGCAAAGTCACCCGTGAACTGGGCGTCGCTCCGGACGGGGAAAAAGTGATCGCCGCCTTTGGCAAGTTCGGCCCGTACGTCCAGAAGGGAGAGGGCGAAAAACGCCAGAGCGCATCCCTGGGCAAGGGCCAGCTCATCGAAACCCTCACCCTGGCGGAGGCCCTGAAACTACTGGAGCTCCCCCGCACCGTGGGCCAGCTGGACGGCGTGGACATCGTAGCCACCCGCGGACGCTTCGGCCCCTACCTCAAATACGGTGAGCGCAACGTCAAACTTCCCAAGGGTGCCGATCCGCTCAAAATCGGCCTGGAAGAGTGCATCAGCCTGATTAAAGAACAGGCCGATACCGACAAGGCGGCCGCCGCCCCCATCGCAGAATTCGGCGACATCAAGGTGCTGAACGGCAGATACGGTCCGTATATCAAACAAGGGGTTACTAATTATAAGATTCCCCGGGGCAAGGATGCCACCAAGTTAACGGAGGCTGATTGTCAGGCGATTATCGCGGCTGCCGGCACGGCAAAAAAATATTCGGGGAAGCGCTAAAATTAAAAAAAAGTTGTACATTTGCATCGGTTAGTTAAAAATTGAAAGCAAATGGCAACTTATCACATCGACCAGATCGACCAGAAAATCCTTTCTTACCTGGTTAAAAACGCCCGTATGCCCTTTTTGGAGATTGCCCGCGAATGCGGCGTTTCCGGCGCAGCTATTCATCAGCGTTTCAAACGATTGGAGGCAAACGGAGTCATCACCGGCTCCCGTCTGCAGGTAAAGCCGCAGGCCCTGGGGCTCAACGTATGCGCATTTGTAAGCATTTCCCTTTCGGAGTCCACCAAATACCCGGAGGTAATCGCAAATCTGAAGAAGATTCCGGAGATTGTGGAATGTCACTTTGTTACGGGTAAGTATGCCATCCTGGCCAAGCTTTACTGCCTGGACAACGACCACCTCATGGAGGTGCTGCTGAACACCATCCAGAAAATCCCCTACATCCAGTCCACGGACACCATGATTTCCCTGGACGAGCCCATCGAGCGCCAGGTGTGGGTGAAAGATTTTAAATCGACCACTTATACGGGCCGCGACTGAATGATGGCCCGGGCAAGGACCAGGTCCTCCGGGGTGGTAATTTTGAGATTGAAGCGCTCGCCCTCGCAGAAGGTGAGCGCTATTCCGTATCGCTCCGCCACGGAAGCGTCGTCCGTGAAGGTGGTGTCGAACTGAAGGGTATAAGCGGCCTTGAGAACCTCCGACTGGAACACCTGGGGCGTCTGGGCGCCATAGATGCGGCTGCGGTCCAGGGTTTCGCCGGTGGCGGTCAGGGTGCCGTCGCGTTTTTCCAGCACTTTGAGCGTATCGGTAACGGGCAGGACCGGGATGACGGCCGGCGCATTTTCCGCAGCCTTGAACAGTTCCCGTACCTTGTCCACGGAGATGAGCGGACGCACGCCGTCCTGCACGGCCACCAGGGCGCCGTCCGGGACATATTTGAGGGCATTCTTGACGGAATGGAAGCGGGTGAAACCGCCCTTGACCAGCCGCTGCGGACACACGAAATTGGCCTGCAGGCAGTATTGCCGCCAATAGGTCACATGACCCTCCGGCAGCACCGTAATTACCTGAATATCAGGGATGGCCTTCAGAAACACCTCTATGGTGCGACGGAGGATAGGAACCCCGTCCAACTCCAAAAACTGCTTGGGGATAATAGCCCCCATCCGGGTGCCGGTGCCGCCCGCAGTGACCACCAGATATTTTTTTCTCTCCATTGGCACAATTCTTTACGCAAATGTAATTATTTTTTCGTAATTTTGGAGGTATTTTCGAATTGAGCGTTAGTTATGGCATTTCACTTTTTGAATCAAGAATTGGCTATCGACCTGGGCACTGCCAACACCGTCATTTTCCAGAATGACCAGATTGCCCTGGACGAACCTTCTATAGTGGCTATCGACAACCAGTCCGGCAAATGCATCGCCCTGGGGCAAAAGGCCAAACTGATGCACGAGAAAACCAATCCCGGCATCAAAACGGTCCGCCCCCTGCGGGACGGCGTCATCGCAGACTTTAACGCAGCGGAAATGATGATCCGCGGCTTCATCAAGCAGGTTAACTCCCGCCACAGGAGCCTGTTCGCCCCCAACCTGAAGTTGGTGGTGGGCATCCCTTCCGGCTCTACGGAGGTGGAAATCCGCGCCGTCCGCGACTCCTCGGAGCATGCCGGCGGCCGCGACGTATATCTCATCTATGAGCCCATGGCTGCTGCCCTGGGTATCGGCCTGGATGTAGAAGCGCCTAAGGGCAACATGGTGGTGGACATCGGTGGTGGTACCACGGAAATCGCCGTCATCTCCCTGGGCGGCATCGTGGTGCAGGATTCCGTGCGTGTCGCCGGTGACGTTTTCACGGCCGACATCCAGAACTACCTGCGTCAGCAGCACGTGATTAAAGTGGGTGAAAGCACGGCGGAAAAAATCAAAATCGCCGTCGGTGCCGTCATTCCCCAGCTGGACGAAGAACCGGAACCGTTCCTTGTGCGCGGTCCCAACCTGATGACCGGACACCCGGTAGAAGCCCTTATCCCCTACCAGGAAATGGCCCACTGCCTGGACAAGTCCATCGCCCGCCTGGAATCTTCCATCCAGCAGGTTCTGGAGCAGACTCCCCCGGAGCTTTACTCGGACATTGTGGAAAACGGGATCTTCCTCAGCGGCGGCGGCGCCTTGCTCCGCGGCCTGGACAAACGGTTCTCGGAAAAGATGAACATCCAGTTCCACGTGGCGGAGGACCCGCTTCGCGCCGTTGCCCGCGGCACCTGCATCGCCCTTAAAAACACGGACAATTACTCCTTCCTCATGCGCTAATGCCCATGAAGCAAAGAGCCATCACCGGTTGGATCAATTTCGCGGTCTTCCTTATCCTGGAGATCGCGTCATTGCATATGCTCGCGCACAACGGAGAAATCCAAAAGCGCTGGCTGGCAAGGGGTTCGCACTGGGTAATGGGCACTGTATGGGGCGCCACCCAGCGCATCCAAGCCTACTTTTCCCTGTCCACCACCAACCAGCAGCTCTCGCAAGAGAACTTTGCCCTGCGGGAACAACTGTTCCAGGCCCAGGAGCAATTGCAACAGCTGCGGGTCGATTCCCTCCAGCTGGTTCCGCGTCCCGGCTTCAGCCTCATTGCGGCGGAAGTCACCAAAATGAGCCGCAACAAACAGCACAATTACCTCATCCTGAACCGCGGCTATGAAGACGGCGTCCAGGAAAAGTCCGGCATCATCTCCCAAAACGGTGTGGTGGGCATTGTGGATGCCGTGAGCGCCCATTACGCTTACGCCTTCTCCTTCCAGAACAGCGACGTTTCCATCAGCGCCCGCCTGGGCACCGAAGGAGAAAGCGGTCTGCTGGTCTGGGACGGCATCCACTCCAACGGCGCCGTGCTCAAGGAAATCCCGCTGCAGCAGCAGTATCATCCCGGAGACACCGTGTTCACCAGCGGCCACTCGCTGCTGTTCCCGCCGGACATCCCGCTGGGCATTGCCGGCAATTCCAAAATCGTAAACGGCGCCACCAGCGAAATTGAGGTGCGCCTGTTCCAGGATCTCAGTGCGGTGCGCTACGTAACGGTGGTGCACAACAATGCGTTTGACGAAATAGAAGAATTTGAGCCATGAGAAAATCCGGTTTCTGGGTAGCCTACTCCCTGCTTCTGGTGGCGCAAATCCTCCTGAGCAACTACTTTACCTTCACGCCTTACATTACGCTGAGCATCCTCCCCGTCATGGTGCTCTGCATCTCCACCCGCATCCAGCCTTATATGTGCATGCTCATCGCTTTCTTCAGCGGCATCATCGTAGACTGGCTGTCGGAGGGCGTCCTGGGCCTTAACGCCTTCTCGCTGGTTCCGGTGGCCCTGCTCAGAAATCCCGTCATCCACCTGGTCTATGGCGAAGGCCTGTTCACCCGCAAAGAAGACTTCACCGTAAAAAGCCACGGTTTTGCCAAAGTGGTGATGGCCATCCTCATGATGCAGACCCTTTTCCTGGCCCTGTACATTTGGGCCGATGGTGCCGGCCTCCGTCCGTTCTGGTTCGGCCTGGCCCGCTTCTTTGCCTCCCTGCCGGTAGGGCTCGCGGTGTCGCTCATGACCCTGAACGTCCTGGCCGCAGACCAGCACCGATGAACGATAACGGCCGTCATATCCGCCTGCTCATCGGCCTGGGAGCAGCCGTTCTGCTGCTGCTAGGCTCCATCTTTTCTATCCAGATCCTGGACGACCGCTACAAGCAGGACGCAGACCGCAACTCCACGGTCTATGAGACCATCTACCCTACCCGCGGCGCCATCTTCGACCGGAACGGAGCCGTACTGGTGGGTAACAAAGTGGCCTATGACATTCTGGTGAGCCCCCGCGAGGTCAAGGCATTCGACACGCTGGCCCTGGCCACCGCCCTGGGCGTGACACCGGAATTCATCCGGGGCAAGATGGACGAATACCGCCGCAAACGCGCCTCCATCGGCTTCCAGGCCGTCACCCTGCTGCGCATGGTTCCTGCGGAGACCTACATGCGCTTCAACGAAGTAAAATACAAGTTTCCCGGATTTCGCGGTCAGGCGCGCGGCGTGCGCGAGTACCCGGTGAACGCCGGTGGCAACCTCCTGGGCTATGTGTCGGAGGTAAACCAGCGCTACATGGAACGGCATCCCGGCGAATACCGCAGCGGCGACTATGCCGGCATGACCGGGATCGAAGCGGCGCGGGAACAGGACCTCCGCGGGGAAAAAGGCTATCACATCTACCTCCGCAACGCCCGCAACCAGATTGAGCAGCCGTTCAAGGACGGCGCCATGGACAAGGAGGCCGTTCCGGGGAAGAACATCGTCACCACCATCGACGCGCAGCTGCAGCAATATGGGCAGGAGCTCATGGCCGGCAAAGTGGGCTCGGTGGTGGCCCTGGAGCCGTCTACCGGCGAAATCCTGGCCCTGGTATCGTCTCCGGGCATCGACGTGGAGCAGCTGGCCGATATCGGCAAGCATTACAACGAAATCGTCAAGAATCCTTACAAGCCCATGTACAACCGGGCCGTGCAGGCTTCCTATCCTCCCGGATCGGTGTTCAAGCTGGTGAATGCGCTCATCGGCATGCAGGAAGGCGTGCTGCGGCCGGAAATGCGCTACCCCTGCTCGCACGGCTACCACTACGGTGCGGGGCACAAGCTGGGCTGCCACGGGCACCGCTCGCCCATCGACATGACAGAAAGCATCATGATGTCCTGCAACGCCTACTATTGCTACGTGCTAAAAAACATTGTCGATAACCGCAAATACGACTCCCCCGCGGACGGGCTGGACCATTGGAACGAGTACGTCAAGAGCTTTGGCTTCGGGCGCAAGCTGGGGAGCGATTTCCCGGCCGAGCTTTCCGGCAGCATCCCTTCCTCGCGTACGTACAACCGGGCCTATGGCCGCGGGCGCTGGAACTCCACCACGGTGATTTCCCTTTCCATCGGCCAGGGAGAAATCCTGGCAACGCCCATGCACCTTGCCAACCTCTGCGCAACCATCGCCAACCGGGGGCACTACTTTATTCCGCACATCGTGAAGGCGTCGGAAGGCGTGGAGATTGACGAGCGCTTCTACGAGCCGCAGTACACCATGGTGGACACCACCCACTTCCCCAAGGTAATCCAGGGCATGTGGCTGGCGGTGAATGCCCCCGCCGGGGCCGGCGGCACGGCCCGGGTGGCCCACGTGGACTCGCTGGATATTTGCGGAAAAACCGGCACGGCGCAGAACCCGCGCGGTGCAGACAACTCCGTGTTCATTTGTTTTGCGCCCAAGGACAATCCCAAGATCGCCCTGGCGGCGTATGTGGAGAACGGCGGCTTTGGGGCGGCCTACGCTGCGCCCATCGCCTCGCTCATGGCGGAGAAATACCTGAAAGGCAAGACTTCCCGGCCGGAGCTGGAAGAACGGATGATGGAGGCCAACCTCCTGGACCGTGTAAAACATGACTGAGCAGCACACGCATACCCGGCAGTCCGTGGACTGGTGGCTCATCGGCACGTATCTGGTGCTGGTGGTGATTGGCTGGCTCAATATTTTCGCCGCTACGCATAGCTCGGAGGCGGGGTCTCTCCTTTCCTGGGACGCCCGCGCCGGGAAGCAGTTCGTGTGGATCCTCACTTCGTTAGGGCTTGCAGCGATCATCCTGTACTTGATTCCGGCCCGGATTTGGGAGTCCGGCTGCATTCCGTTCTACGTGGCCGTGCTGGGACTGCTGGTGCTGGTGATTTTCGTATCGTCCGATGTCAAGGGCTCCCATTCGTGGTTCAACCTGGGGCCTATCCGCTTCCAGCCGGCGGAGATTTCCAAAATATCGACCTCGCTGCTGCTCGCTTACGTAATGAGCCAGCAGAACTTCCGCATCACGCGCTGGAAGGACTTCTGGACGGTGGTGCTGATTATCGGCGTCCCCATGCTGGTGATTATCGGCGAGAGTGAAACCGGCAGCGCGCTGGTGTATGCCGGGTTTATCTTTGTGCTGTACCGCGAAGGGCTTTCCGGCTGGTGGCTGGGAGCGATCGGCCTGGTTATCATGCTGTTTGTGGGGACGTTGAAATGGAGCGCGTATTGGTCGGTGATGTTCATGACCGCCATGCTCGTGCTCTGCAACGCCTACATGGGGCCCAAGGAACTGCGCAAGGGACGGCTCCTGTACGGAGGCATTTTTGTGCTGGTGATGGGCTCGTTTCCGTCGGTGCTGCGCCACTTCTGCCGGCAGGTGCAGGCACACATGGACTTCCTGTCCTCCCGCGTGTGGGTACCATCGGCCCATGAAACCTATCACTATACGTGGAGTTTCCTGCTGGACGTGAATCCGTTGTGGATTCTGCTGGGGATGGCGGCGGTGGCGCTGCCGCTGCTTGCAGTCAGGGCCTGGAACCAGAAAGACCGCTTCCTGGGTATTTCGCTGGGGGTGTGGCTCGCGGGATTGGCGCTGACTTTCTCCACCGATTACATTTTCCAGAACGTGTTGCAGCCGCACCAACGCAGCCGTATCGAAGTGCTGCTGGGGCTGAAGGAGGACCCTTCCGGCGTGGGCTACAACGTGATGCAGTCCAAGATCGCCATCGGCTCCGGCGGGTTCTTCGGGAAAGGGTACCTGCAGGGCACGCAGACCACTTTTGGCTTTGTGCCGGAGCAGGCGACGGACTTCATTTTCTGCACCGTGGGTGAAGAATGGGGCTTTGCGGGCTGCCTGCTTGTCATCGGCCTGTATACCTTCCTCATTACGCGTCTGGTGCTGGATGCGGAACGCTGCCGGGGCAAATTCACGCGCACTTATGGCTATTGCGTGGCGGCGTGCGTCTTCATGCACCTGTTCATCAACGTGGGCATGACAATCGGCCTGGTGCCAGTGATCGGCATTCCCCTGCCCCTGCTCTCTTACGGCGGCTCGTCGCTGTGGGCCTTCACCATTTTAATTTTCATTTTCTTATCTTTGTATCGAAATGAGAAAAAATATTTCTAATACCATGAGACGGTTTTTCCTTCTGTCGATTTCCCTCCTGCTGCTTTTTTCCTGCAAAAAGCAGGAGAGCCCGGATACCCCTGCCACTCCCGTACGCGACCAGAAATACTATACCAACTTGTTCGCATACAACGTCATGAACCCCTACTACCTGTGGAGGGACCAGATGGTGCCAGAACTGGAAGACTGGACCACCGACATAGATCCGGTGGCCAAAGTGGCCTCCTTGCGGTACAAGGAGGGTGGCACGCTGGTGGACCGGTGGACAGAACTCATGGAAGACTATACGCCGTTCCAGAGCAGCGTTTCCGGCAATGGGAAAAGCTTTGGCCTGGACTTCGTGCTGGCGCGCGTGCAGGACAGCCAGGACGTGGTGATGGAAATTACGCTCACCTATGCCCATTCTCCCGCCCGCAAGGCCGGCCTTAAGCGGGGCGATGTTGTGCGGAGCGTGGACGGGGTTACGCTGAACATGAGCAATTACGCCGAAATCCTCAACAACAAGATTTACGACTTCCCGGAAACCATCCAACTGGGCATGTGGAATGGCAGTACCGTCACCATGACCGCCGAGCAAATGTATTCGAACCCCGTGCATGTGGCTCAAACGCTGGACGTGAAGGGCAAGAAGGTGGGCTACCTGCATTTCACGGGTTTCACGCTGGACGCCGCCAAAGACCTGGTAGAGGTTTTCCGGCAGTTCAAGGCCGACGGCATCCGGGAGCTGGTGCTGGACCTGCGCTACAACACCGGCGGCTATGTCACCACCGGCCAGGTACTGGCCTCCCTGATTGCCCCGCCGGACGTGGTGCAGCGAAAAGAGATTTTCAACAAGGACGTTTTCAATAGCATTCTTGGCCCCCAGATGAACGAGGAAACCCGTTTTGCTCCCACCATGGAGCTTACGCTCTCCAGCGGGAAAACCATGCTGAACATGCTCAATGCCAATCCGGGAATCGAGCGCCTGTGGGTGCTGGTGACCGGACACAGCGCATCGGCCTCGGAGTCGCTCATCTGCGGGCTCAAACCCTACATGGACGTGCGGCTGGTGGGCTCCCAGACCTATGGAAAGTTCTGCGGCGGATACCTGATCACGGCCGAGAAGTGGTATAAGGAGCTGCAGAAGCAAAAGACCGATATCGACTTTGACGAGGCATTCAGGTATACCAAAACCTGGGGGCTGTATGTCATCGCGTCCCGCTATGCGGATTGCAACGGCGTAACGCTGAGCATGCCGGACGGCATTCCTGCCGATTATGAGGCCTATGACAACCCGGTGGACGGGCTCCCGCTGGGGGACCCTTCCGAGTCCATGCTGTCCGTCGCGCTGGGGCGCATGGGCGGCTCTCCGCTTGCTAAGCCCACCAAGGGCGCGATTGAGCGGCTGGAAGTTCCATTTGAAAAGCCGGGATCCGGCGCTTTACTGCACTGATATGAAAACTGTTCTTATTACCGGAGCCAGCAGTGGGATGGGCTTCGATGCCGCCCAGGCGCTGGCCAAGGCGGGGTACAAGGTATTTGCCGGCGCACGAAGGGTGGAGCGGATGGAGCCGTTAAAGGCGTTTGGCGTTACGCCGCTGGCACTGGACGTGACATCCGAGGAGTCTATCGACAAGTGTTTGGCGGAGGTTGGCCCCGTGGATGTACTGGTGAACTGCGCCGGCTATGGCTCTTTCGGGCCTATTGAGACCGTTTCGCTGGAGGAGGGCCGCCGGCAGATGGAGGTGAACCTCTTCGGACTGGCGGCGCTGTGCAAGAAGGTGCTGCCCGGGATGCGCGAGCGTGGAGAGGGGCGAATTGTCAATATCTCTTCCGTATGCGGACGGGCCTGCCTGTACTTTGGCGGCTGGTACAATGTGTCCAAATACGCCGTAGAGGCGTTTTCCGACGCCCTGCGCATAGAGATGGCGCCGTTTGGGGTGAAGGTGGTGCTCATCGAGCCGGGAGCCACGCGGACGGGCTGGGGGGCTATCACGGCCGATAACCTGGAAGCGTGCGCGCGCGGAACGGCATACGAGGAACCGGCCCTGGCAGAGGCAAGGATGGTCCGGAAAACGTTTGCCGGTTCCCTATTCTCCCACCCGTCCGTGGTGACGCGGGCCATTTGCCGGGCCGTGCGGTCCCGCAGGCCCCGTGCCCGCTACGTGGTGGCTGCCGGCTCCTGGACCATGGTGTTCTGGCACGCCGTCCTCCCCACCCGCTGGTGGGATGGGGTGGTGCGCCTGCTGGGCTCCCCCCGCCTCGCCTCACTCGTGGAAAAGTTGTAAATTCGCTTTTTTTCCGTAACTTTGCACTCCCACATTTTGCCTTGGTGGTGGAATGGTAGACACGAGGGACTTAAAATCCCTTGGCCCGAAACGGCCGTGCGGGTTCGATTCCCGCCCGAGGCACCGAGAAAACACAACTAATTGAATAACAATTAGTTGTGTTTTTGTTTTTTGCTGTTTTTGTGGCCAAAATCACGAAATGTTACCCTATTTCTGGGAAACAAAAGTTAGTGCCTTTTTCGCGAATGGTTTATTCCCTGCCGGGATGCCATAAACGATACCAGCATTGACGGAACCTGCCACGGAATCCTTTACCATATAATCCATAATCGTGGTATTTCTTGATTCTACCTTTACGTAGAGCATTCAGGTCATAGCAGACGACCTCCTCGCCATCGTTGATTACTCCGCCACCTACAATGCCTTTGACAAAGTAATCGACACGATTCAAGCCAATAAGGGTATCAATTACATCCTTTGTCTCACCAAGGGTATCATCCTGCCAGAAAAAAAGTCTTCCTTGGGCTTCAATCATTCTGTTCGGCAAAGAGGAATAATCGATCAGGACATCTTTTGGTGAATAAGAAACCTTATAGTTTATGGCATCCTCAACCCAAGTAACCATCAGAATTGTATCAGAAGGATGTTTAACCCAAGTCCAAACCATTCTGTCTTCTTTCCAAGAGGCAACAGGGTTGATGCTCGTATCTATTGGTGTAATGGTGGCATCGTAGTTATTGTGGTCATCATCGTCAGCTTGAGAAGAAATAACGACAAGATTTCTTTCGGGATAGATGCTTACATCGAATACATCGGAACTTGAAAGAAGGCGCCTCTCGTGACGGGCGAAGTTGTCTACTGCCTTGGATACTTCACGGTCATAGTTCACCGGTACTTGCGCATTGCAAAGGATTGTGCACAAATACAAAACAGACAATATGGATAATACTTTTGGCAAGACAATACTACTGTACAATCTGCATCTGGCGCCGCTTCAAGGCGGTTAGGATGCTACGTTCGGCGAGCGGAGTAAGGCCGGTGAAGGTGGTTTTGGATTTTAGTTCATCCAAAGACATTTCAAGCAGGAGTTTGGCGATACATTCATCGGCAAAAGAGTTCGTGACGGTATCCACGCCGGCGAAATCAAGCACGACTCTCTCGTCCCCGTCCAGAAGCGAACGAAGATCGGCCCTTATTTTGGCTCCCAGGAGACGCGTTCCCATGCTATCTCCATACGCAGAAAACTTGAAAACCTTCATCTTACCAAAGCTTATCAAGACCTGGATCATTATCCAGGAACAATTCATCAAACTCCTCGGCGGGATCAGTTCTATGGTCAACTACCAGCCCCGGATCTATATCCATATTTGACCGTAGTTCGAAATAAACAATCGTTCCCTGCCAGGGCTCTGATTCAGTCACGGTCATATCTCCATTGGCCGACAATGTATGACTACCTGATCGAATTATCAGCTTATGGCCGGCCGTATTGATGAGCCTGGACGTGGAATACAATCCAAAACCCATACCCTTACCATCAGAAACACGGTCTCTAATGCAAGACTCAAGTGCCTCCGGTTCGGTAATACTTACATAGTCTTGATTCTGAGATAAGGATGCCTGTATTCCCATTCCATCATCGGCCACCAAAATCTGAATCAGGTGCTGAGCCTCTGAATAATTGGTAATGACGATTCCGTTTGTTTTTCCAGAATGGATGAGCACATTATCCATCACTTCGTAGAAACAATAACTCATCGCCTGAAGAAGAGAAGTCTCCACTTCAGGTTGATGAATCAGCACTTCTACCAAGCGGCGATACACCTGCTGGATGTTCTTTTCGTCGAACATCTCAATACAGATATTGTCGCTATCTGCGAAATACTGATGAAGTAATGTATCTACGTTCATAAACAAAAAGGCGGTTAACCGCTCTTTCGCAAAGATAGCAACACGGCACGAAAAAACAAAAAATGACGTCAATTAATGCCATAGAAAGACACAGACTGACGGAGATGTTTCCCAAATGTTACCCTAAAAAACAATCACAACGAAACAATCTGCTGATTGTTATTTATTTATAACTAAAAGTTAGTGTTCCCGCCCGAGGCACGAAAAAAGACCGGTAAGTCCGGTCTTTTTTCATGCCTAAATATTTGATTTACTGGGGGCCTAATCCCCCAGCCCGGGTATCAGAAGCAGACTGGGATTCGCTTTGTCTCCGTAGGTGTTGAAAGTCATTTCTTCAAAGTTATAAATCGGCCTGTACGCTTCTTATACGCCAAATATTCATCGCCGAAATCGGCCTCCAGACGCTTCTCTTCCGAACGGACCTGCAGCATCATCAAGCCAGCCACGGCGGCAAAAACAAGAAGCGCCCACCAGTTCCAAAGGGCAACGACAATGCCGGCATAATAAAGATAAGTCCCTGACAGCATAGGGTTCCGGGACATCTTATATGGCCCGTCCGTCATCAGGTGCCTGGTCCTCGGTGCCACCTCGTGTCCCATCGCATCAAAAGGATTGCCCTTCCCCACGCGCTTCATATAAACGATACTCCATACGCTGAGCGAGAGCCCGGCAATAGCAATAAGGGCCGATAAATACAGCCGCCCCACGGGAATGCCCGCAAGTGCAGGCATCCCGGAAACCAGCCACATCAAGGCCGGAATCCCTGCGATAAAAATGGCAAAGCCAAGAAAGTATCCAAGAACCTGTTTCATCTTAACTAGATTGAATGACTATCAAAGTTAATGCTTTTTCCTGAATCTTCACTGAACGGGCGTCCGTGTAACGGCCGCCAAGGATGCTGGCCTGGATAAATTCGTCAAAATGAGACCCTAATGCACGGTCACTATTCGTCTCCTTACGGCAGATTTAACCATGGTTTTTGCAAAAACATTTTGTTATTAACATTATGTTAATTATATTTGCAAAAACAAGAGACCTATGCTTGAAAATCCTTTTATACTGGAACCCTTCAAATCAAAAAAGTACTTTTGCGACCGGGAAAAAGAGTCGGAAGAAATCATCCGCAATATCACAAACGGGCGCAATACCACACTTATCTCACCTCGCAGGTTGGGTAAGACCGGATTAATATTCCGCGTGTTTGAGGAGATAAAGGAACGACAACTACCTTATGAAACCATCTATGCAGATATCAGTGACACGCTCTCCCTAGAAGAATTCATAAAGGCCCTTTCTGATGCGGTTGTATCCAAACTAAAGAAACAGCATCGGATATCCGCCTTCTTCAAGTCCTTAAAAAGTGTCAGGCCATTACTTGGGTTAGACCCAATGACTGGTTCGCCTCAAGTCTCTTTTTCTTTTGCCGATGAGAATCAACAACAGAACACATTAAAAGATGTTCTGGGTTATCTCGAGAGCTATCCGCAGATGATTGTCTTTGCCATTGACGAGTTCCAGCAAATACGGGAATACGAAGGTATTAACATGGAGGCAATCCTTAGGAAACATATCCAGCATCTGCACAATGTCCGATTCATCTACTGTGGTAGCAAGAAGCACACGATGACCGATATGTTCACCAACGCCAAGAAGCCATTCTATGAGAGTACATCTTTTTGCTACCTGACGAAACTGCCCGTGAAGGTTTATGGCGCATTTATTCGGGAGAAGTTCGAATCGGCCGGGAAAAGCATAGATGACGATTCTCTTGACTACATCCTGGAATGGACAAAAGTGCACACCTATTACACACAGCGTCTATGCAATGAAGTATTCTCACTATCCGATAGCAAAGTCGACAGGGATATCGTGCTTAAGGCCATACAGACAATTCTTGACGGCGAGCGGGAGAGATTCAGGGAAATCCGACGGCTGATTACACGTGCTCAATGGAAGATGCTCAGCGCGATTGCAAAGGAAGACAGCGTTTTGCAGATAACGTCTTCTGCATTCCTATCAAAATATGGCATCACCTCAGGACCAACGGCGTTAAGGAATATAAAAGCCCTTATTGAAAAAGAACTTGTTCTAGCCACTACCGAGGAAGACCGAACTTCGTATTCCGTATATAATGTGTTCCTGTCCAGATATTTAGCAATGGAGCAATATTAATTCCACTGCTACTCATAGCCACTCTCCATATGAGGTCAAGTCGGGCATGACACATCAATTCAATGTAGAAACTCACTTTTACTCTAGTCTTGAAGAAAAGTTGCAAAAAAAGCAGCCATGGCGTCCCGGATTTCCGCAAAGCGGGGCGTGAATGAAAAGTTCTCATCCAGATGCAGGGCATGCCGGGGTTCGGGGCAGGGATGGTGCTCGGCGGGAATTCCCAGGGAGACGGCTTTCTCATGGATAGCGTGTGTCCCGTAAAAATAGTCCGAAATGAGCTTGAATCTATTATTTAACGGATAGCCCTCTTCATAGGGGAGCATGGGATCCTCCACCGACTGGAAGGAGAGGATGGGCACAGACGCCCGTTCCAGGACGGAAAGGCTGTGAACGGCACCCCAGAGGTTGGCAACGGCACAGATGCGGTAAGCGCTCACGGGAGCGGGCCGATAGGCCATATTCAGGGCCGTGATGGCCCCCGCGCTGGTTCCGACCAGGAAGACCAGCTGCGGATTGATGCGCAGGCCTTCCCGGCCCAGCAGGTATGCCAGGGCGGCATCGGCATCCTCCAGTGCACGCATTTCGGCTTCCCGTACCTCCGCCTTCACCGGGTGAAAGCCCAGACGGTAGTTAATGGATGCCGCCACATAGCCCAGCGAGGCAAAATAACGGCACCATGCGGTTTGCCCAAGTTCTTCCTTGTTGCCGATGAAGAAAGCCCCTCCGTGCATCATCAGAAGCAGTGGCCGGGTCTCCTGCATATCTCCCTCCGGCAGGTAAATGTCCATCTCCAAGGTGATGGGGGTCATCCATCCGGAGTGGAAAAGCAGTTTGAGTATGGCTTTCCGCTCGCCCACCGGCGTATGCGAATAATAGCCCTGCGCCGTAGCGTAGGGCACATTCCGTTCCACCGTCACCTCATACTTGGGCGTGGTGAAAGGCAGAGCCAAAAGCCATGAAACCAACAGCGCGAGCATCATATTGCAAATTCGAATTTATCTAAAAGGCCTCATATCACTTCAATGTAGAAACTCATTGGCCGGAAGCCGTCGTTGCAACTGATCATGGCGCTCTGGGGATTCTTCATCCAGCCGTCGTAGAAGTTTCCCTCGCCCCGGGCCAGAGCCTCCACAAACTCTCTCATGGAGCCCCAGGCCGAAGGACACATCCCTTCAGGGCACTTGCCGTCAACTGAAATCCACTCCTGCCCCTCCGTCACATCGCAAGCGTGCTCAATAGGGTTCTCATATTTCGCCATCAAATCCGGATACGAAGCCTTCCGGACGGCAGTGATTCTGATTTTCATTGGAATTGCGATATATCTAACTTTCAAAGATAATCATTAGTCCTTACAAATTAAACTGCAAAAATTTGGTTTAGGGCAAGATGCCCCGCACCACCTGCAAGATGACTCCTGCAGGTCAGGAAGCCTTCAGCAATTACGTAGAAGCGCTGAAAGAATACCTTTCGTCCGGAGGGCCGGGTGGTCAACGGTTATGATTCTTCTGCGTAAACTGATTCAAAGAAGCCTCTGAGCAGCGGTTCGTCTTTTATCATCTCCCGCAGCTGCTGCAGGGGGGCCTCATTGGGCGAACCCGGAATCAGAAGGTGAAGATAGCCGCCTTCGGCATACTTCTCATGGAGATGTTCCAGCGTGCGGTTCCAGTGGCCTTCCTTGTCCAGTTCAGGGTAGTTGGAAAGGCCGAAGAGGACGGTCCGGCGAATGATGGTTTCAGGAACAATTAGCCGGTCTGCCTCGGCAACAAGACGGCCATAGATGCTCCTTGGAGGCGTTTTTGCCGATGCCCGGTGGTCTTCCGCAGCCTGGGCGATTGTCTCTATCTGCTCAGGTGAGAACCATTCGGAGAGCCGCTTGTCTTCGCGGATAATCCGTCCGCTTTCCAAATGGTGCGTTTTCCGGTCCACCGCAAGACCGAGGTCGTGACACGCCGCTGCCGTCAGGAGCATCTCCTCATTGATATCATACTGCTTGCCCATCGACAGGGCACGCTCAATGACCGTCAGTGCGTGGTCTTCCCGATGCGCCTTATCAAAGGCCGCATACCCAGGAATGACTTCATTATAAATGTAGTTCCTCAGGCTTTCTCTTATCATGCAGAAAAGTTCTGAATTCTTATTATTTAGCGTTCTTTCTATGCTTGTAGCCTTCAACGAAATCGCTTGTCTTTATATTCGGATCAAGATTTTCCCCTGCAGAATCACTTAGGTATTGGTGGCGGTAGGTTACAGTTGCACCATAGCCACCAACGTAGGTAAGGGCCGATTTGACCAGATCTATACTCAAGGCGTTTTCCAGACGGGCAATGGTCTCAAGCGTCATATTAGAACTGCCCTTCAGTAAGTTGGAAACATACTGCTGCGTACAACCCATACGCTTGGCCAATTCAACTTGTGTGATGGACTGGTCGTCCATTGCACGCAGTACCTGAAGAGTAATATACCGAGCGTACTTGAGCCAATATTCGTTGTCTCTGCGCCACTGCGCATCCTCACGCCAGCGTGATGGTGTTGGAGACTGATGTGCCTCCAGAAATTCAATTGCCCTGCTCATTGTCATACTTCTACCCACAGCCGTTTATCTTCAAGAATCTTATCAAACGTCATACATCATCATTTTCGCAAAGATAAAAACAATATTTGTATTGTACAATATTTATATTGTCTTTCCCGGAATAGAAAGACACTGACTGACAGAAATGTTTCAGTAATGTTACACTAAAGAACGAATCCAGGTTGGCAACTATTTGACATTCAATTGGTTCAGTCCAATGGTTAGTGCTCCCGCCCGAGGCACGAAAAAAGACCGGCCAGTTCAGTCTTATTTTATGCCTAATATCTTCGATACACTGGGGGTCGGGGCAGAATAGGCCTGTTTTGCACCGCAAACCGATCAATCACATTTATCAAATGCTAAGATACTACTTTTCTTTGGGCGCATTTGGCGCAGGTCAGTTTTTGTGTGGGTGACCGGCGCCAGGAATGTGGCTTGTACGCGCTACAGTGGCGCCGGTCAGGGCACTTTCAGCTGACCTGCGCCACTGCAGCTACCGACCTGCGACATGTAGCCGACAAAACCAAGAGGAATGCCGTAAATTCAAGGAATAGTCCAGACCACAAACAGTTACTGGTGGCGAAAGCCATAGTGGTACGAAAATCCCTTGGCCCGAAACGGCCGTTCTCCAAATTTAGCCACACGCACTATCCAAAAGAGGCTTTTGGAGGAGTTATTGGATTTGATTCCCAAAATACGTACTTTTGTAAAGACAATGTAACTTACAGAATATGAATGTTCCTGTTTTGCTTCCAGATTATATGCAGCCGTGGATGACAGATCCCCGTTCCTGGATGGTTTTGCTCATCGTAGGAATTGTAGCGGCAATCCTCATGTGGTATCGTAATTACTGGGTCAATGCAATAGGAATAGTATTGAATATTGCATTGATTGCAGCTTTGGGATGGTATGTTTGTGCGATGGGCTACTGGGAGGGTAGCTGGTTCCTTGCCCGATCTCCGGAGCAACCCCTATGGAATTGGATTCTTAGAATAGCCCTCATAATACTGTATCCGGCCATATCACTCATCTTCCGTCCTGGCCCACACGGAAAGAATGTACATCCGGACAGCACAAAGATGCGCTGGGGCCAGTTTAACATGCTGGTCATCGTTATTTGCCTGTCGTACCTCGCCAGTGTTCTAATGATGCATTTCTGGGAACGCAACGTATGGAGTGTTGTGGCATTTGTCGCTCTCCCCGTTCTCTATATGCTTGTCCTCCTAGGAAAGGCACATGTAAACTTCTCTTCTTTATTTACGTGCATCCCAGCAAGCATAGTTGCTTCGCTGACCCTTGTTGGGGTAATGAGACAATCCACCGCCGTGTCGGCGATATTTGCCTACATTATTTATGGAATAGTTCTGGTTGCTGTTATCGTTGCCTTTGCCAAGATTGGCAGTGCACTCGGCCTTGATAAGGAAACCAAGACCATCGGTACGTCTTCTTCAGGAGGAACAAATACTTTTGACGTACGCGCATTCGGCCAAGCTCTGGAGTATGTCCGAAAACACGGATGGTAGTAAAACAGCAGGGGTCCGATCTTGTGTTTTCTGCATAACCGGCTAAAACAACTCAAGATAGCCACCGATTCGTATACCACCGCCCGAGGCACGAAAACAGACCGCTGATTGGCGGTCTTTTTTCATGCCTAACAATTTGATTTACTGGGGGCCTAATCCCCAGAATTTATGCCTTTTCCGCCGGCACCTGGATGATAGTCAGCCACTTCTCGGGGTCTTCCTGATTCCAGACGCCATCCACGTAGACGGCTCTAGGGGCATCGGCCACTTTCCAGCCTTCTTTCTCCATCCAGGCAAAAAGGTCGATGTAATTCTGGTACAGGCGGTCGTAAGGGCCATAGACTTTCATACATACGGCCGTCGGCACTTCTGGAACATCCTTGAACTTGATGATTGCCGAGTCTTTCCCTTTGGCGGTGACTCTCTCGCAGTACTCGATGTCGATGTCCTTTGGCTTGTAGCCGCCGTGCTCGATGGTGTAGCAGTAACCGGGCTCCGGGCATTCGCAGCCCAGGCGGGCCATTTCAGGGCCGATAACCTCATAGCAGAGTCGGCCCAAATCGTCGAATGAGGGAATGGTTGTACGATGGCTGGCCACAATGATGGCAGGCAGGCTTTCAATAGTGATCTTTTCCATTTTCTTGAGTTTCTTTTGGGAAGCCATCATCGCCTTGAGCTGCGCTTTGCGGGCATTTAGCTGCCTTAGTTCTTCTTCGCATACGCGAATCTTCTCTTCCAGCGCCTCGATGCTTGGAACGTGAGTATCGTCCTCATAGAGGTCGCGAATCTCCTCCAGACTAAATCCCATCCCCTTGAGGGACAGGATAGCTTGCATCTTCTGAAACTGGTCTACACTGTAGTAGCGGTACCCGGTATCCCGGTCCACGATCTCCGGCACGAGCAGGTCTATCTCCTCATAATGCCGGAGCGTCCGTACCGTAACGCGGCAAAGGCGTGAAAACTCCCCGATTTTTAATCTGTTTGTCTTCATAACAACTGTGCACTTTTGTTATTTGCCGCAAAGATAATACGTGACGTAGGGTACGAGTCAAGAGAAAAATGAAAAAAGTATCAGCAATTCAGGCTCAAGCTGCGAAAGAATGAATAATATGCTTTGCCGGGCTCAATAACCCTACCCTGATACGACTTGCTGTTGTACCCTTCCGAGTAGATCCTGTCGAAATCCCCATCATACTTGTCATAGATTTGCTTATGTAATGGGAGGACATGATCCTTAACGCAATCTATAGCCTCTTTTTTATAACCCATCTGATGAGATTGTTGCTGAATCTAAAGAACGAAACTTCTCGGATAGAAATCGCTGTAGAAGCGGCCGTCGGTGGCGGTGAATTTGAGGACACAGTAGTTGGGGTCGGTGACGCCGCCGGGGTAGTACTGCGTGTCACCCTTGCGCCAAATCATTTCCTTCGAAGCGGCATCAGTGAGCACCTCCATCGTGCCTCTGAGCATCATGCCCTTAAATCCTTTGGCATCGCAGAAATAGATGCAGGCTTTGGGGTTGGCCTTGTAGTGGGCTACCCGCAGTGAGAAGGTGTTGGTGGTAAAATAGAACACCTTGATGCCCTCACGCTTGCGCGGAGCCAGCATGGCCTTGGTGCAGGGATAACCCTCATTATCTACTGATGAGATGTAAGCAATGGGCAGCGTGTCGGACATCCGGGCGATGAGGTCCTTGACGCCAGCCAGGGCCGGATTTTCAGGTGTGTCCCCGCCGATGGCCAACGACTTTTGCCAACGCTTCAGGTGCGGGAAATACATCTTCATCTGGCCGATGTATTCTTCCTTCGTAATGGGCTGGGGAAGGCCTTTGTTCACCTCATCGACAAACTGGGCGCAGTGCTCTATCATTTCTTCCATGGTGCATTCCTGCAGGAATTTGCCATCTTTGTAGCAGTACATGCAGTAGTCTTCGTTCTTGCTGCCGTCGGCATTGGTGCCCAGCACCTGGTCGTTCAGCGGCATGCCGCAGCTCTGGCAAAATTTCATTTCCATAATTATTGTACATAAGGTTTATCGTTCAGCGGACGGGTACAACCCCAGCCTTTAGCAAAGTTATCAAATTCTCCGTTCACTTTCTTCAAAAACAGCAGGCTTACCAGCTTGCGAAGGATCCATGGGTATTGCTCCGGGCCGATAAAGCGTTCGGCCTCCGGGGTAAGGAAAGTACCTTTTTGGGCAAACAACTTGCCCATGGGGGGCCACGGGGCTACCATCTTGGCCCGCTCTTCGTCCGTAGTGGTGCGGATACGGAAGCTGCCGCCCTTGATAAGCGTCCCTCCGTAGCTGCAGCCCAGCTGGGCGGGAAGCTTCTGGAGGAAGCGCTCCGCCAGGCGGAACTCGTTGCCTTCGTCCATGCCGCCATGCAGCAGGAAGGAAAGCTGGCCGGGCACTTTACGCTCTGCAGGCAGGGTGGACAGGAATTCCAGCATCAGGCTGGGGACACATTCTACATAGAGCGGAAAGGCTATAAGGATATGTTCGTGGGTAAGAAAGGCTTCACGAGCAGCATCCCATTCCTTACGATTGGAGAGATTGTGGAGTTCCCAGGTGATGCCAGTTTCTTCCAGCCCTTTGACGAATGAATGGATTATTTTGTCCGTGTTGCTGAACTTCGCCACACGTGGGCTGCCATTGATGATAACGAGATGCTTGATCGGGCCGGGCATAACGGGAGATTTCCTGGCTTCGCTCGAAATGGCAGATTGGGGATCCAGGGCTATCGCGCCCAACGATTGTCCGCCAATATTCGCAGCCGTACGCTTGCACCAGTCCTCCATCATTGCCTGGTCGGCAGCACCTTTGTACAGCAATCCGATATTCAATGCGTGGTAACGTAGCTTATGGCGCATCCAGCCGTCCCGAAAACCGATAGTCATATTCAGCATGGGCATAATGCGATCCATCACCCGTTTGCCTTTGTAGTCCAAGAAACCAAAACGTGTATCGGAGACGATCCAAAGGTTTTCTGTCTCTACCAGTTTTTTTATGATTTTTTCATAATCGTCTTTGATGGCGCAAATGCCCGGAGTCTTCAGCCAGCACTGGTTACAACCCATGCAATGTGCGATCTTCATGTCTGAAGTATCGACAACCTCCACTTCTTTGTCTTTAATCAGAGCATTTACCTGATCAAGGGCTTCTTTACCTAATGTATTTAAAACCAATGTCTTCATAATAAAAGTACATTACATTCTGGCCTTGCTATCGGCGCCGGCGCCGCTACCGCGGTACTTGCTCTGGGCGGTGTTGAAGCTGTAACGGACGGAGAGTTTAACTTTCTGCATATCCAGCCGGTTGGTCTGCATGATGGTATGGCTGCCGAAGTCGGAATAGGGACTGAAAAAAGCGTTGCAGGTAAGGTCTGCTCCTTCCAGGCGCAAAACAAGCGAACCGTCACGGAGGAGCGTCTTCTGCACGGCCACACTGAGGTTGACAAACCAGTTGGTCATATACAGGTTCCGGGAATAGCCGGAACTCATAAACACGCCTCCCAGTTCAAACTGCCATCCCCCCTTCACGGTGAAGGTGTTGAAAAGCTGGGCAAAGAAGATGGGCTTACCGTTGAACGTGGTCACGCGTACGCCGGATGCTTCACGGGGATCCGGGGCATTGATGGTGAACCACTGAGGCAGCACGCCAACTGTATAATTCATATTCCAGGGACCCACGGTTGGAGTCAGATTGACATAGGCCGACATCATGCGGAATGGCGTTTCAATGTTACGGGGCTTTACCAGCACCACGCCCTCGTCCCCGTAAGGAGCCGACCAGGTGACAATGGCACGATCCGTACGGGAATAGTTGACCATTAGCGTAACGAACTTCCACACGGCGGAAAGGCCGATATTATGGGACATCTCCGGCTGCAACTGGGCATTGCCACTCTGCCAGATGTATCGGCTGTTATAGCGTATCGCACTGGACAGATTCCCATAATGCGGCCGGCTGGTTTTGGCGCTGTAATTGAGCATAACCTGGACAGGGTTCTTCGTATTCTGGCCGATAACCGCCGCATAGGAAACGTTGGGGAACCAGTTTCCATAGTCTCTTGTGATGTTGTTTGCGGGCGTCACCGCATCTGCATAGGCATAACGTACCCACTCGTAGCGCGCCCCCGCGCTGAACTGTCCCACCTGCGGGATATAGAAACCGTAGGAGGCAAATCCGGCAATGTTGTCTTCCTTCACCGTGGCCTTCGAAGCCGGGATGTCGATCCCCTCGACCGAATAATTGTCCGTGCGGCGGGAGAAGGTATCCTCCGTTCCGGCCTGCAACTGTCCTTTCCAGATGGGATAGGAAAGCACCGCCTTGACAGCGTACATGCGCCCCGCGTTGTTACTGGCGCTGTTGATGGCGGCGTCGTGGGTCATTTCGCTGGCTTCTTTCGATGCAGACTTGGAACTGTCGTCGGTACCGTAGTAATCCAGGTTCACGTCTATCCCCAGTTTACCTTCCACAACGCCGTTATAGTAGATATTGGCGCCAAGATTATACGGGATTCTGTCGCCGATGATGTCCTCCGAGACCGTATTCAGCTTGTCTGTCAGCGTCCCGTTTTCAAAGACGTTGTCGTTCACTTCCGTACGGACGTTGTAGGTCAGGTGACGGCCCCACTCCACCTTGCCGCCGAGGAAATGGTTATCGGCCATCTGCCAGTTTACGCCGGCATTGCCATAGAGGGAGCTGCCGATGTACTCGTTCAGGAGTGTCCCCTTGTTCTCGAAGAGCCAGTCGTCCCCGCCGTCGGTGACGCCGAATGTCTTCTTCTCCAGCATGCTTTCCTGCCGGGATGTATTTCGGGCATAGTTAACCCCACCGAAGAAGTCCCATCCTCCCGCGCGGTAGTTTACGTTGATGGCGCCGAAGGGATCGTTGCCCTTTGCCCATCTCAAAGACTGTGCGTCGGAAGCATTCAGATTGAATCCGAATCCGTCTCCCTGACGCTTGATGGTCTTGATTCGCACTACAGCCCGTACCGTGGCATCGTATTGTGCTCCCGGATTGGTTATTACCTCGACGCTCTGGATTTCATTACTTTGGAGGCGGTCGAGTTCCGTGCTGTCTGAGACTCTCCTTCCATTGATATATACCAGTGGCGCGCCTTTGCCAATCACTTCCAAACCGTTCTGCCCCTTGATAAGTCCCGGTGTTTTGGAAAGCACGTCCTTGGCGCTGCCCGCATTTTCCAGCACAGAGCCGCGTACATTTGTCTGCAATCCTTCCCCCGTGAGTTTGGTCTTTGGCATAACGGCGCTCGCCACAGCGCCTTCCAGCATCTGCGCATCATCGGAGAGGGTAATCACGGCGCCATCGACAGGAGCGAGATACACTGTCCTGTAACCCAGCATGGCCACCATCATGATGCCGTCCGTCTCACTGGTCACTATATTGAAGGTGCCGTCCTCCTGGGTGACGACACCGCACACGACCGTAGAATCGGCCGGAGAGAGGATTGCCACGTTGGCGTATGCTACAGGCTTGCCTTTTTCATCAATTACTTTCCCCTTCCAATCGTCCTTCGCCAGACAAGGAAACGATAGGGTTGCAATCGTTAACAGTATAATCAGTCGTTTCATCGTTTGTCCATATTTTTTCACTTGCAAAGTTAGTGTATCCGGCGTTCCGAAATAAAAAACGATATGGACAAATATGTGGACAATCCAGCCTTTTACATCTGGCAATCCTTGGACAATACTGCTGCGTTTTCTATCTTTGCACCGAACTGTTTCGGAACACAATTATGGCAAGACCGGTTACTGTAACAAAAGAAAGAATCCTTTCCGCAGCCCTTGATTTGGTGCGCTCCGGAGGGCCCTCGCTCCTGACGGCCAGAAACCTCTGCGCCCGCCTTGGCTGCGGCGCCAGTGCCATCTTCTCTTCTTTCGGATCCATCCAGGGTGTCCATGATGCCGTCCGGGAGGAAGCGAGGGAACTGTACAGGAAGCGCGTAGGAGAAGGCTTTGCCCTCAACCCTCCGTTCAAGGGCTTCGGGATAGCCCTTATCTGGTTCGCCATGGACGAGCCGCAGCTGTTCTCCATGATTATGGAATCGAAGATGCCACCCACTTCTTATAAAGAGTACATCGATGCCTATGTCGGCTTTAAGGCGGAGAGCCTTTCGGCCATCGGAGAGACCTTCGGCCTGCAAGTGGACGAGGCTGAAATGCTTTATTATCAACTCGTTCTGGTGGCTCTGGGGCTTGCCTCAACCTGCACTTGCGGCGGGAGCCAGTTAACCATCCCGCAGGTGAGTGAAATCCTGGGTAAGAATGTCAGGGCCTTCCTGATGGTCATCCACGCCGGAAACGATGCGCGAGAAGGATTCGTCCCTAACGCCGGAGAGGGGCCTGCCGGTGAACTGGATTCCTATGTGATGATGCAGGCGCTCGTGGGGCAGAATCATCTGCTCCAGGGGCTTCGTGCCAAGCCCCGCTACATTCAGGATGAAGAATGGGCCGAATTGGAACGGATGCTCCGAAATTCATCAGACTTCAGGCCCGAATCGCTCCGGGAAACACATCACGATCTGACAAAGGGCGATATCCGCACCTATATTCTCTCGCACCTGCAGTTCTCCGTATCGGAGCAGGCCATCCTGCTGGGAATCTCCCCTGCCTCCGTTACCAAAGCGCGCCAGCGGCTCAAGGCAAAACTGTTATGAGGTCTCACCTGTTCAATACATCATCTTTTCGCCAAGGTAAAACAATAACTAGGATTACTTCAGATACTTTTCCTTCATCTTTTGCTGCTCCTCGGCGGTAAAGCCCAGGGCCTTTTCCAGGTAGGCGGGAAGGGAGCCGTACTGCGCATCAATCATCTCCAGCGTGCGCTCGAAGTTCTCTACGCTCACGCCCACCATCGCGCGGATAAAAGCCAGCTCCGGCTCGCCGCCGCCTTTCTGGACGACCTGGGCCGACAAAGCCTCAACGGCCTTTTCGTACGAGACATTGGACAGGGCAAAATCTTCCACGATGGTCTCGCGGCCGGCCCCCAGCGCAGCCAGGACAAAGGCCGATCCCCATCCGCAGCGGTCCTTGCCCTGGGAGCAGTGCCAGAGGGCGCCGCCTTTGGCCTCCAGGACGCCGCGGAGGAATTCGCCGTAGCGCTTCTGCGAGGTGGTGTCCGTCACGATGGCGGGATAGAGCTTCTGCGCCATTTCCTGCGCCTGCGGATGGAAGGCATAGGAGGCCAGTGCCTCCAGAAGGCTGGCCGATTGCACGGTGGTGCTGTCGGCCCGGCCGGAAGCAAAGGCCGCCAGGAAAGCCTGCGGGAGGGTGGAAAGCCAGGTGTTCGTGACACCCTCCATTTCCCGGTCCGGTTTGCGGCTGCGCTCCAGCTCGAAGCGAAAATCGAAGACATCGGTCAAGGCAAAACGCTCTTTCAGGAGGGCGACGTCGGCATCGGAAGCCTTGGAGAGCTCTCCGGAGCGGACCAGGACGCCCTCTCGGATGGTCCGGCCGTCCTGCATCACAAGCCCGCCCAGTTCGCGGGCGTTTTCTATCCCGTCAAAGACAAGGGTCCTGTCCTTGGGTGCGGTTGAACAGGCCGACAAGACCATGACAGGAAGCAAGATTCGCGTTAAATAGTTCATAGGCTGCTCATTTACTATTGTCCCTCAAAGATAATCATTATTCTACTGACTTTCACAAAAGAAGTGCTATCTTTGCGGCCATGAAAAAACTTGTCATTCTGGATTTTGACGGAACCCTGGCCGATACCCGGGCGCTCATTATCCGCACCAACCAGGAAGCCATGCGGCGCATGGGCTACCCCATCCAAGACGAAGAAACCATTGCCGCCACCATCGGCCTCATCCTGGAGGATGGGCTGCTGCAAATGTATCCGGACCTGCCCAAAGAAACCCTGCCGGAGTGGATAAAAACCTACCGGGCCATCTTTGAGGAGCTACGCACGCAGATTATTCCGGAGGTGTTCCCAGAGGTAAAAGAAACGCTGGCGGCACTCCATGAAAAAGGCTGCAAGCTCAGCGTGGCATCGTCCCGAAAATCCAACTCCCTGCACGGCTTCCTGGAGAGCATGGGCCTGAGCCGATACATCACCTATGTGCTTGGGGCCGATGACGTTACACACGCTAAACCTCATCCGGAACCGGTGCTCAAAACCCTGCAGGAACTGGGCATTCCGGCAAGCGAGGCGCTGGTGGTGGGCGACATGCCCGTGGACATTCAAATGGGCCTTGGCGCCGGCGCCCGGACCTGCGGAGTCACCTACGGCAACTCCAGCCGCTTGGCCCTGGAAGCGGCCGGCGCAAACCATGTGATAGACCGGTTCGGCGAATTGCTTTCCCTGGTATAACCCCGCCTTATTTCTCCTCGCGGACCAGGTGAACTAGGCGCATTTGGCGCAGGTCAGTTTTTGTGTGGGTGACCGGCGCCGCAAATCGGCTTCTCAGGCATTGTGATGGCGCAGGACGGGGCACTTTCAGCTGACCTGCGCCATGTAGCCGACAAAACCGAGAGGAAAGCTCTGTCACTCCCCCTCCTCCAGCTCAAAGACGGACTCGACGGGTTTGCCGAAGTATTTGGCAATTTTCAGTACAAGCACTGCCGAAGGAATATAGCCTCCGGCCTCGATGGAGTTGATGGTCTGTCGGCTTACGCCAACGGCGTTGGCCAGTTCCTGCTGGGTAATGTCTTTGATTGCCCGCTCTACTTTGACGGTATTCTTCATCGGCCTGCCCTCCTGATGGCTCTCATCGTCAAATTGAACTTAAGGATATACACGAGGTAGTAAAGATAGAATGCCACCATCGCAAAGCTCAGGAAATCCAGTCCCATGATGAAAAGGATGCCAAAAGCCAGGATGGCCGATGTAAACCACAGGCTCCAGACAAAGGACTGCATCCGGATGTGGGCGGTCATTTCGTCCTCGTCCTTCTCACGGGACAAGGCAATGAAGCAAAGGGAGACCAGCAGACCCATCATGCCGACTTCCGTCAAAAGGTCTGCCGTTCCTTGATAGAAGAAGTCATCCCCTATGGCAATCCAGGGAATTTTAATAGCAGGAAGCTTCACATCAAAAAACAAACAGAAGCAGATGGCAGCAAAGGGAATAAACATCCACATCCCTACTTTCTTGTAGGTATAAGGCAGAAGATATTTGCGTGTTTTCATAAGGCCTTGACGTTAATGATTAGTTTTCCACCGCAAAAGTAAAAACAATTTTCCATTTTGTCAAGTTTATTTTACATTCTCCACCCTAGGAGCAAAAAAGCAGCGACGGTCGCTGCTTTTTTTACGTCTGTAGGGACAATTGTATTTTTAATTTACAATCGCCGTTAGGAGCCGGAAGACAAGTAGGATTTCAGGGCATCCACATACTCGGAGAAAGCCTTCTGGCCGACAGGTGTAATGCGGCAGGTAGTGCGGGGCATCTTGCCTTTAAAGCCCTTCTCCACGGTAATGTAGCCGGCTGCGGTGAGCTTGTCGATTTGCACGCTCAGGTTTCCGGATGTGGCGCCTGTCTGCCCTTTAAGATAGGTGAAGTCGGCTTCATCTACCCCAGCCAGGATGGACATTACAGCCAGCCGAAGTTCGGAATGCAGGAGCGGATCCAGTTTGGGAAACATAGAGCTTACTCCCCTACCGGGCATCTATCGCTCCATCAGCCGGAGGATTTTGAGCTTGGACTTTTCTTTGTCGCCGGCGTAGGGGTGTTCCCGGAGCGGGAGGTTGAAGAGGGTTTTGCCGGTGAGGACGGTCTGCGGATGGGTAAATTCCCGGAAGCCCCAGACGCCATGGTAGGCGCCCATGCCGGAGTGGCCGGTGCCGTTGAAGGGAACGCCCTTAACCATCATGTGGATACAGACCTCGTTGATGCAACCACCGCCGTACTGCTGGGTTTGCATCACACGGTTCGCCCATTTCTTATCTTTGGTGAACAGGTACATGGCCAGGGGGTGTTCGCGATCTGCTATGACATCCATAAGGGCGTCGATTTCCACATCCTTGAACGGGACCACGGGCAGCAGCGGACAGAAAAGTTCATGCTGCACGATGTGCTCGTTGATATCGACAGGATAAATGACCGTGGGAGAATAGCGCTGCGTCTGCCTGTCTCCGGTGCCGCCGAAAACGATGCGGTCGCGGTATTCATCGGCCAAAGCGGCGCAGCTGTCCCAGGCCCTGCCGGTGATGAGTTTGGGGTATTCGGGATTTTTCTCGGCATGCGGGCCGATTTGAGCGACAAATGCAGCCTTCAGCGCCTCCAGGAACGGTTCGGCCACTTCTTCGGCCACGGCTATCTGGTTCACGTTGATGCAGATTTGCCCGGCGTTGAGGAGCTTGAAGAAGGCAATCTTGCGGGCGGCGTCCTGCAGGTTGGCATCCTTGCGCACCACGGCCCAGTTGCCGGTCTCGCCGCCCAGCTCCAGCGCCACAGGGGTGAGGTTTTTGGCAGCTTCGGCCATCACGTGCTTGCCGACGGCCGGCGAACCGGTGTAGAAGATCTTGTCGAAGCGCTGCGCCAGGCACCAGTCGGCCACGTCATGCCCGCCGTCGATGAGCGTGACGTATTCCGGCGGGAAGACATCGGCACAGAATTTCTTGAGCGCCGCCGTGCAGGCCGATGACTTGGAGCTGGACTTGATTACCACCGTGTTGCCGCCGCACATGGCCGCAGCCACTACGCCCAGGGTAAGCAGGATGGGGAAATTGAACGGACTGATAACCAGGGAAACGCCATAGGGCATCTTGTATACCTTAGTAACCATGCTGGGGAAGCACATGAGGCCGCTCCAATGGTACTCCGGACGGGACCAGCGGCGAAGGCCGTGAATCATCTCGTTCACTTCCGTAATAATAGGGCCGATGTCACAGAGATAGGCCTCCACCTTGCTTCTGCCCAGGTCCTGCGCCAGGGCCGCCTCAAAATCGGCCTCATGCTCCTTGACAGCGTCCCGGAGCTTTTTGAGCTGCTGGATTCTCCATTTGACGGGAAGGGTGGTGCCGGTGCGGAAGAATTTGCGCTGGGCCTCCACGATGGCGCGGATACTACCTTCGGTGAACTGGGCGGCATCTTCTGCCGCATTGGGCGTAACGGTCTCCAGGACCTGTTTGATCTGGTTTTCAGTCATGGTTATGGGAGAAGAATAACGTACAAATATACGCATTCTCGGGCAGAGTGTCAACCCCGAAGGTCCAGGGCGGGGACCTTCGCGCAAAGATTCCTGGGGGAAAGTGTACTGAAGGTCCAGGGCGTGGACCTTCGCGCAAAGAATCCTGGGGGAAAGTGTACTGAAGGTCCAGGGCGGGGACCTTCGCGCAAGGAGATGCCCGGTCAGGGCCGGGCAGGACGGGAAGGGAGGGCTGGAGGGAGAAGGCCGGGCAGGACGTGGTTCGCGTCAAGGAACCGGCTGTAACTCCGGTTCCCCGCGACTAACACTATTACTTCTCTTCGCTGATCAGGTGCACATCGCACTGCGGGAACGGGATGGTGATTCCATTGGCGTTCAGGGCATCGTAAATCACTTCCTTGGCACGGTCAATATAAGCGATTCTTTCCGGAACCAGCACATGCTGCTTCACGGCAATATTCACCGAACTGTCTGCCATATCTGCCACAACTACCTTGACGCCATACTTGGGCTCCACGATATCCCGGCCGTAATGGTCTTTGGTCTGCACCTGCTTCATGGCCTCCTGGAGCACCTCGCGCACTTTTTTGACATCGGTCCCGTAGGCCACGCCCGTAACAATCTTGGTGAACTCGTAGGAGTTGTTGCGGGTGAGGTTGTTGAGGTTCTTGCCAAAGAGAGAGGCATTGAGGAAGGACATTTCCGTGCCGTCTATGGTTTCCACCACCACGCACTGGTAGTTGATGGCCACCACGCGTCCGCGCACGCCGTCGCACTCGATCCAGTCCCCTACCCGCAGGCGGCCGCCCATGAGCTGGATACCGTAAATGAAGTTGTTGATGATATCCTTGAGGGCCAGACCGATACCGGCCGACAAACCGCCGGCCACCAGGCTCAGGGAGCCGGTTGGAATGCGTAAAACAGCCACCACGGCCACCACATAGGACATCCAGATGAACACGCTGATGATGCTGTTGCCCAGGGACAGGTTAATCTCATTGTCGCGGATGGTGGTGCGCTTGTGCTTGCGCATGAAAGCGGCATATCGGATGTATTGCCACATGGCATGAATACCCCGGTTCATGTAGCGAAGTGTAACGAACAGGATAAGGAGGCCGATAATGGCCCTGCCCGAAATCCGGAGCGTTTCTATGCCTTCGTTATCCGTAAGCTGGACGAAGGGGATGTTGAAGATTTTGTCGTACAGGTCGTTGAAGTCGAAGATGCTCAAGGACATGTGTACGCACAGCGGCAGGGAGACCAGCAGCAGGGCCGGAACAAGCACCTGACGGATAAAGTCGTAGAACCAGGTGGCGCCGAACAGGAGACTCTCGCGGTCCTCGCCGCCCACATAGGTGATGCGGTTGCGCATGGCCTCCACGCGTTTATCCAGCCACCGCTCCTTGTATCGGCCCAGCAGGTCTATCAGACAGAGGATGGTGAGCAAAGCGGCCAGCTGGAAATACCACCACACCAGGATGAGCAGCGCCACAAAGGTGTAGCCCAGGAACGAGAACACAAACGACACTAGATAGATGGCCAGCGAAGCCCAGCCCAGGATACTGTCTATGGGGGTGGCTTTTCCGCTTTCCCGGATACTGAAGAACAGCTGACGCAGCACTACAAAAGCCAGGATGGGCGGGAACAGGAATGTCATCAGCCTGTCCGGGACAAAGATGATGCGGCAGACGATGATGATGATGGCAGTAATGAAGGTGGGGATATAGAGTCTGAGGCTGGGATGGATTTGCTCCCGCTTTACGCGCAGCAGCAGGGAGCCGGTAATGGCCAGCAGCAGCCACAGGAAGGTATTGATGTGCCGGGCGCCCAGCTCGATGTACTCGTTCCCGTTCACGCCAAAGCCCAGTAACAGGAAGTAGATAACCGTTCCCACCAGCACCGAGAACAGGGGAAGCTGGTTCAGGGGAAGCAGGCTTCTGAGTTTGCGGATGCGGCTCAGGAGCAGCAGGATGAGCAGGGTGAGCACCCAGACTATCACCAAAGCGATCAGCTGAATGGCCGTCACCATAACCAGGATGGCATTGGCACCCTTACTGGAAAGGCCGTCAAAAAGGTCGCTCTCCTCTTTCTGCTCCGGGGTTTCCGGGACTTCCGGCGTCGCGGCGGCCACGGAATCGGCGGGCTGAGGGCCATCACTTACGGTTTCCAGAAAATCATACTGGTCGCGCATGGCGGCCTTCACTTTGTCCCAGTGCCCCCGGGGATCTGAAAGAATTTCCAGAAAAGGAGTCTGACCATCTAAAAAGACATATTTTTCCAGCTCGCGGTAGCGGGACTGGGCATAGGTGTACGAATCCTTTGTGCGCAAGAAGGCCGCCTGGTAGTGCGTGCTGTCTGCTATCCAGGTGGAGCGGATGGCGGCATAGTCCCTCAGGAAATAGGAGGCATACTTGATACAGGAATCCCGGTAAATCTCCCCCTGGCGGTCCAGGACAAAAGGCGACGAAAGCGAATCCTTGACGGCAATCCGGATCACTTCCCGCTCCAGGGAGGAGGCAAGCTCCGAGTACGTCTGGTCCAGGGAATCCACGTGGAAGCCCAGGCTGTCCGGAAGAATCTCCACTTCGATTTCCTTCATCACGGGTGGAAGCAGCCGGAGGGCATCAATAAGGCGGGCATAGCGGTCTATCTCGATGTCCAGTTCATGGATAACGCGGTCGTACGGCCTTTTCTCTTTGCTAAAACCTTTGTACGCCCTTGACACCTTGTTCAGGGCATAGGCCAGGTCGAAGGTCATGGCCTGCTCCTGGGTATATAACAGAAGGGACAGTTCATTGGACTGTGCAATCACATCCACCATCCGCTGGTGCTGCTTATCATATTCCCGGCCCAGGAGGTTTTGTGCCTCCAGTTTCTGCGCATAATTTCCTTTTAGCTCAGCCTGCAGGTCCCGAAGCACTTCCGTGATGGGGCGCCCGTTCACAATGGACAGCAGCGGGATACTAAATACTAGAATTGCAAAGGTTAACGTGAGCCACTTCTTCTTCATATCGGGGAACAATTGGGTTCAAAGGTTCAAAGATACTCATTTTTTGTGCACAACTAAAAATAAATCATTACATTTGACAAGGATGGAATAAAACAGAACGGGAGTCCCTTAGGGTAGTCCGCGTGAAAGAACCGGCCGTAACACCGGTTCCCCGCGACTAATAGGTGTAGAACTCCGGTTCTACGAATTGAGTGTAATCATACGTTTTAAATTTTCTTGCCTTGCCACTTTTTCCCGTGGATGTAGATAATTCCCTGAATCCAAATGCAAAGGGAATAGATGCCGTCCGCCGTCCAGCACACGGCTACGCTGGATTTGAGCATACCGATAATAACGGTGCAGTACACCGCATAGATGGCCAGGGCCACCACATCGAAGCGGAGGCACACCCGCGTGTCGCCCGTTCCCGCCACAGACTGCAGATACACGTTCCAGGGCAACGTTAGCACCGTGGCCGCGCACATCACCCACAGGGTGGGCACGGACGCCTGTACCAGGGACGGGATATCGGTGAACAGGCCTATGATCAGGCGCGGGCACAGGGCGAAGAACACCAGCAGCGGCAGCATGGTGACCACACAGAGCACCACCACCCGTCGGATAATGGGAATAACGCCCTCCGGATGCCCTTCCCCGATGATGTTACTCACCAGCGTAGCCGCCGTGGACGCAAAAGCCGCCGAGAAAACGAACGACACCTCGGAGATGCTCCGGACAATGTTGGCCACCGCCAGCTCTTCCTCACCCAAATGCTCGATGAACAGGAAGAAAAGCAGCCATACGGAAATGTTCAGCACATACTCCACCATTACCCACGAGGCGGTGGAGAACAACTGCTTAAGCTCTTTCCAGATGGGTTTAACCACCTTCTGGAGGCCATAGACCTTATCTACGGTGGAGATAGACCAAATCACAAAGAACAACAGGGAGATGCCCTCGGAGATGGTGGAGGCCAACGCCGCACCCTGAATGCCCAGGGCCGGCGCACCCCAGTGGCCAAAGATGAGCACCCAGTCCAGCAGGATATTGCTCCCCACCATCACAATGGAGTTCAGGGTGAGGCTGGCCGTTTCCCGCGTACCCACGTAGAACGCGCGGAAAAGCGCGGTCATAAAGGCAAAAAAGAGCCCCGGGACGCGCCAGTTCACATACACGACGGCCGCATTAAAAATGTTTTCCGACTTGAGGATTCCCTTCAGAAGCGGCGGTGACAAAAAGTACGACAGCACCATGGTCACCAGCGCCAGGGCGCTCAGGAACCAGACGCCCTGCCAGAAAACCCGCCCGATGGCGCCAAACCCCTTCCCGCTTTCACAGGCCTCTCCATTGCGGCGGCCGATAATGATTTGCACCCCGATGGAGAAGCCGAATCCCAGCATGTACAGGATGGTGAAATACACGCCGGCGATGGCCGATGCGCCCAGTTCTATCTCTCCCACACGGCCCAGGAAGGCCGTGTCCGTCATGCCCAACAGCTCTTCCATCACCAGCGCCACCAGAATAGGGAAGGTAATCCTCCAAATGGATTTGAAGGAATACCGTTCGGGAAGCAAGAAGTCCTTGCCTGTTTTCATGCCTTACTTTTGACCGGCCAGATAGGCCGCAACGCGCTTGGCTACGTTGTCCTTGATGTTGCTGTAAAAGAGCACGTAGTCTTCCCCGTGGCGTCCGTCCGGGCCAAAGAAGAAGGAGGCCACCGCAGCCTTTTCTTCCGTCATTTCCTCGCCTTTGGCGTGCGTTACCACCACGCCGCGGTCCGGGAACACCTGGGCATCGGCCCCCAGGTCCACAATCTCCAGCTCGCCGGTTTTCTCGTTGGGCCAGAGCGAGCCCAGGTTCATGCTGGCAGGCGCATACGTATCGTCCAGTTTCCAGTTGAGCGGGTTAATGCTCATGGAGCCCGGCTGCAGCACGCAGGTATTCGCATTCACTTCCCGGTTCTTGGGACCTTCCGTGTTCCAGGTGATGATGACGCCTGTGTCGCACTCGCCGGTGGCAAATTTCATGTGGGGATAGGCCTCGAATTCGGCCTTGGTAAAGGCATAGCCGATGGGGTACGCCGCCACCATGCGCCGGTAGTAGTCCGGGTGCTCCACAAAGTATTTTTTGAGCACCATCTTGACGATGGCCGATCCCTGGCTGTGGCCGGCGATGATGAACGGACGGCCATTATTGTAGTGCTCAAAGTAGTAATCCAGCGCAGCGACGATATCGGCATAGGGCGTGTCTTCCAGGGCGGCGTCAAAGATACCGTCCCGCTTCCAGACCTCGCCGGCATAGCGCAGGCCTACCTGACGGTAGTAGGGCATGAATACGTTGGTAGCATCTGCGTATGCCGATGCATGCAGAAGGTACTCGGCTTCTGCGCCCTCCAGCATCTCCTGATTGTTCATATCGGCATAATCCGGCGCACCCTCCGCCATGCTGCCAAGGATGTACTCGGTGGCATAGACATAGAAGGTATCCACTTCCTTGGTGACCTGCGGAAGCTTGCACCAGTTGGCTTTCTGGGAATAATCGAGGGGGATAATCTTATTCATACACATGTTTTTTAATTCATTTTCTTGCCGTTGAAATACACGCCGCACGGCAGGTTGTAGCTGAAGCCTTCCTGCGGGGCGGTGAGGAGGTCTTTCTCGAACACCAGGAAGTCTGCGTCCTTGCCTGCCTCAATGGAGCCCTTGTGGGCTTCAATGCCCAGCTGTTTGGCGCCGTTGATGGTATAGCCGATGAGCATCTCCTCAATGTTCATTCGCTCGTTCTCCGGCGGGAATACCTGGGCGGCCCGGGTGTACGGGTAATCCCTGGTTTTTTCGGTAATCCAGCGGGTCATGCCCACCTCCATGCCCAGGTAGGGATTCCAAGTGGTGAAATCCATAAAGACAATGTTGTCGCTGGACCAAGATACGGTGGCGCCGCTGTCCCAAACCGTTTTGCAGCGGAACTGTTTGCGGGCACGTTCCATACCCAGCCAGGTAGCCGCAATCGCGGGGTCTCCGGAATGCCAGTGCGGGGTAAAGTTGGCGAACACGCCCAGCTTGGCAAAACGCTCCAGGTCATCGTCGCACTCAATTTCAAGATGGGCGCAGGTCACTCTCACATGGAAGGCATCTCCCAGCTCCTTTTTGGCCATTTCCACGCCATCCAGTACGGTGCGTGACGCGCGCTCGCCCACCGTGTGAAGATGCAGGTCCAGGTTGGCCTCGTTGAGCTCCTTCAAAAGCTTTGCAATCCCCTCTGCGGAGAACGCGGTCGACCCTGTGGTATGGACATCCGCATAGGGCGTGACCATGGCCGCGGTATGAATCTTCTGGGTACCGTCCATGAAAATCTTCATGGTATGGACCTTCAGGTGCTCCGTGTTGTACTCACGCTGGATGCGCTTGAGCTCTTTCAGGCCTTCCTCTGCATCCCGTTCCGCATTCACCACCAGGCTTCCGTCAATATAAATGGGCAGTTTTCCCTGCTTGTCCAGCTCTACCAGACGTTTATAGACCTTCTCATGGAACTTCATGTCGCCCGGAAGGCCGGCGTCAAATACGGCCGAAACGCCATACTCGACGGAAAAATCGATCCAACGCTGAAGCGCCGCATCCACCTGCTCATCGGTGAGGTCCATCCCGCTGTCCAGGATGATACGCACTTCCGTTGCGCCTTCATACATATTTCCGGTGACATGGCCGTCTTTACGAACGTAAAACGCAAGGCCCGGGATGGGGTCCGGCGTATCGTCCGTAATACCGTGCCGCTGAAGAATCTTGGAATTCACCCAGATGCTGTGCCCCTCCCCTTCCTGAATCTGCAGTTCCGCATCCGGACAGATGGCGTCCAGCTCCTCCTTGACGATATCCTCTCCTTTCAGGAACCGTTTCTCCATGTAGAACCTGTACCGTTTCTCGCCGGGGTGCGTTTTGATATAATCCGCCATCAGCTCCAGCGCAGCCTGCTTGCCGTCCGGCTCGATCCGCTCTCCCATAGGTGCGTACTCAAAACCAACGGGAATGGTGACATGCACATGGCTGTCGATAATGCCGGGCATGATGAATTTGCCGCCCAGGTCCTCTACCTCGCCTTCGTAGCCCTGCAGGCCGGATTCATCGCCCACATACACAAATTTACCGTCCTTTACCACCAGGGCCGACGCCATGGGCTGGTTCTTATCCGCAGTAAAAATTTTTGCGTTTTTGATAATCTTGTCTGCTTTCATAGTTATGCTTTTAATGTGTATTAAGTCTATCCACAAATATAGAAAAAATTCGGCAACCCCGCAACTGTCCAATACATGGTCTCGTCCTTAAAAAGGCTGAATAACAAGGACGAGAGGGCTAAAATGACCGTCTCGTCCTTAAAATCAGGCCCCAATGAGGATGAGATCTCTCTGGCGCACAACCAACAGCTACTTGCGTGCAGCGACGATATCAAGAAGGTAACCGGGCGTGAAGAACTTGTCCATGAACTGGTAGTAGCCGAGCAAAGGGAGGACAGCCTTGTACTGGCTGGCCAGCAGGTCTTTTTTGATACGTATGTCCCCCGGGCCGGCTATGTCCAGGACGTTCCGGTCCTGGGCCGAGTAGGCCTTCCATTCCACCTTGTCCGTGGACGGATTGCCGCAGCGGGCGAAATTGGTCCACATCTGCTGAACGCTTGTAAAGATCTCGTCGGAGTTGTTGGTGCCGTTGAAAGTGCTGCTCGTCCCAAGGCCGCGAACGTTGAACACGAACATGAGTTCCACGGAATGGGCCGCGCCAACCTCCGCATTGCTGCTCGGGTAGGACCAGTAGTAAGAGAACGTCTTGTTGAAGGCGCTCTGCACGCCCAGCTGCTGGAGCATAGGAACCCTGAACATGAGCTCATTGATGAACTCCGTCTCCACCAGTCCCGGCTCCTGGAACCGGCATACCCGCTTAAATTCCTCGTAATACTTCTTGTCCTCTTCCTTCAGGTAGGGAACGGCATCGCCTGCGGCGCGCTGGGCGTATAGCTTTTGCTCTTCAACGCTCAACATCGGACCCTCACCCATAAACAGCCTCATCTCGTCGGCCGTGCTGCCCGCCAGGATGGAGATGTGCTTTGCATAGCCTTTCTTATACAGCTCGATGGGCGCCTCGGGGAGCACCTCGGTCCCGTAGTACGGACAGGACGTGAATTTGCCGACCGCGTTGACATACGCCTCCTGGAGCTTCTCTTCGCTCAGCGCCATGATCTCGTCCATGGTCTTGCAGCCGGTGTATTCCAGCAGCGCCTTGGTCTTTCCTTGCGCAGATTCGCATTCGACCGGGAAGGCCAGGGTGGTGGAGCCGCTTTGGGCGATGACCTTCTGGAAATACCGGTTCGCCTCCTTCATGACCGGCAGGATGGAGACCGAGCCGCCGCCGGCGCTTTGCCCGAAGATGGTCACGTTGCCGGGGTCACCGCCGAAAGCGGCGATGTTTTCGTGCACCCACCGGAGCGCCATCGCCTGGTCCAGCAGGCCGTTGCAGGGCGCCGTCTTGAAGTTTTCGCCGCCGGGCACCGAGGAGAAGTCCATGAAACCGTACATGTTCAGGCGGTAGTTGATATTCACCATGATAATATCGCTCTGCGCCTGGACCAGGTTGGCTCCGCTGTAGGAAATCTGCGAGCCCGAGCCCATCACGTATGCGCCGCCGTGAATCCAGACCATCACCGGCTTCTTCGGAGTCTTGTCGTCCTCGTTGAGCCAGATATTCAGGAAGAGGCAGTCCTCGGACATCTGCTTCTGGATGCAGTCCGGGTAGCCCAGGGAGCCGTAAGCACCCTTTCCGTAGTACTTGGCCTCGAAGACTTTGTCGCTTGCGTCCACATACTCCGGCGCCTTGAAGCGGCGAGCACCCACGGGCGCCTTCGCGTAGGGGATACCCAGCCACGACGCAACCCCGTGATTCTCGGTGCCCACAAAAGTGCCGTTCACGCACTTCACGGCATGGGCCTTGTCGTAGTCTCCCGTGATTTCGCTGTTCAAGCAATCATACTGCTCTAAAATCATTAAATCCTTGAATTCCCTTTTCATATCTGTGTCCGTATAAATGTTTTAATTCATCTTCTTTCCGCCAAAATACACCTGGCTGGGGCTGTTGAAGCTAAAACCTTCGGGCGCCGCCGTGAGAAGGTCTTGGTCGAACACCAGGAAATCGGCATCCTTGCCCACTTCGATGGAGCCTTTTTTCGCCTCGATACCCAGCTGTCTGGCACCGTTGATGGTATAGCCCAGCATCATTTCTTCGATGTTCATCCGCTCGCTCTCGGGAGGGAAAGCCGCTATGGTTCTGTTGGTCTCATCGAATCGCGTCTTCTCGTTGATCCAGCGCGTCATGCCGATTTCCATGGCAAGATAGGGGCTCCAGTTCTTGAAGTCGCCGTAGAAGACCTCGTCGCTGGACCAGGTCACCAGTGCGCCGGTGTTCCACATGGTCTTGCAGCGGAACATGGAATGGGCACGTTGCTCGCCGATAAAAGTGGGCCAGTACGCAATCGGATTGCCGCCCACGTTGCCGCCGTGCCACCAGGGGGTGAAATTGGCCGTTACGCCCAGCTTGGCAAAACGATCCAGGTCCGCATCATCCTGAACCCACAGATGGGCGCAGGTGACTTTCACGCGGTACTTGTCTCCCAACGCCTTTCTGGCCATCTCCACACCGTCCAGCACCACGCGGGACGAGGCCTCGCCCACGGTGTGTACGTGCAGGTCCAGCCCGGCTTCATTGAGTTCTTTCAGGATCCCGGCGACCTGCCCGGCATTGAATGCGGTGGCTCCCGTCACACCGGTGTCCACATAGGGCGTCACCATGGCCGCGGTCTCAATCTTCAGGGTGCCGTCCATGAAGATCTTCAGCGTGTGTACCTTCATGTGCTCCGTGTTGAACTCCTCCCGAAAGCGCTTCACGCCCTCCAGGGCCTCTTTCATTTTCCGGGGCTGGGTAAGCACGTAGCACCCGTCCACATAGACCGGCAGCTTCCCCTGCCTGTCCAGCTCGCGCAGAAATGCGTAGCAGCGCTCATTGACATCGTTGTGCTCGGGGAAACCGGCATCGAAGACAGCGTTTACGCCATACTTGACAGAGCTGTCGAGCCAGCGCAGGATGGCCGTGCCGATCTGCTCGTCCGTAAGGTCTTTCACGCTGTCGAAGAGCATGGGCCAGCTGGCAGTCTCGTACGAGTTTCCTGTCAGGTGCCCATCCTTGCGCACAAAATAGGCCAGTCCCGGCACGGGATCCGGCGTTTCATCGCTAATGCCATGTGCCGCCAGGATCTTGGAGTTGACCCAGTTGCTGTGTACTTCTCCCTCCAGAACCAGCATCTCCGCGTCCGGGCATATCGCATCAAGCTCTTCCTTCGAGAGATCTTCCCCGTTCAGGCAGGTCCGTTCCATCATGAAACGGTAACGCTTCAGACCCGGATTTTTCTGAATATAATCCGCCATGAAGTCCAAGCTTTCCTTTTTGGTGGAACACATGACAGGCACGCCCAGATCGGTGTATTCAAATCCAACGCCGGTGGTTATGTGGACATGGCTGTCGATGATGCCGGGCATGATGAACTTGCCGCCCAGGTCCGTCACCTCGCCTTCGTAGGCCTGCAGGCCGGCTTCGTCGCCCACATAGATGAATTTGCCGTCCTTGACGGCCAAGGCCGTGGCAAGGGGACGCTTGCTGTCCGACGTGAAGATTTTGGCGTTTTTGATAATTTTGTCTGCTTTCATGGTGGTGCGCTTTATTTGTTATTTGTGTCCACGTCCTTGGCGGCCTCAGGCAACTTTTACCAACTGGCCTTCTTGGAATAGTCGACGGGTATAATCTTACTCATAATGACTGAACAGGCATTTTACAAATATAGAAAAATAACAGTGAATATGCAAAACCGCCAACCTGGAACGGGTTGGCGGCAAACAAATGGAGCAAGCCTATTTGCGACTCAAATACGCAGCGACACGCGTGGCGACGTTGGCCTTGATGTTGTTGTAGAAAAGGCCGTAGTCCTCGTTGTGGAAGCTGGCGGCGCCAAAAATGTCCGTGTAGGGGTTGAAGATGCATTCTGCATTGGACACCACCACACCGCGACTGACGTTCACCTGTGCATCGGCGTTAATGTCGTACCTGAACTCCTGTTCCAGGGTTTCCAGGCTCAAGATGTATGAGCCCAGGTTCAGGCTTGCGGGCGCGTAAGTGTCGTCCAGTTTCCAGTTCAACGGGTTGATGCTGATGGCGCCGGGCATCCACACCATGTTCTTGGCGTTGGCGTTCCCGGGGCCCTCGGTGTTCCAGCTCACGATAACGCCTGTGTCACTCTCCCCCGTTGCAAACTTCAGGTGCGGATAGTTCTTCAGGTCGTCCTTGGTAACGGCAAAACCAATCACATACGCCGCAATCATGCGCTTGTAATAATCCGGGTGCTCCTTGAAGTACTTCATCAGGCAGAGCTTGGTCATGGCCGAGCCCTGGCTGTGACCGCCAATCATGAACGGACGACCGCCATTGTAGTTCTTGAAGTAGTAGTCCAGCGCCGCGCTGATGTCCGTATAGGGCGTTCCGGTAAGTGCCGTGAGCATGTCGCCGGTCTTTCTCCAGCAATCTTCCTCATATTTCAGGCTCGCCTGACGATAATAGGGAACAAACACATTGGCGACGTCCGCATAAGCACTGGCATGTGCCTCGCACTCATTTGCTATGCCCGCCACCATCTCTTTATTGTCGATGGGGGCAAAATTCGGTGCACCGGCCTCCGAACCGTCATAATTGGTAGCCGGGATATAGAACATGTCCACATCCTTGGTGACAGCGGGAATCTTGCACCAGTTGGTCTTCACGGAATAGTCCGTCGCTTTCTCCCCATTGGCGTCCTTGTTACAGGCCGCCAGGACCAGAGCCATAACGCCCGTCAGGGTCCAAACAAAAATTTTCTTCATCGTGTATGTATTAAAGTTTATCTTATGCTGAGAATCCGTTGGCCGTACAAAAGTAGCCACACCTCCCATAAAGCACAAGAAACCAAAGCCCCTGACAGGCAAGTTTTGACAATTCTGAAACTATTTTCTACGATTCTGAAAGCCGCATCCACGCCGTAGGGGTGGTTCCCACGCTCTGCTTGAAAGCCGCACTGAAGGTGCTATAGCTCCGGAAGCCGCTTTGGTAGGCCAGTTCCTGGGCCGTTTTGGGCTGTTGTGAAGCGATGGACGCATGATAGAGCTTGATGAAGTGCTGAATGCGCAGGCCGTTGATGTAGGCATTGTATGTAGTGCCCTGCAGGGCAAAATGCTTGCTCAGGTAGGCCCGGTTCGTACCTATCTGACTGGCAAGTTTGGAAACGGAAATATCGTACTGCAAATACAACTGCGGTTCCTCGCAATATCGCTTCAGCAGCGCTCCTATATTGCTCACGCGGGATTGTGACAGGCTGTTGACGGGGGCGTCTGCCTGCAGCGACACGGGGGTGCTCAGGTCACTTAACGTCTCTACCCGCCAGACGAGATAAATAATAAGCACGACGCAAACCAACTGCATGGCATACTGGAAAGCCGGTCCCTTGCCGGAGAACGCATAGACGCCAAAAAACAGCATCATGATGAAGAGCACCACGAAACTCTGCCACACCTCCTTGTGCTCCAGGTCGGAAAAGTTGTCACGCAGCCATCGGCCATATTGCCGTAATGCATGTATCATGTAAATGATCAAGCCGATACTTACCAGCACAAAACAAACATAGCCGACGGGCAGAACGGCATAACTGCGGGTGACAATACACCAGGCCCCTGCCAAAACGACGGGCAGCAGCACCACAATGACCGGCCACAGCGGACGCCTGCGGTCTTGCAGCATGACGAGCATGACCATGATGGCCAGGGGAAACACACTCATGGTGTCCAGCAATCCGCCTATAAGGTCGGCCAATAAAACGGCGTCGCTTGACGTAAGGAAGAACAAGGGCATATACCACACGTGGTTCAGTGCGAGGGCGGCAAAGAACGCCGCAGACCAGCGACGCAGGCGGGCCGGCGGCGTAACATCGGGAGCGATGGCGTTGGCCTTACGGAACAGCAGGTAACAACAGGCCATGACAGCCATGGTCATCACCGCCGCATACAGCATGATATAGAGCGTATTCTCCCTGATTTGGTCGTACATGATTGATAAGCCCGTACTATCCTGTTTTCTTCAAAGGTGGCATTTTTTGTCTTTCACCAGGCCGAAGCGGCAGTCTTCGTTCCCCTCAATCTCGGCCACGCAGAATCCCATAAGGGCTCCCTGTTCAATTTGTTTTCACGGTTGGTACACAAACGGGCTTTCGATGACGGGGCCCTCTTTTCCGCCGATGGTGACTTTGCCGATGCGTTTATAATCGGTTCCGCCGCCGATGCAGTGTGTATCTTCTCCCATGGAAGTCTTTTCGGCCGTTACCTTCGTCACTCCGTCCGTGATGGTGATATCACCGACGCTTGACTGCTCGCTGGTTCCAATCCCGGCAGCGTCAGAACCGCCTTTGGTATATACCGTACCGCCGCTTATCAGGATGTTTCCGCACACGGCGTTGTCATTGCCGGAGCCGATGCCGGCGGCGAACGTATTGCCGTCACCGGCGGCCGCCGCCGTAACCGTGCCGCCGCTGATGGTAATGTTTCCGCAGACGGAAGGGTCAAAGCTTGTTTCAAGTTCTTTGTCGCAGCCGGCGCCGCTGCCAATACAGGCGGCATTTGTCCCTCCGTGGGCCGTGACCGTACCTCCGCTGATGGTAATGTTGCCGCATATTGACTCGTAGGATGAGCCGATGCCGGCAGACAAATCCCCGGCTTCGGCCACCACGTTCCCTCCGCTGATGGTGATATCCCCGCATCGGGAACGCTTGCGCCCGGTGCCGATACCTGCGGCAGAGTCACTGTTGTAAGGCACCGCCGTAACAAAGCCGCCGCTGATGGTGATGCTGCCGCACTCCGACAGGCCGCCAGCGCCGATTGCGGCGCTGTTCATACCGGAGACAGCACGGATGGTACCCTCCAGGATTTCAATATTGCCACAGTTTATTTGCTCATAATTCGCACCGCCTATTCCGGCCCCCCGTCCGCTACTGCCTGCTTCCAGTTTGCCGTTCCCTTTAATGCGGAGCGTCTTGCCTTCGGGCACAAAGATGCCGGGATAATTCTCATGGAAGCCCCTGACAATATTGGATGCCACCAATACGATGGTTGCGTCCCCTGTCGCCGTAATGCCGGCCCACTTGTAAGCCTCGTTGTTTTCTCCGTAAATCACTGCGTTTTTCAGCGTGACAACGGCCCCGTCGGCTATGGTAATTTTATAGTTGCCTCCGAGGATTCCCGAAAGCGTTTCGCCGTCTTTTGCCTCATAATCGGCCGTAAGTTTGGCAAGGTCCACCACCTTGACGGCGCTTTCCTTGTTGCAAGACAGCGCCGGAAGCATGGCGAAAACGATGGCGGCAAAAGGATAAAGTAACTTTTTCATAAAGATGACATTCCCAAGAATAATGGTCTGAGCTTTCATACTTATTTTTTTAATGTTCCTTTTACGTCTTTTTCAATCTCGGAATACAGGTTGTCTATTTCTGACTGGGTATAATCGGACTCGTCAAAAGTCTTGGAAAAAGTCACTTTGACGCTCGCAAGCTGTCCGGCCGCCCTGCGGTCCCGCCGGAGGTCGTGCCCGGTAAGGAGGATATAGTCACAGATGGTGTCCCCCATGAACCAGAACAGAACGAAGAACAACTCACGCGAAATCTCGTCCAGCCCTTCCGAGAGCCACAGCAAAAAGGCGGCTGCCACCAGGCCCACGGACATGATGACAAAACGCTTGGTATGCCGGCTCTCCTCCTTTTCCACCAGGCCCAGCTTGTAGGCATAATACTCGCTGATGAGGTTCTTGACAATCATTCTCTCCTCGTCCGTCAGACAGTCCTCGATAATGTTCACCACGATGGGGCACTCGGGAGGAACCACCGACGCTCCCAGTTCAAGGAAGTCGGCAAAGTCCTGATTCAGCGTCTCGTAGCGCCGGACGCTGAAGGGGTGGACAATATCGTAAAAGGAAGAAATCTTGCACGGGAAGGTGACAATGCCGTTATCGATGAAATCCCGGTGCAGCAGATAATCCATCCGTCCCTTTCGGGACTCGAACAAGTCGCCAATTCTTTTTTTCATCATTGTTCAGCGAAGATGATTCCTTTGTCTTTAAAACGTATTTCCATGATTAGCTTTTTAGTTCGTCTGCATCAAGGGTAGATATGGACACGGTGGCCGATTTTTCATCGGCACCCTGATGCACCCTGATGTCCTTATAGACAAAAGATCCATATTTCTGCCGCGTGGTGCCGTCAATGAGATCGAAATGAATAGAGTAGGTGCCTACCGGAAGGGAAAACTTGACCACCTGGTCCTTACTGAAGGATTCGGTAGATACATCCGCCTGCTTGCCATTGCTGTCGTACACCGTAACGTGTGCCATCTCGTAGGTGGAGGCATTTTTCAGGGCAATGACCCCCCAGGGAACACGGTTGGGGGCATCCAGGAACCAACTGAACGAGGGCACGTCAATACTAAAGGTTTTTTTGTTGGAATCGTATTCTAATGCGCAACGCCAGTGATGCCAGGCAGCGTAGGAGATATCTATCTTGGTCTTGAGCATGTATGTCTGGGTGTCATAGTCTTTGGCGGAACCCACATGCCAGGCCCAGTTGGTATTGGCATAGAAATCGCTGCGGACTGTTTTGGGGAAGTTCGCGTCCATTTTGTCCTTATTGTCCCAGTAGTCCGTCATCTTCACGTTCTTGGTAGTATAATAATTGTAATGGACAGCGGAAGGCGAAGAAGAGTCCACCGTGAATTCAATGGTACTGAGTTCATAATTGGTAGAACTGCTCCAGCCGCCGCCAATGGTGAGGCTGGGCATGAGTGACCACTGGCCGGTATCCCCCATAAAACCGCCGCCGCCGCTTATCGTGCCGCCGACATTGAAGCTTTTCCCTTCGGAATACTGCCTGGACTGGTTCTTGTTTTCGGGGATGGGGCGCTCGAAATAATCTATGTCACGGATGGCAGAACCGTCAGTGTTGACCAAACTGGTAACCACATCCATTCCGTTGAACCAATAGCCATACAAACGGTTCGCGGACCAGCCATGTTTATGTTCTGCAGGATGCCACATTTCTTTGTTATGCGGGGTGATGCGGGAGACGACAATATAGTAATCGCCGGCAGCATTATTGCCATTGGAACTTTGCTTAAAGATGGGGTAAACACGGATGTCCACATCTATGGAACCGGTTCCCGCAAGCATATCAGGGGGAAAGATGATACCTTTGTCAATCTGTTTATTCAGACCGAAATTAAAGGAGTTGGGGCAGCGCTGGCCCAGCTGCTCCAGGTTGCCTTTCATGTTGGTCACAAAATCCGCCTTGGTCTGTGCCTGCTCGGCAACAGCGCCCTCCAACCATTCGACAAAAGCGGCGAGACAGCTCTCATAGTAGGTTAGGACATATGTCTCGAGTTCTGTTTCTTCTACTTCCCCCAACGCCTTGTTGGCCTCCATCATAGCATCCCATTCGGCCTGACTCCAGGTGGACTCAAACTCCTCCGGATCAGAGTCTTCGCCTGCCGCCCACAGGGTATAGGTAAATCCCTGAGCATAGCCATTGTAACAGTGAAGCAGCGGATAATATTCGTCACTCTCTATGGAAGCGTAGTTCAGGTCCACGCCCATCTGCGCAAAATCTTCGTCCATGCCCTCATAGTGCGGGAACACGATGAAAGCATCATTGGCAATGGCTTTCAGGAGGGACGGCGATTTTGCCTTAATCTCCGATTCGCCCACAAACACAACCTGGGCGCGGGCCATGTCAGTAGAGAGCGGGAAGAGTTCCTTGATGGCTTCCTGCATTTCGCTCTCATAGGAAAGGATATCACCCACATAGACGGAACCGCGGAAATAATGCCACCAGAACTCCTGGGAGCTGTCTTGAGCCGGCGTCTCCGGATTGAGCGTCTTGTCACAGGCGGTCATCAGCACCATAGCGGCAATGACCGAGAGAAAGGAAAATACTCTTTTCATTTTTGCGTATTTTATGATTTTGTCTGCTTTCATGGTTATGCTTGTCGTTAAATTTACTTTGCCTTATACGCAGCGATGCGCTTGGCAACGTTCTCCTTGATGTTGTTGTAGAAGATGGAGTAGTCGTCCTGGTGGTAGCTCTGCGGGCCGGCAAAGTCCACCATTTCATTGGCTACGGCGCGGGCATGGGTAACCACCGTACCGCGGGAGAGGCACACCTGGGCATCGCCGCCAATATCCTGGATGGAGGTAGTCATGGTCTTTTCGTCGGCCACCATCGAGCCCAGGTTCATGCTGGCGGGCGCATAGGTCTCGTCGCGCTTCCAGTTGAGCGGGTTAATGCTGATTCCGCCGGGCAGCAGCGCGCAGTTGGGCCTATTGGCCTCCACGTTTTTGGGACCTTCCGCGTGCCAACTGATGATAACACCCGTGTCGGTCTCGCCGGTGGCGAACTTCAGGTACGGATAGGCCTCCAGGTCTTCCTGGGTGATGGAGTAGCCTATAGCGTAGGCCGCCACCATGCGCTTGTAGTAATCCTGATGCTCCTTGAAGTAGCGTTTCAGGGCCAGCCGGAGGATGGCCGATCCCTGGCTGTGCCCGGCAATGACAAAGGGACGGCCGCCATTGCAGTGTTCAAAGTAGTAATCCAGCGCATCGACAATATCCCCATACGGCGTGCCATTGACCAGCGGTCCGTCAATGTTCCCGGTCTTGAGCCAAGCCTCCGCCTCTATCCGCATGCCGGCCTGGCGGTAGTACGGAATGAATACGTTGGTGGATTCCTCGAACACACTGGACTTGATGGCATGCTCTACAGCTATGCCGGCGAGCATCTCCGCGTTGTCCATCGTAGCATAATCCGGGTCTCCCTCATTGCCGAAATACACGGTAGAGTAGATGTAGAACGTATCCACGTCCTTGGTAATTTCCGGGAACTTGTACCAGTTTCCCTTCTTGGCGTAATCAATCGGATTCATTATTTTGTCATTTTGTATACTTGCTTTCCCTCGAAGTACGTGGCTTCGGGCTTGGCTTCGTGAATCTCTGTCACGGGGCAGGACAGCACATCCTTGTTCACCAGGAGGAAGTCGGCGTATTTGCCTTCGCAGATGCTGCCTCTTTCCTTTTCGAGGAATAGCTGCCGGGCCACGTTGATGGTCAGGGAGGCGAGGGCCTGCTCCCGGGTCAGGAGCTCTTCCGGCCACCAGGGCTTGCCGTCCTCCCCGTGAAGCACGCCCGTCACGGCAATTTCCATGATGCCGAACGGGTCGTCGGGGCTGCCGCTGAGTGCCGGGAAATCCGAGTGGGAGCTCACGTTGATACCATGGTCGAAGTAGGATTTCATGGGATAAGACTTGTCCTCCACGCCGGCAGGAGCCAGGTTGTGTTCCCGGATATATTCAGGCGCATTGGTGGGACAATGGTGCCAGTGCATGCCGGCGACGGCATACATGTTATGGCCGGCCATGCGTTTGTAATCCTCGGGGTTGACGTTGCGGACATGTACCAGCGTATTGCGCAGCTCGTCCTTTCCGCCGTTCGCATACGCGCTCACCACATAATTGACGGCCTTGTTGCCCATGGTATGGACGTGCATGGTGAGGCCGCTGGCGTTGACCTTGCGCGTAATCTCGGTCAGTTCCTCTTCCGTCCAGTTGGCCAGGCCCTGGTGCCCGTCCGGATAGAGCGGGTCCACAAATCCGGTCCGGCCTTCCACGGTGCCGTCCATAAAGAGCTTGAACCAATTGGTTTTCAGGTGCTTGGTAGCGTATTTCTGGACTTCAACGGCTTTGGACAAGGCCTCATCCACGTTCCCCCAGCTGTCCGTCTCATAGGTCAGGGCCAGAATCATGTTCATCTCGCCGGCTTTGTCCGCCTCATGGGCCGCCTTGAAGAAATTGATATTGTTGAAATAGTTTCCCCAGCCGTCGATATACATGATGTACCCTTCCGACAACAACTGCTCCTGGATTTTTTTCACAACTACCTTAGCCACATCCAGGGGGTAGAGGTGCTCGGTGTCCAGGGAGAAACGCACGAACGTACCGGCCTGTTCTTTCAGGAAACCGGTAGGGGTGCCGTCGGGCCCCATCACAATTTCTCCGCCGCGGATATCCTTGTCCCGCTTGAGTACGGTGCCGTCGGCCTTCATGATGCCGGCCCGGACCAGGCAAAGCGTATTGGCCAGGCCCTTGTGGCCTTCGTCATCGGCAAAGTAAATGGGCAGATCACTGCAGATGGCATCCAGCTGCTGCCGGGTGGGCATGTTGTCCATGAAGGTGATGTAATTCCAGCCAAAGCCGAAGACGCTTGTGGCCCCGGTTTCCCGGGCCTTCTTGACCGCGGCGGGAACCACCTCCTTCAGAAATTCTTCCGGGGTTTTTCCAAAAGCCACCGTCCCCACCATGGGCAGGGCGACGCCAATGGAATAATGGGCGTGGCCGTTGCCGCAGGCGGGCATCACAAGCCCCTTCCCGGTATAGTCCAACACCTGGGTCTTTCCCGGGTCGATAAAGGCTTCTGCGCCCTTTTTGTCACCCACATAGACGAACTTGCCGTCTTTCACGGCAAAAGCTTCCGCAAGCTGATTGTTTTCGGAAGTAAAAATCTTCCCATAGACCACAAGGTCCGCACGCTTATTGTTGCTCATTATTCAAATAATTATTATCGTTAAGGCATGTAGTAATTGGTAAGGAAGTAGCTCTTCTCCCAATCTACAATGTTAAGTTCGGATTCCGTTGCGGGATGGATGTCTTTCTCGTCCAGCACCATCACCGGTTTGTCCTGGAGGTTATACGGCGGCCACTCCGGGGAAGGCGTGCCGGTGCGGGCAAACTGTATCCAAAGCTCTCGCATGGCGCGACAGAACGCCTCATCGTAGGCCCGTCCCGTAAAATCCTGGAATTCAGGGTGGTTAAACACAACGGAGAGCTCCGACGCATGCCCGCTTTTAATCAGGGGCAGGGCCGATTCTACCGTGTAGTAGTAGGTATACGACTTGCCGCCGGCCTGGGTTTGTGCTTCCGACAGGCGGATTTGCGGGGCGATGAACATGATTTGGCTGAACAGGCGCACCGTGGCTTCGTGGCGTTCTCCCGGGATGGCGTCCATGTAGCGCTGCACCAGCACCTTCTCCGTGTCTGTCAGCTGCGCGCGTTTTTCCTCCAGGCGACTATCGGCCCAGGCATTCCAGACATCTACGCCCACAACGCCCAGGAAGGTGTTCATCTCGTCCTTGTTGCAGCCCTGCAGGAGCACGATATCCTTGGCAGCACCTTCTTCGTAGGCCTTCCAGGTGTCCAGGGGCAGATACTTCCCGTCCCTTTCCGGGAATGTGCGAATACCCAGCTTCTGGAAAAAGCCGTAGAGATTGGTCCATACCTCCGCCAGTTTTTCGGCGCTCACCTGCTTAAAGTCTGCTACCGTCTTGCAGCCCAGCGCCTCCATCACCTTGTCCGTGCAGGCAATCGCCTGCTCCGGGGTGCGGGTCTGCGTGGGAGAGCCGCTCTGGATAATGGCCCGCCGGAAATACCGGTGGGAGCCTTTTACCAAAGGAAGCAGGGAGCAACTGGCGCCGCCGGCAGACTCGCCCCAGATGGTCACATTTTCCGGGTCTCCGCCAAAAGCGGCAATGTTCTCATGCACCCACTTGAGGGCCATGATCTGGTCCATGAGGCCCAGATTGGGGGCATCCTGGTAATCTGCTCCATCGGCCAGGTGGGCCAGGTGGAAAAAGCCCATGAAGCTCACCCGGTAGTTGACGGTGACAAAGACGATGTCCGGATTCTCCTTCACCAGATTCACACAGTCGTACTGCGGGTCCGTGGTGCCGCCTACCTCGAAGGCGCCGCCGTAAATCCACACCATGACCGGCCTTCCGGCAGCAGGGCCTTCCGCCTTCCAGATGTTCAGGGACAGGCAGTCCTCCCCCATCGGGTAAAGGGCCGCGGGATCCCCGGGCGACTGGACGGGGCTTTTGCCATAGTAGAAGGCCTCGAACACGCCGTCGCAAGGCGTCACGTCCACCGGGGCTTTCCAGCGAAAGTCCCCCACGGGCTGCGCGCCCACGTAGGGAATGCCCTTGAAGGAAAGGACGTTCTCCTGCTTTTGGCCCACGAAGGTGCCGTTTATACACTTGACTGCCAGCGACTTGTCATACTTGCCGTCTGTAATGGGACGATTCTCGCCGTATTTAGGGATGACTGCACTCATAACGCGTAATACTTGGTAAGGAAATAGGTTCTCTCCCAGTCCACAATCTGCCGCTCCGCCTCTTTCTCCGGGTGAATGTCAAACTCGTCCAGGACCATCACCCGCTTGTCCTGCGGGTTATACAGCGGCCACGCCGCCGACGGGACACCCGTCACGGCAAACTGTACCCACATCTCTCGCATGGCCCGGCAGAAGTCTGCGTCAAAGGCGCGTCCCAGGTCCGAGCTGTATTCCGGATGATGGAACACGATGGAAAGCTCTATGGCATGGCCGCATTTCATGATAGGATCCGGCGACTCCGGCGTAAAATAATACACATACGCCTTGCCGCCAGCTTTGGTCTGCTCCTCAGCGAGCCGGAAGATGGGGGCGTTGAACCAACTCTGGCTAAGCAGGCTGGCGCCCGGCTGGAAGTAGTCCCCCTTCACATCCTTCATATAGCTGTCCACCAGCGCCTTTTCCTCCGGAAGCAGCCGGGCGAACTTCTCCTTCAGGCGGCCCTCCACCCAGGCGTCCCAGCCTTCCAGGCCGAAGCTGGACACAAAGAAATTCATCTCGTCCTTGTTGCAGCCAATCAGAATGTCAATATCCTTGGCTGCACCGGCGGCATAGGCCGCGAACGTGTCGGTGGGCAGGTGCTTTCCGTCCCGCTCCGGGAACTGGTGCAGGAAAAGCACCGCCGTAGCGGTTTCCAGCAGCTTCTCGCCGTCCACCTTCAGGAGATCGGCCACCGTCCGGCAGCCCAGGGCATCCATCAGCTTCTCCGTGCACGCGATGGCCTCTTCCGGGGAACGGGTCAGGTTCACGGAACCGCTCTGGGCGATGAGCCGGTGGAAGTACTGCTGGGAACCCGGAATCAGGGGCAGCAGGGTGCAGCTGCCAGCTCCGGCGGATTCACCCCAGATGGTCACGTTGTCCGGGTCCCCGCCAAAGGCTGCAATGTTCTCGTGCACCCACTTGAGCGCCTTTACCTGGTCCAGCAGGCCCAGGTTCTGGGAATCCGGGTACTCGCCGCCGTCCGGCAGATGGGACAGGTGCAGGAAGCCCATGACGCCCAGGCGGTACGCAATGGTAACCACGATGACGTCCGGATTCTCCTGCACAAAATTGTGGCAGTCAAACACCGGGTCGATGGTTCCACCGGCCTCGAAGCCGCCGCCATGAATCCAGACCATGACCGGTTTCTTCCCGGCGGCATCGTCCTGCTTGAACACATTCAGATACAGGCAGTCCTCGTCCATATAGTACAGGGAACCCGTTTCCATCTGTCCGTTTCCAAAGGCGCTCTTGGCATTGTAAAAGGCCTCATACACACCGTCGCGGGGCGTCACATCCACAGGGGCTTTCCAGCGGAGGTCGCCTACCGGCTGCTTCCCTACATACGGGATGCCCCGGTAGGCAATGATGTTTTCTTTCTTCCTGCCCACAAACGTGCCGTTGATGCACTTGACAGCAAGCGATTTGTCATAATTTCCGTCGGTGATGGGATGGTTCTCCCCGCCATACATGGCTTTCAGGGCCTCTCTGATTTCAGCTAATTCCATGTCATCGTGTCGTTATATTAAGTTCATTCTTCTTTCTTTCCTTTCACAAAGCAGGCCACCAAGCCGTAGGTAATGGTGGGCCGGATCCAGATTTCCACCATCATGTAGGTACTGATTTCGTCTGCAGGCTCCAGGAAAATATCAATGTTATACAGCGTGGCTATCAGGATGTCAATGATGCAAATGAGCCACAGGTTGCTCTTGGAGTAGGTTTCCCAGTCCTTGCGGGCATAGAAGTACGTCAGAAGGACAAGCATGGCCACCGACAGGGTGAGGCAGGCAAGCCGGAGACTGTAAAACGGCAGCTGGGGTGCAAACAGGATATCCCTCAGCAGCACCGTTATGCCCACACACACGGAGCACCAGTAGTTGAACTGCTGCGAGGTGATTTTGTAGTTGAAAAAGTACATCCACATCATCACCAGGCAGGCAATGTAGAATACGTTGAGTACCAGCTCCGGCCAGGTTTCCTGCAGGCCGAAGTGCCACACGCCGTAGAGCATCATCCCCACGGACACAACCGCGGCGAAGATGGTCACCGCCACGTTAAAGATGGTTCCTTTGTCTTTAAATCTGAGCTCCATAGTGAAATTCGCGGAAAGGGCCGGTTCCCCAGTCCTTTCCGCATAGGTAAAGATTATTGTTTAACAGCGTCAATCGTGGAAATTTCCACAGAGGCCGACTTTTCGTCGGCACCCTGATGCACCGTCACATTGTTGTAAACGTAGGAACCGAACTTCCGCTGCGAATTGCCGTCAATGAGGTCGAACTTGACACTATATTTGCCAACGGGGAGGGAAACCTTGGCCACCTGATCCTTGCTGAAAGAGTTGGAAAGGACGTCCACCACCTTGTTGTTCTGGTCATAAACCGTCACATGAGCCATCTCGTAATTGGAGGCATTCTTGAGGGCGATGATACCCCAGGCCACGCGGCTGGGAGCACCCACAGTCCACTCCACGGCAGGCAAGTCTTTCTTGTACGTCTTCTTGTTGGAGTCGTATTCCGAAGCTGCACGCCAGTGATACCAGGAAGCAAAGGTGATGTCAATCTTGGTCCTGAGCTTGAACTTGGTGCTGGTGTCGTTGTCCTTGACGGAACCCACGTGCCAGGTCCAGTTGGAATTGGCATAGAAGTCGCTTCTGGCTGTCGGCGGGAAGTTCTCATTAATCTTAGTCTGATTGTCCCAGTCGTCCTTCAGCTTAATGTTGTTGGTGTAATAACGATATTTGACGGTGGAAGGCGAGGAAGAGTTGGCCGTATATTCAATGGTGCTAAGTTCATAGCTGGTGGAACTGCTCCAGGTAGCGCCAACACTAAAACCGGCACCTGCGCTGAGTCCGGCGACATCGCCGACTCCGGCATTCAACGAGCCGCCCAGCGAAATGCTCTTTCCATTGGAATATTGCTTTGACTGATTCTTGTTCTCGGGAATAGGACGTTCAAAGTAGTCAATCTCGCTGATGCTGCTTCCATCGCGGTTTAACAGACTGGTGGCCACATTCATCTCCTCGAACCAGAAGCCGTACAAACGGTTACAGCAAGCGCCATGATAATTAGCCCTGGGCTGCCACATTTCCTGGTTGTGCGGAATAATCTTGGAAACAATGATGTAGTAGTCTCCGGATTGGTCGCCATTGGAGCTTTGCTTGTAAACAGGGAAAACGCGGATATCCACATCCAGGGAAGAGGATGCCTTCAGATAGTCCGGGTCGCAGAGGGTACCCTTGTCAATCTTTTCATCCAGGCTGTAGGTGAAAGACTGCGTATAGCGCTTGCCCAGATTCTCCAGTTTGCCTTTAATCTCTGTAGCATAGGCCGACTTGGTCACCATTTGCTCCTGGATAACGTCTTCCAGCCATCCGACAAAGGCAGACATCCGGGATTCAAAGTAATTCAGGTCGTCATCCTCTAATTCATCCAGGGCGCCATCTTCGTCTGCATATTGCTTGTTGGCCTCCACCAGCTTGTTCCACTCTTCCTCGGTCCAGGAGCTCTTACCATCATCTTCCGGCTCCAGCATATCTGCCTCCGAGGCCCACATGGTGTAGGTAAAGCCCTGGCCAAAGCCACAATAGCAGTAGAACAACGGGGCATATTCATCTCCCTCAATGGTTGCAATATCCAGATCTACGCCCAGTTGCGCAAAATCATCGGCAACGCCTTCATAGGCAGGGAACACAATGAAAGCATCGTTGCCGATGGCCTTCAGGAGGGCCGGAGATTTGGCCTTAATGTCATTTTCACCGACAAACAGTATCTGGGCTTCACCCATGCCGGCGCCCAGCGGGAAGAAATCTTTGATGGCATCTTCCAGGTCATCGTCCATGGCGGAGATGTCGCCTTGATAGGCGGAGCCACGGAAATAGCTTCTGATGCCGACATCGGCGGTTTTTTCAGAATCACCTCCGTCTTTTGGATCCACCGGCACGGGAGTCCGGTTACAAGCGGCCATGAGCACAACGGCCAGAATAAGATAGAATAACTTTTTCATACTAACTTACAATTTTAATTTGATTTTATTTGTCGTCGTCTTTAATCATATGTACATCGCACTGCGGGAACGGGATGGTGATGCCGCCCTCTTTCAGGAGCTTGTAGACCAGTTCTTTGCACCGGTCCACATAGCCGATGCGCTCCGGCACCAGTACAAACGCTTTCACGGCCACCTCCACGGCGCTGTCCGCAAAGTCGCCAAAGCGGATGTAAATGCCGTAGGCGGGATCCACTACGTCGCGGCCGTACCGGTCTTTGGTCTTCAGGGCCTCCAGGCCACTTTCCAGAAGTTCCCGCACCCGCTGGAAATCCGTACCGTAGGCCACACCCACCGTCACCTTGGTGAATTCGTACGCGTTGTTCCGCGTGAGGTTGGTGAAGTTCTTGCCAAACAGCGAAGAGTTCAGGAAGGCCACCTGGGTGCCGTTGATGGTTTCCACCAGGGTGGTCTGGTAGTTGATGTCCGTCACCTTGCCGCGAACGCCGTCGCACTCGATCCAGTCCCCTACCCGCAGGCGGCCGCCCATGAGCTGGATACCGTAAATGAAGTTGTTCAGGATATCCTTGAGGGCCAGACCGATACCGGCCGACAAACCGCCGGCAATCAGGCCCAGCGAGCCGGTAGGGATGTTGAGCGTAATGATGAACAGGTCTGTATATACGAACCAGACAAACACGCTGATGAGGCTGTTCCCCAGCGAGAGGTTAATCTCATTGCTGCGGATGGTTTTCCGGTTGTACTTGCGCAGGAAACGGCGGTACTGGAAGCTTTGCCAGATGGTATGGACGGCCTTGTTCACATAACGGAACACAAAGAACATTTCCGTGAGGAACAACACGCTGTACATGGAAACGCGCATCTCTCCCTGGCGGAAGAACGGCTCCTCGAACAGGGTCCGGTACAGGTCGTTGAATTCGAAGATGTCCAGCGCCCAACACAGGCAGGTAGGAATGGAGCCCAGGGCCAGCAGCGGGAAAATCACTTCCTTAACCAGGTCGTAGAACCAGGTGGCGGAGAACAACAGCTGTTCCCGGGCCGAGCCGGACACATAGGTAATCCGGGCTTTATACTCCTCCAGGCGCTTGTCCAGGCGTTCTTCCTTGTACCAGAGCGTCAGGTGCCACACAGAGGCGATGGCCAGCACAAACGCCAGCTGGAAGTACCACCATACCAGGATGATGAGCGAAAGGAACACGTAGCCTGTCCAGCCACAAACGGTAGCAATGGTGGTAATGCCCAGGGAGATCCAGCCGATGATGGTATCGGTCCGGTCCGCTTTTCCGCCCCGGAGCAAATTGACAGCCAGCTGCCACAGCACCATCACCAGGAGGATTGGCGGCAGGAAGAAATTCAGGAAGGCATTGGGCACAAACAGCATCCGGCAGGTAATCACGAACAGCGCCGTGAAAATGGTGGGCAGATAGATGCGCATGCTGTTTTTGAGCTTGGGAGGATCCAGGCGGATGAGAAGGGCCGTGGTGATGGCCATCAAGAGCCACACGAACGTGTGCATGATGCTAATCCCTTTTCGGATCATGTCGTCATCCGTACTCTCGAAGCTGAGCGCCATAAAGAGGATACAGGCCAGCAGCAAGGCCAGGTAACTCTTCTGCTCCTTGGCCACCCGCTCCTTCACCGGCTTTACGAAGCGATAGAGCGGGAGCAGCAGCAGGGCGGCAAGGCCCCACAAGACCAGGAAGGCCACAAGATAAATGACCAGCCAGAAAATCTTTGCCGAGTTAACCAGCTGATTGTCATTGGAAATCTCTTCTTGGGTATACCCCAGTTCCTCATCCACGAACGCGCTCTTGAGGAAGGAGAACGAGAATTTTTCTCCCATGGCTCTCCGGGCCTCCTGCCAATAATACCCGGGATTCTTCAGGACCTCTATCCAGGGGGTTTGCCCCTCTACAAAAACTTTGTTTTGCAGCAGGCTGTAATAGTTCCTGGCGTAGGCATAGGATTCATCCATCCGCAGGCGGGCTTCCCGGTAATGGGTGCTGTCCGCCATCACCTGCTCCCGCGTCTGGGCATACATTTTCAGGAGCTCCGAGGCATACAGGATACAGGAATCGCGATCTGCCTGGCCGGTCTCGCTCAGGATAAACGCAGGGGTCGTCCCTTTTTCCTTAGCCTCTATCGTCTCTTTTACTTCTGAGAGCGCCTGCTGTTCCTGTTCCAGGCTCACCTCTCCCAGATTTTCCGGATCCTCCAGCGCCAGCCGTTCGTTCAGGGCGATAATGGCATCTACCTGTTCCTGGAGTTCCTGCTGCAGGAGGCTCTCATTGCGCATCAGATGCACATCCAGGGAGTCGTTGTGGTAGGCCAGGCTGTCCGGCACCACTTCCAGGTCCCGGAGCTCCGGAGGAAGACGGCGCAGGGACTCGATGAGGCGGGCATAGCGGTCTATCTCCACATCCAGGGTGGCCACAATGCGGTCGTACGGGGTGCGGGTTTTGTTGAAGTCCCGGAATTCCTGGGACACCTTTTCCAGGGCATAGCTGATATCAAAGGTGTAGTCCTGCTTCTGGGAATACAGCATCAGGGACAGGTCGTTGCACTTTTTGACGATGCCCACCATGCGCTTGCGCTGAACGGCGTACTTGCTTTCCATCCGCGCCTGGGTTTTTCCCATCTGCCGATAGTCGTGATACAGTTCCCGGCGCAGGTTGGACAGCGTTGCATCCAGATCCATGCCCGTAAACACGGCCATGGCCGGCACTGCCACGGCAAACAACCCTATTAGAAAGCCTAGAAGTTTACGTTTTTTCATACCTTAGGTAAGTTACAAACCCCCGCTTTGACAATGCGGATTTGTCAAAGGTATAAAAAAACTGGCAGAAAACAAAGACCGCCCTAACGGGCGGACCGAATCAACTGTCTCCTTTTTTTCGAAGCATATAGATGCTGCCGGCAATGAGCGCCGCCACTATCAAAAAGGCCAGGGTGGTATTAAAGCCGTCGCCGTATTTGAGCTTCAGGTACAGGACGCCATAATTGAGGCCGAAGAGGACCACGCCCCCGGCCAGGGACGCTCCCAGCGCCAAGGCTGTGCCGCCAGGGTTGTCCTTCCATGTCTTTTCCCGAAGGACCCTTCGCCCTGTCACCACAACCGGAATCAGGCCGATAAGCACCGCCACGGCCAGCATGAGCGTCTTACGGGCTCTGGCAGCCGCCTCAGCCGCCTGGACTTCCCGCTCCGCCTGCTCAAAACGTTCCAGGACGGCCCGCGTGTCCGGGGTGATGTATTCCTCGTACAGCTCTTCCGGGGACTGCGCACCGGCAGACCAGCCCAGCAGCAGCGTCAGAAGGAATAAAAACCGTCTCATTCGAAATCGTAATAAGCGGCTGTCTCGAAATCAAAATCAGCAGCGGTGAGAATGTTCCTGCTGTCTCCCGGCAGGTCGGCATCGTGCTCCTTGAGGAAGTGCTCGGCCAGGAGAATGTCCGGAATGGCAGTCCATTCGCTGTAGGCCACCAGGACCACGATCATATTGCCTTCTTTCAAAGCGTCCTCGGCCACGGGCACCCCCTGATAGGCCTGCCAGGCGGGCCCATCACAGGGAACATACCGGTCCAGGAAAATCGGGTAGCTGTCGTCCCAGCCTTCCGGCATGTAGAAGACCATCTTATAGCGGGACGATGTATCCTCTCCGGCATACAGGACGTCTGCCGTCACGACATAGTCCTTGAAGCTCTCGTCCTCAAAGACCAAGCGGCAAAGCCAGGATTCGCCAATTTCCACATTGGAGAAACTGCCTTTTTCCTTGCAGCCGGCAAGGAGCAGCAAGGCAAGGGGAAGCAGATAAAGCAAGCGTTTCATAGGGCTATTCTTTGACTAAACGTACAGGGTACCTTCTTTGGCCCAGGCTGGTCTCGCCCAGTTCCTCCCAGGTGTAATAACCATCCCGATTGGGGGCCTTTAACAGGGGGTTCAGGATAATCACTTTGAGATAGCAGCCATCCGAACCCGCTATGCCGAATTCCCTTGCCGAGCGGCTGCCAATGGGATAAAGGAAGCACACGCTGTTGCCGTTTTTCCCGGTAAAGACCACCCACTCTTCCCCGTCTTTGTCCTGGGCAGACTGCGTGCAGTTTTCACGGAGCTCCTTGATTTCCGCCAGCGTGGGCATTCTCCACCCTTCAGGGATGTCCACTTCCGGACCGATGTCTTCAGCAGCCCACTTAACGCTGAGCCCAAGGTCCACTGCCTTGGGTGCCTCCTGGGCGCAAGCGTACACCGCGCCCAGAAGCATGATAAGTATTAAATATAGTTTTTTCATAGGCTTAATCATCTACTTTGCCCGTTCCGCGACAGTCGGGGCAGTTCCACTCCTTGATACCTGTCTGGCCACACTGGCTGCAGGGCTGATTGCCGGCGCCACCGCAACTGGTGCAATTGATGGAACCGGTCCCGGAACAGCGGTCGCATTTGATGGTGCCATTACCGCCACAATACCGGCATTCATCATTCCGTCCGTGGCATTGGGGGCAGACATAGCTCCCTTCCCCACCGCAGACCGTGCAGCGCAGACTCTTATGTCCGTTGCAAAGAGAACAGTCCCTCCAGCCACGTCCGCTGCAGAAGGAGCAATTGTCAGCAATCTTTCCCGTGCCGCCGCAGCGGGAGCAATCCCGGTCGCCCGAGACCATACCGGTGAGCAGGGCAAGACCTGCCAAAACCAAAACAAGCGATAGAATCTTTTTCATAGGTTTCACTGTTTTTCTACAAAGGTACGTCTTAGTGTCAACTCTTTTGTGGCGGAATCCGCCACGCCGCGCGCAATTTTGCGCTTAGTCCAGCAGGCTGCCATCCATGGGGTCCAGATGGTGCCAGGTGCCGTCTTCCAGCTGGATGTACAGGCTGGGTTCTTCCTTGAACTTCCAATCCTTCAGGTCGTTGTACAGACGCTCACCGTCCAGGTTAAAAACGGAGTAGGCTTTTTTGTCCTTTTCACGGAAAACGCCGATGATGAGGGCATGACCAGGGACAAATTTGAAAAAGCCGTACCGGGCCTCCCAGGCATAGGCCCGTTCCAGTGAATTTCCGGATTCGATGATGGGAACCAGTTTGTCATCTACAATCCTGTACACGCCGCACTCTCCGTTGCAGAGCCACTTTTGCTTGGGATTCTCCAGGCCCTTTGCCCAGCAGAAGGCCCAGTCAATGTTCACCAGCCCCTGAGCTTCGGCAGGATAATCCTCTCCCTCGATGAACTCCACATCGGTAGTGGGCAGGAAGAACATCGCCCCATTCTTTTTGTCGATGATGGGAGAGGTAACCCACACCTTGGTCTCGTTGTTCCAGATGGCCGTAACGGGCGCATCTTTCATGTATTTCCCCTTGCCGATTTTCACCTCATAGGGGCCATACTTCTTCCCCAGATTATCATTTTTTCTCTGTGCATTCACGGAAATAGGCACGAGAAGGAGCGCTGCCAGCGCCAGAATAGCTAAACGTTTCATAATCAATACAAATCTGAGTATTTAACAATGGGGCCGGTATAGCCTGCCAAGCCCGGGTTTACATAATGATAGACCTTGCCGGAAGGCAGGGTAATATCCATCTCGGCAATCTGCGCAAAGTGCTGATAAACCATAAAGCTGGCCGACTGGATCATATCCTTGGTACGGATGTCGGAGAGCGCCTGGCGGAAGGCCGGGCCGTCCGCAATGGGCACGGGCAGATAATAGATGGGAATGGCCGACAGGTTGCTGGAGAACGGGAACGCGCCCTTTTCGGCGTCATAGTTGTGCCAGGTGATGTCAATGGCGCCGTTGTTGTTCACCGTCAGTTTGATTTGGCCCTTGAGGAAGGTGGCGGGAAAATCGGCCATCTTCTTGTTCACGTAGGCCTCATTGGCAGCGGGATCCGCCTTCCGGGCCTGGAACTGTGCCTCCGTCTCGAATTCATCCTTGTTGTGCTGGTAATGATCCCGCCAGTTCCTTTCTGCCATATAATAGTCTGTCCATTGCAGCGACTTCCCAAGGTAGGTCATCACCTTGTCTTTGTCCAGGATGAGCGGTTCTATGATGTAACTACCGTTCCCCAGGTGCGCCACGCCCCAGAGGCCGTTTTTCTTCACATACAGGACTTTTTTGCCCACGTACGGGTTATTGGTGGCCCCCAGGTCCGGGTCGTAATTCACCAGCAGGATACTCTCGAACTGCGGGTCCAGCACCTTCTTTCCCTTGGGCGTGGCAAAGCCGTACAGGCCGTCCACACAGTACACATAACCGTCTTTGGTGAAGGTGACATCGTCATAGATGGCCGGGGTTTTGGTGCCGTCGTCCAGGAGCACATAGTACTTGTCCTCTCCGTCCCGACGGGCCGATACGCCGTATTCGTCCACGTGGATACTGGCGTTATCAAAGGGCAGAATCACTTGTCCCTTGGTGTTCACCAGGCCGGCGTTGCCGTCATCGGCCACAGCCCAGGCCCATTTGTTCTTGCCGATGATGGTGCCCACATCCTTGTATTTCACGGGAATGAGCTCCTTGCCGTTGTCGTCGATAATGCCGGCGTGGCCCGCCTGCCATACAATGTTCTGGTTGTTATAGAACTGGATGCTGTCATACTGCGCGGTTGTCAGCGGCTTTAGCATGATGGGGTGCTTTTTGATTTCCTTCGGGTCCGCCCGGTCCACCTTGTACAGGCTCCAGACGTTGTCCTTCTGCAGCATGATTTTGCCGGACTTGAAGGAGAATTCCACATCGGATGCCGTGAAGGGAGAAATCACCGTGGCGTGGCCCCTGTAGCACATGTTGCCCAAGCCGAACTCATAGACCACCCATTCGGGCTGCACCTTGCCTTTCTTGGTCACCTTTTGGAGGGTAATAGCGTAGGCCTTGCTCATCTGAAGGCCCATATAGATCTGGTCGAATACGGGTTGGAGGATCCAGAAGCCGGAAGTGGGCTGCGGGTCATTCTTATGGTTGAAGACATAGGCATTGTGCCAGATGCCCTTCTTGCCCGTCTTGGGGTCCGTCAGCACCACGCAGGTGTGGTCGTCGTCGCTGTAATAATCTGTCTTGAAGGAGATTTGGCCGCCGAAGGCGTCGTTCTGGTAATAATTGTTGTCTCCGTGGCTGTGGTCCAGGGCGCTGGTAATGAGGCTGGAGATAGCGCTCCCCAGCACCGCGGCGCCGGCCCCAATGGCCGCACCGGTTAGCGAAGAGGAAACGGACGACGACGAGGAGGAACTGCTGCCGGAGCTTTGGCTCCTGTAGTACGGGCACCAGGACTCGTGCTGCCAGGGATAGGTGATATTGCCCTTGGTGATGCCGCAGTGCGGACAATGCTTTTTGGCTTGCTGGGGATTGGCGGTAGGGTTTGCAACGGCCTCCCCCTGGCTAAGCCCGGCCTGGGCAAAAAGGCTCCATGTGGTTAGTAGAGCGAGAAAAGAGAGCAGAATCTTTTTCATAGGTTCAGTGTTTTTCGCAAAGGTACGCTCTCGGGCCGATAGTCTTGTGGCGGAATCCGCCACAAGAGAGTGTGGCGGAAGGCTTACCTTTGCAGAAAACACTAAGATTAATGAGAAAGGTTATTATTTCCGGACTTCTACTTCTGTGTGTATGCGCTGCCACCGCATCGGCACGCGGAAGGGTGGGCGCGGGGTATATGGTGGGCGGAACCACGCGCTGGGATGCCATGGGGAAGCAAAGCTATATCGCGCATGGTCCACTAGTCTATGCCCGCTGGAGCGTTGACCTGTCCTATTATCTGGACTTGGACTTCGGGGCGGAGTGGAGGCATCAATTCATGCCGTTCCCTGCGGCACGCATCCATCCGGTTTCTGGCCTTCCTGCCGGAGAAATCTTCAATGAAGAATACATCACCGTGCCGCTGAATCTCAATTTCATCATTTCTACAGCGGACATGGGGGCCTTGCGGTTCCTCGATTATGTAGGCGTGTACGCGGGCCCCAGGCTGGACTGGTGCATTCTTTCCCACAACGGCAGCGACCGCTCCTTCTCTTATATGAAGCAGAATTACGGGTATCGGCCGCTGAACCTCGTTGCCGGCCTGGGCATCTATGTCATCAAAGGGAAGTGGAGTTTTACCTTAACCGCCGATCACGGCTTTCTTGACAGATGCGCAAGGGACGATGTCAAGATAAAGAATGACTGGTTTGTATCATTTAGAATAGGATTTGAATTCGGACGATGAAACGATGGACCCTACTGGTATGCCTGCTGCTGCCCCTGGCGGGATGGGCGCAGGTGAATACGGATTTGTTCGACACGGGCTTTCATTCAAGCACGGCGATTGGCCAACTGGAGGAAATGAGTGGCCAAAGCATCAGTCGTCCTTCGTATAGCTCAGGTAGTTACAGCACCTCCTCCGGCAGCTCTTACTCCAACTCCGGAACCACCGGAGCGGAGGCTATCAGGAATGCCAAAAGCAAATTCAAAAAGCCGTCGTCGACGGCCCGCACGCCCAAATACCGCCCGCCACGGCCCACCAAGGCCCAGAAGGCGTATGCCCGCAAATTGCGGAAGTGGAATGCGCGGTACCGGAAAACCCGGGAAAATGCCCAGCGTTATGCGCGCACCAGTCATTTCAAGTTGAAGGATATCAAGCCTCTAGCGGAGAATCCTTCGGGCACCGCTATTCCCCGGATGGTCATCCGCAACAACATCCCCAGACACATCACCCTGGACTATCCCGTATATAGGGATACGGTCTGGACCAAACTGCCGGACGGGACCCTGGAAGGCAAGGTGCAGGAAAGCAAATACTTCGCTTTCGGGGCCATTCCCGGTGAAGAGGGCTGGTTCAACGAGTTCCGCTTTACCAACCCTACAAGCAAGGAGATCTCCATCCGGGTGGAATACGAGGTCAAATACGGCAAGGACGGTGCAACCCGGCAGGAGCATAAGATTGTCCACATGCCCCCGGCAAGAATCAATGAGCCAAGCATTTACAACAACAGCCTTGGCGTCTATACCGACAACAGCATCCGCTACCGCGTTCTAAATGTTACCAGGCTATGAAAAAGTGCTTCCTGATTGTTCTGATGGTGCTTGGCGCACAGCTGGTTTGTGCCGCCGACACCTGGTCCGATCTTCTTCGGGCCTATAAAATGGACCTGAACACCCTGGCGCGCGGAAACGGATACCAGATTTTCCGTTCGGAGGCAGGCGGACTGGGTATCGCCTACTCTGAAACAGACGCAGCGGGGCAGTGCCATTTTTCCCTGGCCATGTTTCCCGTGGAGGCACGCGGGCTGCGATGGCTGCCCCATGCCGGCGCCAATTATCTGGAAATCCGTGTCGATGACGCCATCTCCGGGGTATTGGCCCTTCAAGAGGTGAAAGGGCCGGATACGGACCCCAAGCTGGGCAGTTTCTGCTATGTGGTAGAGCCCCGTATCTTTGTGGGCCCCGATGGCCGGATTCTGAATCTGGGGTACTACGGCGACAAACTGTTACTCCTCGTCCAGAGAGACTCCGGCGTTTTCTGGGTGGGAGAAGACGGCAAGCGGGTCGATATCCCGGCCGTGAATCCTCCCGCAAGCATTGCCGCCCCTACGCTTCGCATCGCGGATACGCGCGTCGTAGACCTGGGTCTCAGCGTATTCTGGGCGGACCGGAATGTCGGGGCCGATGTCCCCCAGGCATACGGCGATTACGTTCCCTTCGGGTTCGAGGTCCCTTGGGGCGGGGGCTGGCGCACACCGTCCTACAGGGAGATGGAAGAACTGGTCCTCAAATGCTCCTGGGAGCTTACCGCCTGCGACGGCGTGAAAGGATATAAGGTGACCGGCCCCAACGGGAACGCCATTTTCCTCCCGTTTGGAGGCGCTGTCTGCAGCGACGGAGAGCTGGACCGCGATGGCGAAAACGGCGCTATCTGGTCCTCGACGCGCGACCCCGAGAAATACTATTTGGAGAACAACTACATCATTTTCCTCCAGATGACCCAAAGCACCACGGAGAAGTATCGACACTATATCCGGTCTTATAATTTGTACACAAAATTGAACCTTCGGCCCGTTTTGCCAAAACCTATCATTATGTAAACCCGGGCCTGGAAGGCTATACCGGACCCCTTGTTAAATATTCAGATTTATATTGATTATGAAACGTTTAGCTATTCTTTTGCTGGCCGTGCTCGTTTCGGTTCCCGCGTTTGCCCAGATGAAAAATGAAAACCTGGGGAAAAAGTACGGCAATTATGAAATCAAACTGACCAAAGACAAATGGACCAGTGAGGCAGTTGTGTCGGCTATCTGGGATAATGCTACCAGTGTCTGGGTTACCGCTCCCAAGCTCAAGAACAAGGAAGGTTCACTGGTCTTCCTTCCCAATACTGACGTAGATTTTATCCAGGGAGAAGACTATGTCCCGGAGGCGCAGGGACTGGTGGTTGTGGGGAACGGCTACCGATATGACAAGGGAGTGGAGAATCCCAAGCAAAAATGGCTCATCCGGGGAGCCGGCGTATTCAGAATAGAAGATGATAAACTTGTCCCGGTAGTGGTCTCGGGCGATGCGCTCGATGTGGCCTACCTCTGGGAAGCCCGTTACACTATTTTCAGGGTTATCCCCGGCCATAAGCTCATACTTGGTGCATTCCACCCCAAAGATAAAGAAGGTTATTCCATCTTTAACTTAGAAGGAGAACGCCTGTACAACGACCTGAAGGATTGGAAGTTCAAGGAAGAACCCAGCCTGTACATCCAGCTGGAAGACGGCTCCTGGCATCACCTGGACCCCGCCGACGGCAGCATGCTGGACTAGCCCGGCCCTATTTTTGCGCTGATCGGTAAAGTATTGATACACAGCAAGATACTCATAATCCTCGGCCCCATTTGCGCCGAGGATTTTGCATAAGTAACTGATACTCTGCGTATTATTGACCAGCCCGGATTTAGCCATGGGGACGATTAAAGCACGCGAGATGGCACTAGAGAGTGTTCTGATTGGGGTGGGTGTGCTTTAACGGGGTGTGTGAGGAGTGCTTAAAGCACAGGGTGTAGCCTTGGAAGTGGTTCTGGAAGGGATGGGTGTGCTTTAACGGGGTGTGTGAGGAGTGGCTAAAGCACAGGGTGCAGCCCTGGAAGTGGTTCTGGAAGGGATGGGTGTGCTTTAAGCAGAGGGGGGAATGTCTTGTGGTGGATTCCGCCACGGGGAAACCGATTCGCAAGGTTTTTTCGGGAGGAAATGGTATCTTTGTGTCACTATGCGCCGTCTCGCCGTCATATTGTGGTTGGCCCTGGTTCTGCCGGGTTGGACCCTCTTCGCCCAGAATTTCCCAGCGCCCCGCTTTGTGAACTACAGCGCGGCGGACGGGCTGCCGTCCAACACGGTCTATGCCATTACACAGGATGCCGATGGCGTCCTGTGGGTGGGAACCCGGAATGGCCTGGCCAGTTTTGACGGGGTGCGTTTCAGAAGCTGGAAGGAGTACGGTCGTGTGAACGCTCTGGCCTTGGACACGGGGAACCGCCTATGGGTGGGGACGACGGAGGGGGTCGCTGTGGTGAAGGAGATGCCCGATCAGGTCGGGCATGACGGAGCGGTCGGGCACGGCACCGTCAGTGCCGGCTCCGACCGGCAATCTTTCGGCGGGCCGGTACGGGCGCTGCACACGGACGCGGAGGGCTGCGTCTGGGCCACCGTGGACGATACGCTGCTGCTGAAGTTGTCCTACCAGGACGGCATCCGGGAAGAAGCCCGCTGCCGCTACGAGAAGCGGGACTCGGAAGGCGATTACCCCTATTTCCAGATCTACGAGGCCTCCGACGGCAAACTCTGGCTGGCAGGCCGGTTGGTCAACAACCAGTATATCACAGACAAAACGGATCCGCACGTCACGCTCCCCCGCTGGGAAGGCATGTTCAATAACGGAAGCTATGCCGAAAGCGCCGGAAAACTCTACTCCTTTGTAGACCACACCTCCATCCTGTATACTTACCAGGACCTTCAACCCCTCCCCCTGGGCCGCATACCCATTGCCCATGCAAGGCTGCTGACAGACAGCAAAGGCCGCCTCTGGGCAGCGGGCTCCTACGGCCTGGGCATCGTGGATACCCTCCATCCGGAAAACACGCAGGTGTTCCGCCATCAGGCAGATACCCCCTCCAGCATATCCTCCGGTGAACTCTTCTGCCTCTTCGAGGACCGCCAGGGCAACCTCTGGGCGGGCGGCGACAACGGCCTTTCCGTCCTCTGCCCCGCCCTGCAGCAGGTTCGCACCCTCTCCGAGGACAATGTCACGGCCATCCTGGAGGACAGTCACGGAAAAATCTGGATAGGAAGGGCCGATGACCGTGTCTCCAGCCTCTACGAAGACCGCACCGGCACCGTGTACGTGGGCCTGTGGAACAACACCGGCTGGGAGGTCTGGAAGGATGGGCACATGCACAAGGAACGCCTCCACGGCCCTCTTCCCAAAGAGCAGCGGGAAGCCCAGTACCTGGACGGCGCCAACTGGATTTCGGACTTTTTGGAGGACAGTCAGGGTCGATTCTGGGTAGTGAGCTGGGAAGGCGTAGGCCTCAACGAATGGGACCGCCAGGCCCGCCGCAGCCTCCCGCCCCATTGGCTCAGCCCCTTCCGCTATCCCACCCCGCAGGTGGATTCCAACATCTACGTGAGCTCCCGCCTGGGCAGCCGCCTCATCGAGGATGCGCAGGGCAACCTGGTGTATGCCACCACCGAGGCCGGCATCAATGTCATCGACAAGGATACAGAACTGGTAACCAAATACTTCCGGGGGAATTCAAGCATTCCGGACGACTACGTCACAGACCTTTGCCTCTCCCCGGACGGCAGCGTCTGGGCCGCCACCCGCAGCGGCCTGTGGAGATGCCCGGTCGGAGCCGGGCATGACGGGGCGGCCGTCGGGGGTAACGCCCCCGTCATTGCCGGCTCCGACCGGCAATCTCTCCTCCCCGGTATGCTGGTACAATCGGTGGAGGCCGATGAGAAAGGCCGCCTTTGGGCCGGTACGGAGGACGGGCTGTATTTCATTGACACAGACGGCAGCACGGGCCGGGTGCCCCAAGCGCTGGGCTTCCCCTCGGACATCTACGGGGAGCATGTCTCTTGCCGCTTACGGGACGGTTCCCTGGCCTTTGGCGGGGCGGCCGGCGCGGTGGCCTTCCATCCGGACAGCCTGCTGGCCGTGTCGGCCCGGGGAAACCTGCCGCTGGAAAAACTGATCCGCCACCGTTACCGCCTGGGCGACGGCGAATGGACGGACGGACGCTTTACGGGTCTGCCGGACAACCTCCGCCCCGGGCGCTATACCCTCCAGGAGCAAAGCGCCGATCTTTTTGGCCGATGGGAGCACGGCACCACCGCCGTCCGCACACTCCGCGTCCCGCCTCCGCTCTGGCTCCGCTGGCCCTTCCTGGTGCTGTACCTGGGCCTGCTCGTGGCCACCGCGTGGATTGTCATCCGCCTGCGGGAGCGCCGCCTCCTGGAGAAGGAACTGGACATGCGCAACCGCCTGTTCTCCATCATCTCCCATGACCTGAGAAACCCCGTTTCGGGGAACGCCCTGCTCAGCCGCCAGCTCCTGGAGCGCTTCCGGGACCTGAGCCCCGCGCAGCTTCAGGAGGGCCTGGAAGAGCTCGCGCAATCGGCCCAAAATACCTCCGCACTGCTGGAGAACCTGCTCCTGTGGTCGCTGAACCAAAAAGGCATGCTGGAGCCGGTAATGCGGGAAGAAAATCTCCTGAGCCTGGCCAAGGAGGCCGTAGAAAGCGTTCAGGGACAGGCGGTTATCCGGATCGATATTCCCGAGGACCTGACGGTCCGCACCGACCGCAACATGCTCCTCACCGTCCTTCGGAACCTCCTGGACAATGCCCTCAAGGCTTCGCCCACTTCTGTCATCCTGAGGAGCGGAGCGACGAAGGATCTCACCCGTACCATCACCATCCTGGACAACGGCCCCGGACTCCGGGAAGGCGCCACCGCCTGGGGCCACGGCCTGGGCCTGGTGATTACCCGCGAACTCGTGGACAAACTGGGCGCCACCCTCCATATGCAAAACCGCCCCTCAGGGGGCCTTGAAATAACCATCAACCTATGATACACGTCCTTCTCATCGAAGATTCCGCCGTTTTTGTGATGGGGCTCAAGCTGGCGCTGGGAGCAGAGAAATCCATCGGCCCGATTGACGCCGTCACCACCCCGGGCGCGGCCGTAGCCTACCTTAACGCCCATCCCGAGACCGACCTTGCCGTGGTGGACATCACCCTGGAATCCGAAACCGACGGCCTTACGCTGCTGGGTATCATCCGGGCGGCCTTCCCTACCGTGCGCACGCTGGTGCTGTCCCACTACAAGAACCCGGCCTATATCCTCCGGGCCATCACCTCCGGCGCCAATGCCTATCTGGCCAAAGATTCCGCACCGGAGTCCATCGTACAGGCCATTATGGACGTGGCTGAAGGTCGATGTCTCTTCTTTGGCGAGACCATCGACGCAGATAAAATTACGCGAATCTTTGGCGGAGAGGAAAAACTGGTAGCGCGGAAGCCCCAGGGACTCACGCCCCGCGAGCTGGAGGTCCTGCAACTGACCACTTCCGGCTACAGCAACGCCCAGATAGCCTCGGCGCTGGAAATCTCCCTGAACACCGTAGACAGCTACAAGGAGCGTATCAAAGGGAAATTCGGCCTGGACAGCATTGTGGAATGCGTCGCCCATGCCGTAGCCAAGGGCATCGTCACGGTTTAATCTGCGCGGGGGTGGAGGTATCCAGGAGCTTGGGCTTGTCTGTGCCATAGCCTATCCAGTAGCCGGAGGCGCCTTGCATCATGTTGTCCAGGACGTAGCGGGAATTGGGGGTGTTGAGCATGTTGCCGGTCAGCGTCGCCTCAAAATTGTTCCAGTAGTCGTAGGCCTTCCGGTCCATGGTGCACAGCTTGACCCACAGGCTGTCTCCCTGGTGGATATTGGTCTGGAAGATGTTGTCCATCAGCCGCTGGGTGCTGTAGAGGAATATTTCCGTATAGCCGTTCAGGGTTTCGTCCGTAGCCATGGCCAGGGCCGACGGATGGTAGTGCTTGTCCTTGCTTTCGGTCCGGGTAAACACCTTGTAGCAGTTCCCGGAAGCCGGCGGATCCGTGAAAGCGCAGACCGCCGTTACCATGCTGTCCTTGACCTCCCTTACGAATACCCTGTCGATGGGAACCGGTGCGGGAATGGTGGTAGTGGCCGTGGCCCTGTAATCCTTATATTCCACCGTCAGGGTATAAGTCTTCCCCACCTCCCCTTTCATCGTGCCGGACGTGTATATATACGGCGGGAAGTAGTCGGAATCCGCCATACCTGTCAGCACCTCCGTACGGGTCCCGTCACTGACGGTCACCTTGGCCCATTTGGCCACGTTGTTCACCAGGTCGCGGGGCACGATTTCCTGTTGGTCCAGCACGGGAACCGATTCCGACAGCAGCACCACGGGCGCGGCACCGCTCTCGATCCAGCCCTCCACCACCAGGATGGGGCTCTTGGGGGTCTCCACCCTTGAACAGGCGAGCAGCAATACAGGCAATATGAGCAAATAACACTTTCTCATCGTCAGAAGGTATGGAAAAACGCCAGAGAAGGCAGGAAACGCAGATTCAGGGAGAAGGGACCAAAGGTATAGGCCGATTTATCCTTGTTCATGTGGATGCCATACCCCAGGGCATTCTTGCTTCCCAGGGCATTGTACAAGGAGAAATTGAGACCCGTCTTGCCCTTGGCCGTCCGGCGGAAATACCAGTTCACGGACAGGTCCAGTTTGTAGTAGGTCGGCAGCCGGTTCCCATTATACGGACCGTAGTCGCACACCAGGCGGCTGCCCAGCACGTAGAGGGCCTCCGGGCGGGTATAGGGGGTTCCCGTGGCCAGCGCGAAGGTAGCACCCACGTCCACCTTGCCAAAGTCGTAGGTGGCCACCACGTCCACTTCGTGCAGGCGTTCGTGCTTGCTGGGGTATTCGCCGCCGTCATAATCGCCGTCGAAGGTACGGAGACTGCGGGAGAACGCGTAACTGATCCAGCCGGTAAACTTGCCCATCGACTTCTGCGCCATCAGGTTCACGCCATAGGCCCGTCCCTTTCCCCTCCGGGTATTGCTTTCCAGCGAGTACATGCCGTTGAAGATATCCATGATGGAGCCGGTGTACTCCAGCTGGTTGCGCAGGAGCTTGTAATAGACTTCTACCGAGAAATCGACACCCAGCCATTTCACATTGTACGCCAGGGAGAAGTTGTGGGCCCACTGCGGCGCCTGGATGTCGCCGGCCATCACCCAGAATTCACAAGGAAGGCCGATATCGGTCATCCCCAGATTAAACAGGTTCTGCCGCTTGATGGCGTAAGTGAAATCCAGCTTGCCGGCGTCCATGAAGTTGGCGATGAGTTTCACCTCCGGGCTCAGCCCCCACCAGCTCCTCTTTTCCGGACTCAGGTACCAGCTGCCGCTCAGGCCGACCTTCCCCTGCAGATAATAGCCCAGGTTGCGGGAGTAATACGCACTCAGGATGGTTTCAAACGCATTCTGCACGGGCACGGCGCCATTGTTGACCGAATCGTTCTGATGCCCCTCGGTATAAGGATTCTGCGGCTGCACGCGGTAGTACGAGAAATGCGCCCCGAACTCCCAGTCCTTCCACAGCAGTTCTCCACGATAGCCATAGTCCTGGATATAGGAGTTCATCGTCCCGTAAATATTGAACGCATTGATATGGGGATACAGGCCGAAAGCCGTCCCGTACACGCTTTGTTTGAGGGTTGCCTCCGGGAAGTAATGGTTCCAGTGGACCGCCCCCAGGGCATTGAACCACTTAGCCTTGAACTCCTGCACGATGCCTCCCTTTGCGGTGACATCGTCCAGGGAGCCAAAGGCATCGACCCAAATGCGGTCTCTCCGCGTGGGCCGCCACTGCCAGGTGAGATTGGCGTCCGTGAAGCCGTAAAAAATGGGATAGCCGTAGAATTGAAGCCAACGCCCGTAAAGCAGGTTCACATACGTCCGGCGGGCGCTCACGATGAGGTTGGAATTGGGACCGGTGGGTATCCGCAGCGTACCCTGCGCATTCAACAGCCCCACGGAGACATCCCCGCCAAAGCGGCGGGCCAGGGTATCCTGGATTTGCATGTCGATAATGCCGCCTATCCGCGGCTCCTTCCCGGCCGAGGTATCATACCGCATCCCCGTGAAATGCGGGGTGTTAAAGACGGAGAACAGCCCCAGCAGATGGGTAGCGCCGTAGATGGGAATGCCGTGCTGGGAAATCAGGGTATGCGAGTGGTCGCTTCCCTGCATGTACAGGCCGCCCTCTATTTCCGTGTTCAGCGACACGCTGGGCAGCAGACGCACAAAGCGGATCGGGTCCGCATTGCCCAGGAAAGAAGGGATGGCGGCGATTTTGCTCACGTTCACTTCCCCGCTCACGCCACGGCTGTTAATGGCTATGGGCCGCTGCAACTGTTCGGTAATCACCGACTTTTCCAGCGACAGCTGCGCCACCGTGTCACGCTCCTGCGCCACGGCCAGCGGGCCCAGCAAAACCAGCAAAACCACCAATATGCTATTCCGTAGAGAGCACATTTTCAATCAGGAAGTCGATGAGCGCCTCAGAGATAAGTAATGAATTCAACGCATAGGCCGTCCCGTCGGGGAAACGGAACACCAGACAGGAAAGCCCCCTGTCAAATTCCAGTTTGGCCACGTCCTTGTCCATGTCGTACACGTGCAAGTCCGCAGGCGGAGGCAGGATGGTACCTTTGATGGCAATTCCGCCATAAAGCGAGGCCAACACCTCTCCGCTCAACACATAGTAGCGAACCAGCAGTACCGCCCTACCGTGCCTTTTAAGCTGATAGGTAATTGCTCCATTGTCCGCCCAGTCGGCAGATATGCTGCTGTTTTCCAAAAGGAACTTTTCCGGCTGCTTCACCACCGTGGAATCCAGGTCCAGCGCCGTGATGAACGCAGAGAAGGACTCGTCCAGGTGCGCTTTTACCAGTTCCTCCTGCGTATAAGGGTGCTTGGGAACCTCTACCGGCGTCTTCTTACAAGCCACCAGCAAGGCCCCCAGGCAGGCAATACACAGGCACCACTTTCTCACTTGCGAATAATCTTGACACCGGGGTACTTGGCTATATCGAAGGTGACATCGGCCTCGGTGACGTCAAAGGAAATGTCGCGCATGGTCATGGTCATGCCGGACATGGATGCCTTGAGACTCAGCGGATAATAGTTCTTCTTGGACACCACCAGGTCCATGGTCTTGGGGTCGTCCTCGTCCTTGTTGCCCCTGGACTTCTTGCACAGGAGATGCCAGGCGTCGGCGGTTTCCTTCTTCATCGACACGTCGTAGCCGTCGGTGATGCCCATGAACAGTTCCGTGTCGCCGGTGTTGGCCTTTTTATGGCCGGCAGATTGGATGGTAAGGGAGTTGTCCTTGGAAACATAGGTCCAGGACGTCTCGCCGTCGCTCCAGGTCACTACCTGGACGCCCATCATCTTCATTTCCACGCGGAGCTTGCTGCCATACACATAACTGCGGCTGGTGGACGTTCCCAGGATGGGAATTTTGATATCCACCGTCATGGCAATGCCTTCGCTTGCATGGCTGTTCATTTCCGCCTCCATGCGGCTGACAATTTCTTCGGGAGTCTGCGCAACGGCAGCCACAACGGCAGCCCAAACGGCCATAAAGGCAAGTACTAACTTCTTCATTTGCATAACATTATATCCAGAATCATCCGGTCCGTGGCTTTCATGCCGGCACTGCCGATGGTGCCAATGTTGCGGATGGTCTTTTCCACATCGTCCTCAATAATGCCGTCCGTGGAGGGGATGCAGGTGCCGCGAAGGGCCAGCACGGCCGATTGCACCGCGCAGGATACGCCGGAGGCCACCTTCATGGCGCAGCCCACCTTGGCGCCGTCGCACACCATGCCGGTAATGTTGCCGGCCATGTTCTTGATGGCGGCGCACACCTGCTCGTAGCCGCCGCCTTCCAGGTACACAATGCCGCAGGCGCTGCCGGTCGATGCCACCACGCACCCGCACAGGGCGCTCAGCTTACCCAGGTAGTGCTTGATATGAATGGCCACCAGGTTGCTCAGGATGAGCGCGCGGGCAAGTTTTTCATCGTTCACCTTGTATTTGAGCGCATAGGTGATTACGGGCATGCTCACGGTGATGCCCTGGTTGCCGCTGCCGCTGTTGGACATGGCGGGAAGGGTGCTGCCGGCCATACGGGCATCCGAGGCTGCGGCGGTCATGCCCATGGCGTAACTCATGAAATCGTCCCCGAACACCTCTTTCTGGTTTTCGCGGATGGCTTTGCCCACCTGCAGGCCGTAGTTGCCGCGGAGACCTTCCTGGGCCAGGGCCAGGTTGAGCGTACGGTCTTCCAGGATGAAGGCGATATCCTCATACGGGGCCTCATGGGCGAAGTCCCAGATTTGCCGGACGGTAAGGTCGTAGGCCTGTTCTTCCTTCGGCGCGGCAGACGAACCTGCGACGCCAAGGGCGGCGGCGGATTCCGAACTCATCAGGATTTTGTCCGCAAAGCTGGTTTCCACGATGCGGTCGTGGTCGTCCTCGACGACGGCGTATGCATGCGGATCCACTTCTGCACTGGCCACCGTGTGGTCATCAACCGTAACTGTGGCTTTTACATAGAGCAGGTGCTCGGTATCGGCCACGGAAATGTGCACAAACCCCTTGGCTACCAGCTCTTTTGCGCGGGCCACCGCCTCCGGCGTGAGGCCTTTGAGCACCTCCAGTCCCAGGCTGGAGTCCCCGCAGACCGCACCCAGGGCGGCAGCTACGGGCAGGCCCACCATGCCGGTGCCGGGAATACCCACGCCCATACCGTTTTTAAGGATGTTGCCGCTGACGGCCACATCCAGCTTGAAGTCCGACTGCATGCGCCACGGGCCACAGCCGGGGCAGTTTTCGGAAATAATTTCCGCAGCCTTGGCGACGGCCAAAGCCACGGCAATGGGTTCGGTACACCCCAGGGCAGGTTTTACCTCCTGCTTGATGAGGCCGATGATTTCCGCTTGCGTCATAAGGTCAAGAAGTTCACAAACGCGTCTGTATCCAGGTTATAACCCCGCGGACCCCGGAGCGTATTCCCCTCCCCGTCCAGCAGGAAATAGTTGGGCTGGGAGTTCACGCCAAAGCGCTCCAGCACCAGGTGGGAGTTCACGCGGCCCACGTCTTTGAGTACCTTGCCTTTGTCGGTGGTCACCCACTCGCTTTCAGGCAGTTTGGTTTTATCGTCCACGTAAAGGGACACTATCACGTAGTCGCGCTGCAGCAGTTGCAGCACGCGAGGGTCGCTCCATACACGGGCTTCCATTTCCCGGCAGTTCACGCAGCCGTGGCCGGTAATGTCCACAAAGACCTTTTTCCCCTGTTCCTTGGCCGCCTTGATACCCTCTTCCAGCTTGTTGTAACCTTTAAGGCCGTGCGGCAGGGACACCAGAGATTGCCGGTCGGGGCCGGCAATGACGGACGTCCCGTCATACCCGGCTTGACCGGGTATCTCTCTTATCACAAAATCCTGCGTCTCCAACGGCGGCAGATAGCCGCTGAGGGCCTTCAGGGGCGCACCCCACATGCCCGGCAGGAGGTAAATGACGAAGGCAAAATCGGCAATAATAAGGGCCAGGCGGCCTACGCCGATGTACTCCAGCGGAGAGTCGTGCTTGAAGCGGATTTTGCCCAGCAGGTACAGGCCCAGGAGGGCGAAGCACACAATCCAGATGGCCAGATACACCTCACGGTCCAGCAGGTGCCAATGGTACGTCTGGTCCGCCGTGCTCAGGAATTTGAGGCCCAGGGCCACTTCGATGAAGCCCAGCACCACCTTTACGCTATTGAGCCAGCCGCCGCTCTTGGGCAGCTTTTTGAGGACCGACGGGAAGAACGCCAGCAGGGCGAACGGCAGGGCGAAGGCGATGCTGAAGGCCAGCATGGTCACCATGGGGGTCCAGAACTCGCCCTGGGTACTCTTGATAAGGACCGTACCCACGATGGGACCGGTGCAGCTGAAGCTCACCAACACCAGCGTCAGCGCCAGGAAAAATACACCCAGAAGGCCGCCACGGTCGCTTTTTGCATCGGCCTTGGTGGTCCAGCTGGCCGGCAGGGTGATTTCGAAAGCGCCAAAGAACGATGCCGCAAACAGCATGAAAATCACAAAGAACAGGATGTTCGGGAGCCAGTGCGTGCTGAGCCAGTTGAAGATATCCGCCGTCACCGCTTCTCCACCCAGGAGCCAGGTAAGACCGATGATGATGGAGATGGGCACCGTATAAAGCAGGACGATGAAAATGCCATACATGAGGGCCTTGAAGCGACCGCCCTTCTCCTGCTTGATGAAGAAGGACACCGTCATGGGCACCATCGGGAACACGCAAGGCGTCAGCAGCATCAGGAATCCCCAAAGGATCGCCTCCAGAATCAGGCTCCAAAGGTTGCCAGCCGTGGCTTGACCCTCCTCATCCCGGGCTTGACCCGGGATCTCCACCGGCACGGAGAATTCATACTCCTCCGGCATCTGGCAATAATCCCCACTACAAGCACTCCAGGTAACGCTTCCCTCCACCTTCAACTTCCCGGATCCGGCAAGCTGCAACTCCTGCTTGAGCACATACGTCCCCACTACCACTTGGGCCCCCTTATACTCCGAGGGCGTAAATTCCTCCACCGGCTTCCCTTCCAGGAAAACCCGGTCCGTGGTATTCACCTCCAGTTCCGTCCCCACATGCGGGTCACTCATGGGGTGCACATAATAATTTTTTCCGATTTGTCCCGTTACAACCAACTGGTAGCGGTCTCCTTCCGTATGATTGACTGTAGCCTTCCACACCACGCTGGGATTCAGCTGGAGCAGAAGGGCGATGAGGGTCGAAAAAAGCAATGACATGTCAAATTCCTTTTAAGCCCTGCAAGTTACTACAAATTCCGATTTTTTACAAGTCCGGTTCCACCGGAGCCCGCTGGGTAAGATAGATTCCCACCATCGCGATAGCCAGCCCGATCCACTGCAAGCCGGTGGCGGTTTCCTCCCCCACCAGGAAGGCCAGCACCGCCGTCACCAGCGGCACCACGGCCAGGAAAACGCTGGTTTTGGCAACGCCCAGCACCTTGATGGCATAGGCCCAGGAAGTAAAAGCCGTCGCTGAGCAGAACAGCGCCAGCGACAACGTGGGATACAGGACATCCCAGCTCAGATACAGGCCCGCATCAAAGTTCCGGAGGCCCTTGGTAAACAGCAACGGAAGAAAATACACGGTGCCCAGCAGAAACTGGTACATCACAATGACGGACGGGGCATAATGGGCCGATAAGGACTTGGTGAAGCCAATCTGGCTCACCTCCGCAACCACGGCGATAAACAGGATACCCACGCCCACCCAGAACAGGGCGCTGGTCTGGGAACGGGTGAACGATACCAACCAAAGGCCCGCCAGGGTAATGAAAACCCCCACGATATTGATCGGACCAAACTTTTCCTTGAACATGACGATGCCCGACACCATAGCCAGGATGGGGTTGGTGGCAATGACCAGCGACGTAATGGTAGGAGACTCCGTGAATTCCAGGCCGTAGGTCTCTGCCACAAAGTAAATGAAGGGCATGCACAGGGCTAGGAACACGAACTTGAACAGGTCCCGGCGGCTTTGGATGCGCATGGGAACGCCCGTGACTTTGTTCAGGAGCCACAATAAAACCCCGGCCAGAAAAGTTCTCACCGGGACAAAAAACTCTACGGGAATATTCAACGCCAGCAAACGGTCCGCCCATATATAGGACATGGCCCACAGGCCCACCGTGAGCATGGCCGCCGCATACGCACGTACAGGAAGTTTTCTCATAGTTAAGTGTTAAAAGCTAAATCTCCGAGGCAAACTCCTTCATTTCCTGGCGCTTGTCGTGATTGGTGCTGGTGTCCACGGCGGCATGGCCCACCGGGAACATACAAACCACCTCATACCCGGCCGTTTCCGGGAAATCCGCCTTGATTTTTGCCGGGTCGAAGGAGCCCACCCACACATTGCCCAGGCCCAGGGCGCTGGCTTCCAGCATGATGTGCGTACCCACGATGGCGGCGTCTATCTCCGCGCCGTTTTTGCCGTCGTACTTGCGTACCCAGGCGGCCTCCGGCTTGGCGCCTACCATGAACACCACAGGAGCGCCATAGGTGTAGTCCGTTGCGCCTTTCAGTTTCTCCAAGCCTTCCGGACTTTTGACCACCCATACGTGTACCGGCTGCTTGTTGGCAGCGGTGGGGGCCAGGCGTGCCGCTTCCAGAATGTGGTTGATTTGTACGTCTGTCAGGGGTGTATCCTTGAATTTGCGGCAGGAATACCGCTCTTTAGCCAATGCCTGGAAAGTGCTCTCCTTAGCCGGCAGACGCTCGGGAAGATCCGAGAAAGCTGCCCGCCTGTGGATATTGGAAATATCGGAAAGTTTTTTCAGGAAATTACTCATGGCACATCGGTTTTAGTGTTTAATGCTGCAAGTTACGATTTTTCCGCCAAAAGTACAAATTCCCTTGCTAAGCACCTAATCGTGAGGGACAAACTCCACGTCCAGGTCCCGGCACACGTACTGGGCCGTGAGACGGGCACTTTGGGCCGACGGCGGCAGGCCGCCGGAATAAGCGGTGCGCTGGCCCGTGAAATACAGGCCGTGCTCATAGCGGTACGGTGCGCGGAAAAGCGGCTGGAAAGGCGGCCAATCGCTCATGTAACTGCCCTCGAAGGTGCTGCAATAGCGCTCATAGGTGAGCGGCGTGGCCACGTCCGTGACATCGGCCTGCTCCTCTATGACGGGAATTACCTTGCCGATGGCCTTGAGGAAAGCCGCCATGAGTTCCTTCTTTTTGGCCTCGTAAGTCCCCTCCTCCTTGGCGGCCTTCCACCAGGCATAGGTAGGGCCATGCAGCAGGCAGGTAATCACGCTGCAACCCTCCGGGGCGTACTCCTTGACATCGGCATAATTGTTTACGACGATGGTCTTGTACGTCTGGCCGGCGGCGTGCAGCGGTTCCGGCAGTACGATTTGCATGGAGCGGGGCCAGGCGCTTAAATCGGCCTTGACGCCCACCCCCAGGAAAATGCACTGGGTGGTACGCAGGCCTTTGCGCATTTTCTGCGCCCATTTGTCCTGGATAGGGGTTTTGAAGAGCTTGTCGATAGCGGTGCGCGCGTCCATGGAGATGACGACGGCATCGGCCTGGAACACTTCCCCACCCACCCGGACGGACCAGCCTGCATCCGTGCGGAAAACCTCCTCCACCGACGTCCGGTAGCGGATTTGGCCGCCGCGGCTCTCGAAGCGGGATGCCATGTTGCGGGCCATCTGCAGCGAGCCGCCTTTGGGATACCCGCTGTCACCCATGGCGAAGGTGCTCAAGGTATAGATCAAGGAAAGCGCATTGATGGAAGGCTCCACCACCGCTCCCAGCAGGGCCCGGATGCGGGGATTCTTGAAACGCCTGGCGTAGCAGCGCGCGCTGTGCATCACCAGGGAAGGAGAGATCATGGCCGCTCCGCCCATTTTGATATACTCCCACAGGGAATACGGACGCGGATATTTGGTTTTGACGCCTTTGATGTCTTTGATGGGTTGATGGAAACCATCGAAGCACAGCAGGTGGAATTTCAGGATGCGCAGGGCCAGGCGGTCCCGCCAGCCGGTAAGTTCCAGGCCGTGAAGGTCCCGGTAAAGCGGCATCTGGCCTTTATCGTCCACCAGCGTATAAATGGGGTCTTTGAAATAGACCGGATTGTTTTCCTGCAAGGCGCCTGTCTCTATCCATATATCGTGCAGAGGTATGCTCTCTTTTGCGCCGATAAGCCAGTGAATGCCACCCTCGAAAGTGTATCCCTTGCGCTTCCAGCTGGTGGATACGCCACCCGGTGCAGCCGCCTGCTCCAAAATCAGGGTTTGGATGCCAGAGTTCTGCAGATAGTTGGCGCAAGTTAAGCCGGAAATGCCGGCACCGATGACAATAACCTTCATAGTTTCCAATCAGACTACAAAGTTACTGCTTTTTTGCCTAATTCCCGAAAGTTTATTACCTTTGCAATCCTGATTTTATCAGAAGGCCCCATAGCTCAGCGGTTAGAGCAGCGGACTCATAATCCGTTGGTCCTGGGTTCAAATCCCCGTGGGGCCACTCGGCCACAAAAAAAGACAGCATCTCGCTGTCTTTTTTTGCTTTCTGGATGTGTTTTATTTTTTTGTGTTGATGGCTTCTTTGAAATCGGAGGGGGAAAAACCGTAGCGCTGTTTAAACTGGATGCGCAGGTTGGGCATGGACAGACCCACAGCCTGTGCCACGGAAGAAATGGAGAGCTTGGGATTATCCTTCATCAGGCGCTCTGCCTCATGCAGGCGCATACTATTTACATATTGCGGAAAAGATTGCCCGTACGCATACCGGGAAAGAATAACGTTCAAATGCTGTCTCCGCAGGCCGAAGCGTTGCAAAATATCCTGACGCTGCAAAGACGGATTTGCATAGAGTTTTTCTTTGCGGACAGCTGCGTCAATTTGGCGGAACCATTCGTAATCCGATACTTTTGTCTTTTTTTGTTCGTTTTGCATAATACAAAGTTAAAACACAGAACCCCAATTTTAAGTAATTCTATGGCATAACTTTGGTCCAACGAACCAAAAATGTTGCAAAATTATAGGTTTTCGCGGTATTCCTGCGGCGTCATGCCATACTTTTGCTTGAATTGCAGACGGAAATTCGCCGGCGTAAAGCCGATGGATTCAGAAATGGACGCGATGGTCCGCTCCGGATTATCGCGAAGTTGATGCATCGCCTCCTCCAGGCGGATGCTGTTGATATAGGCCGGGAAAGAATCGCCCTCGGCGTACGCCGACAACAGTTCATTGAGGGTTTGTCGGCGCAAAGACCATCGATCCAAAACAACCTGGCGCTGAAAACTGGGATTGGCGTACAGGCGTTCCTCACGGATGGCCGTATCTATCTGGCGGAACAAGGCTTCATCGGGCCCATCCGTCTTTACGCATTTTTCACTCTGCTCCTTTTCATTGATCAGACGCACCAGAGCCTGGTTTTTCTGGGCAATCAGTTTCCGCATAAGCGCCATGAACACGTATCCGGTAATAACCAGGAGCAGGAATAAAATGAAAATAATGAGATAAATCCGCAAGCGTTGGGCCTGCGCCTTGGCATCGGCGATTTCCCGTTCTTTTTCCCGCTGAAGATAGGACTCCGCATACTCCTGGGCCTGGCTTTCCAACAACTGCTTGTCCATGGTTTTCTGTACGTCGGCATAGCGGGTGAGCCATGCCAGGGCCTCCTTGTGGTTTCCCCGTGCCCGGGCCGCTTCCGAACGGTCGTGCAGGATGAGCGCATAGTTGGCGTTCAAGGTATCCGTTCCAAGGCGCGCCTCAATGGCATCGTCAATGGCCATCAGCTTATCCCACTCCCCCAGCCGTTTCCACACCCGGGAAATCATGCGCTTGCCGGCATAACTGCGACTGTATGCATACGTGTCGAAGATGGCCAGCTCCGCCTTCGCCTCCGTCAGATTGTCCAAGGAGGCATAGGCCAGCGCCTTGAAGGCATGCGCCTGGCTGCGATAATAATCGCACCAGCGGGCCCGGTCTTCCGGGATGGGAGGCAGGCGGTAGCTGTCCTCGGCATAAAGCTCGGCATGTGCCTGATAATAATCTAATTTGTCGATAATCTCCTGTGCAATCGGAATCACTTCCTGGTGCCGGGACTTCTCGGTGAGCATGTTGATCTTCCGTTTGGCCGAAACAATCCAGGCATCCAGCCGGTCCACGCTCGGGTCACCCTTTGACAAGGTTGCCAGAACCTCATCCAATTTCTGGAAGCCCAGTTCCTCCTGCCCCAAAAAGAAAAGGGCAATCCCCATTTCCGCCTGCAGTCGGAGCGCATCCGTTTCCTGACCCCAGGTACGGTTCAGGTCGATGGCCTCTACGATGTATTTGGTCCAGTTTTCCGTATCTCTCCGCACACGGTAGATATCCGTGACGAGGGACAGGACATCCAGGCGGTGTTTGGCCGTGCTCGCGGTATTGGCTTTGGTGGAATCCGACTGCAGGAGCTCCATGCAGATTTCCAGCGACTTGTCCCGCTGCGGATTATTTAACGAACGGCCGTAAATGGTTGCGCGCGTAAAGTCACGCTCGTAGGCACTTGCGTTGCCAACCAGGTAGGCGGAATCGGCAATAACCAGCGCCCGCTCCGGATTGGTCGAATACAGCAAACGGGCGTTCAGAATGGTATAGAGTGTATCCGAAGGGGCGGCCACCCGTTCCGCCGGTTTTTGACGGCCCGTGCAGGCAGCACACAGTACTGCCATTAGGACAAATAATGCCAACTTCTTCTTCATTTTGATACACAATTAGGTACGAAGTTACTAAATCCCTATGAAATTTGCGGAAAATTTAGGGGGCAAATTTGGTCCACGTCCGCTTTGAGACAAAAAAAAGCGCCCCGCGAACGGGACGCTTTTATGCATGCAAGGGCTATCCTCACACTTTGATTTCCACCTCAACGCCGGAAGGAAGCTCGAGCTTCATGAGGGCGTCTACGGTTTTGGCGTTGGACTCGTCAATGTCGATCAGGCGAACATAGGAGTCCAGCTCGAACTGCTCGCGGCTCTTCTTGTTTACGAAGGTGGAGCGGTTCACAGTGAAGATTTTCTTGTTGGTGGGAAGAGGAATGGGACCTACAACCTTTGCACCCGTTGCCTTCACTGTATCGACGATCTTGGCAGCGGATTTGTCCACCAGCATGTGATCGAAGGATTTCAGCTTGATTCTGATTTTCTGGCTCATATTCTTTACTTTTTAACTTTGCTAAATTTTACTCGTCGTCATTCACTCTGTAACCGCTCTTCTCGATGATGTCCTTGGCCAGGTTGGCGGGGACCTCAGCGTAGTGGTCGAAGGTCATGGTGCTGGTAGCACGTCCGGAGGACAGGGTACGCAGCACGGTAACATAACCGAACTGTTCTCCAAGCGGAACATAAGCTTTGACGATGCGTGCTCCATTGGCGGTGGAGTCCATAGCCACAATTTGGCCGCGGCGGCGGTTCAGGTCGCCCACGATGTCACCCATGTAGTCTTCCGGAGTAACAACCTCCAGGCTCATGATGGGTTCCAACAGTACCGGATGGCACTTGGGGCAGGCGTGACGGAAAGCCATGCGGGCAGCCAGCTCGAAGGAGAGCTGGTCGGAGTCTACCGGGTGGTAGCTGCCGTCGATGACTTCCACCTTCAAGGCAGGCACCTCGTAACCGGCGAGAACGCCGTTGGCCATCGCGGACTGGAAGCCCTTCTCGATGGACGGGATGAATTCCTTGGGGATGTTGCCACCCTTGACCGAATTGATGA
>CAMKSQ010000007.1 GCA_946415475.1 uncultured Bacteroidales bacterium
TCGGTGCTGACCCTTATGTATGCGTAGTTCATAAACCGTTTACTTAAAACGAACCATATTTGTGCTTAAGCATGGTGGGCCAATATTACAAAAAACTATCAACGAGTGCAAAAAAAACTCGCGTAATCGTTTGATTTTTATAGACAAACCCTAATAACTAATCTTCTATTAACACATGAAAAAATCTTTCTGGATTCTGCTTGCGACGGCCGTCACGGCCCTGTTCGCAGTAGGTTGCGCCAAGGAGTATGACGACTCTAAGCTCAACCAAAAGATTGATGGCCTGGATGCCCGTGTTTCCAAACTGGAGACCGCCGTTCAGGAGCTCAACAACACTACGATTCCTGGTTTGCAGGCTCTCATCGCAGCGCTGCAGAAACAGGTGACTATCAAATCTGTCACCCCCCTGAACACGGGCGGTTACGAGATTCTCTTCTCCGACGGCACCAAGGCCGTCATCAAAGATGGCGTCAATGGTAAGGACGGTAAAGATGGAAACGACGGTAAAGATGGTGCTGACGGCAAGGACGGCACTACACCCGTTATCGGCGTACAGCTTGTCGACGGAGTCTACTGCTGGACTGTCAACGGTGTTCTCCTGACGGACGGCTCCGGCAATCCTATCCCCGTTACCGGTAAAGACGGTAAAGATGGTAAGGACGGAAAAGATGGCACCAATGGTACCGACGGTAAAGACGGTAAGGATGGCACCAATGGTACCGACGGTAAAGACGGTAAGGACGGTGTCGATGGTAAGGATGGCGCCGATGCCCCTATCCCGCAGTTCCGTATCACTGACGGTGTGTTGGAGGTTTCCGTGGACAATGGTACCACCTGGGCTCCCGTTCCCATGACAGGCACCCCCGCTCCCGCTATCACCATCGAAGAGACCGAGACCGCTTGGGTCTTCACCCTGGCCGACAACACTTCTTTCACTATTCCTAAGGCTGAACCGGAGGTTCCGTTTGCTATTCAGATTGAAGTCGAGCCCGGTGCCAGTCTTCTCAAAGGCGAAAAAATGGTTGTTCCTTACACCATCTCCGGTGTTGAAGAGGGCGACGAAATCACTATTGATGTTCTGAACATCGTGCCCGATTACAATGCGTTTAGCTTTGAGATTATTCCTGCCAATGAAGGGAACTTTGATTCCGGCAAGATTGAACTCACTTGCAAAACTTGGGACAATGATATAGTTTACAAAGTATTTGTCTATGCTGCCAACGGCAAGGGTAAGACCGACATCAAGTGTATCGCTGTTACGGTGAAGTCAGTCGAGGCAGTATTTGACGCCAAGCTGGTGGATGCCGGCGAGCAGACGATTCAGTTCGACTTCAAGGCCAACGAAGAAGATCTCAAGGTAGTTACCGATGTAGATTGGATTACCCTTGAGCCGGCTACCAAAGCCAACTTCGAGTGGCATGGTTCTGTTATTGTGGCCGCCAATGAGACCAACGTTTACCGTAACGGTCACGTAAAGGTGGTTTACACTTGGGATGAAAACCAGGTCTTTATGGAGAACGAGTTCGAGATTCTCCAGGAACCCTCCACGGAGATTGCCACCTCGATTTCGTATATCAAATCTAAAAAGGTTGCCGATAAAACCGAGAATGTGAAGGCCAACCTCCTCACTGTGGTTGCCGCAGGTAAGACTACTGCTGTCGTCACTGATGGCATCAATATGAATAGCACGAATTCTTACCTTATCCTTAAGAATGTTGATAAGGCTCTTGAAGTAGGTAAGGTTTATGACTTTGTAGGTACCAAAGGTGTCATTGCAGACTGGGGTAATGAAGGTATCCTGACCGATGTGATCGCCACTCTCGTAGAGACGCTCCCGGAGGGTATGGAACCGGTCGCGTTCGATTTTATGGCTAGATATCGCAGGTATTCCTCATATACAAAGCATTATACGACAATCATCTATGGAGAACTGGCAAAAGACGATGCCGGGTATACGATTGCTTCTGGTGTGAATAACTTAACATATCTTATTGACGATGCTGCAGAGGCGCTGAAACTGGATGAACTTGTTGGAAAGACCGTTTATATGAAGGCTTACCGCCTGGGTTATGATTATGATAGTGAAAAAGAACTCACAACCTCACATATCATTCCCATGGAAGTGGAAGCTGTTGAGTTCTCCAAAGAGACGGCTCTTGTTTATGATTTCGATGAATACTATCGTTCAAAGGTAATCATTCCTGAAGGAGTATATAGCGTCGTTTATCTATATGACACGCAAAATCTAATCGAAAATGAGATAGACTACGATTACTTCATTGCTAATAGGGCAAGGTTGATTCTGAGCAACATCAGTGCTACAGTCTCTCCCATGGATTTAATTAAGAATAATCCCGGCATGTTCCCCACAGATACTTATTTCATTCAGTGGCTTGATGAAATGGACTGGGATGCTGACAAAACCTGGATTGCTGTAGAATTCGGAGAAAACGGTTTGCCGAACGGTAAGTATTTGAAGGAAGAGTTTGTCCGCAAGCCGGTGCCTTATACGGAGTATCTGGGCGCATGGAGTGTTTGGGGCAATTATAATCTGACCATTACGGAGAAAGAAGCCGGTAAGACCTTCAATATCAAGGGTATTAACAACCAGATACGCTCCCCTTATAACCCCAGTGGAGATGTTATTCTCATTGAAGGTACCTATGATGAAAAGACGGGCCAGATGAGCGTTGCTTCGCAGGAATTTGCCCCGGCTTATGAGCTTAATGGCAATGTACTTGTCGACATCCTTGCAGGTGACTATACTGGATATGAGAATGTGGGTGAGATCCTGTTCAATGGAGATGTGAAAAAAGATGGGGACGACAAGTATTATCTCTTCGTCTCTCCCGCCCAAGAGGGCATCTATGGGCTGACATACAAGATATATTCTGAGCGGGGTCAGTATGGTTCGTACGGCAACGCTAGTACTTACGTTGATGAGCAATGGTATCCTAAGGCCGTAGAGGAAGATCCGTCAGAGAAGTACAAGGCTTGGCTGGGTAGTTGGAGAATTGGTGACAAGATTTACACCATTTCCCAGGATGTGCCCAACCATTCCTACAAGCTGGGAAGCTTTGGCGACGATCCCGAAATCAATGCTAATGTAGGTTTCGATGCAGAAACCGGCACGATTCTCTTTAACCGTGCTAAGACAGGCGTAACCATTCCTCTAGACGGTCGTTACTATGAATACTACAGCGTAGGCCAGGATGAAGATGGTAACTTTGTCTATGGTGAAGGAAATCAAGTTGCCGTCCTTGCTCTCCAGGAAGATGGATCAGCTAAGATTGCTCCCGCCGTGGTATCTACCTGGAAGAATTATTACGAGGCCAATGGTTACACCTGGCAGGGAGAATGGTCTATTATTGGTGACTTCTACGGTTGGAATTGGGAGGGAGATCTTTATATGTTGACTGATGGTGACTGGTATGTAGCTTCAAACGTATGGTTCAACGAAGGTGAGATGTTCAAGTTCCGTAAGGATGCAGATTGGAGCATAAACTATGGTGGGAATATGTCTGCCATAGGTGAAGAGTTCGACTTGGTCTATTATGGAGACAATATTGTTATCCCGGCGTATGGTTACTACGATATTCTGTTCAATCCTGTAACCTTGAAGGCTAAAGTCATTGAGGCACAGCCGTACATTGAGGATACGAAAAAGGTCCCGGCTACCAAGATTGGTGTTGCTCCTTACAACCTCGGTGCCGGTTGGGCTAAGGAAAAGGCCATCATGATTGATGTTACTGCTACCCTTAATCCGGTGCAACCCAATTCAATCATTTCCAAACGGAAAGCGGCTCGTGCTGCAAAACATGAACGTCCCGCCTCCACCCCCATTAGTCACAAGAAACTCAATCTTGTTGAAGAAATCACCATGTAATCTTGCATTACGCACTTAGTCATTCGGGACCGGCCACGCGCCGGTCCCGTTTTTTTCCCCATTTGCATCTGAGCAACTTGTTTTGTATTTTCGCAAAGGATAATGAGGCGACAGCGTATCATATCGTTTCTGGCTTTCCTTGCCCTTCTGGCTGCCTGTCAGAAGCAGGATCCGCCACCTCCGCTCCTTTCACCTTCGGGGAGCGGCTCGTCTTCCATTCCCCAGCCGGGGCCTTCGCCGGAAACGCCGTCGCCCGGGGATTTTTACCTGCCCGTGCTCCAAACAACGGATATCCATGGCCACATCACTTACGCGGACAACAACGTGCATTACCGCCTGGCCTATATCGCCGATAAAGCCGATGACCTGCGGGGCGCGGACCGGAGCCGGCTCGTGCTGGTAGACGGCGGAGACCTTTACCAGGGTGCCAGCATCTCCAATATGCTAGATGGCTGGCCCATCTATGTTTCCATCGACCGGATGGGGTACGATGCCGTTGCCCTCGGCAATCATGAGTTTGACTGGGGCGTGGAAAACCTGGTGGAGGAAGATGCCACCTTGCCCGCTTATGAGTGGCAGGGAAAACAGTATCCCGGCGATGTTCCGGTGGTATGCGCCAACCTGTATCAGGACGGGAAGCGGGTTAGTTTCACCAAAGACTATGTGATTGTGGAAAAATCGGCCATAAACGCCCGTGGGGAGGTGGTTCCGGTCAAAATCGGCATCGTCGGTTTTGCCGTCAATTATGGCGGCAGCATCATGACCTCGAAGTTTAAAGGACAGGGTTATACCATACGTGCCGATTATTCCATCGTCAACCGCATGGCGCAGGAGCTGGAAAGCTCCGGTGCCTGTGATGCCACGCTCATGCTGGTGCATGGCGATGCTGCCGACGTGGCGCCCCAGCTTGGGAAGGACAGCCCCATCGACCTTGTGCTTGGCGGCCATTCGCACGTCTCCCGCGTTGGAACGACCAACTGGGGACTTGCCTATTTGCAAGGGGGCCGATATTGCGAGCACTATGCCACCGGGCGCCTTGTTTTTCAGGTCGATGCGTCCGGGAAAACGACGTTCAAGGCCATCGACAAGATGGTCATGGGTGAGGTGTATGCCTACCGCGACCTGGCGAAGTTTTCATCGGAGCTTTCAGCAGAGATCGTGGCCGTGTCGGACGAGGCCCTTTCCCGCACGGAACAGGCGCGGCAGGATGTGTTGGGCTATATCGGGGTGGGGGCTACCACCTATTCTCTCGATGGCAGCGGCGGGCGGTCATCGGCCATGGCAAACTGGATGTGCGACCTTCTCCGCCGGGCCGGTAATGCCGATATTGCCTTTGTCAACAGCGGCGGCATCCGCACCACGTTTCCGCTCAACGGACAGTCCCGCAGGAACATCAGCGTGGCCAATGTGTACGACATGTTCCCCTTCGACAATAACATCTACGTGTACCATCTCACGTATGAGGAGTTGCTGACGGTCTTCAAATATGCCCTGACCGCTGGCGGACAGGCCCTTTTCTCCTGCGAGGTGGGCGTGGACTGCTATTACGAGGGCAGCCGGGTTAAGAAGTTGTCAAAGGACGGCGTTATCCTGTACGAGAACGGCAGCTGGAAGGAGGACTGGGCCTCCCGTACGGTCACCTTGGTTGCTTCCGAGTACCTGGCCACTACCGAACGCACAGACTATAGCACGGGCATTCCGAACCCTTTGCTTGGCTGGAATAGCACCGACCGTCTTATAAGCAGTTCGCAGGTCGATAACGATGCCGTCGTCCGCGTTCTCCGGGCAGAGTCAGCGGAATCTGGCGGCCTCCTTTATATCGACCTGCATCCCTATTTTCACCAGTAATCTTTAGGCTTCCTGAAGGGAAGCGAGCTCCGTGAGCGCTGTCTCCAGATAGCGGCGTGAGAGCTGCGGGTTCTCTTCGCCGACTACCATGATGCTGTTGTCGATGGCGTTGAGAATCTCGATGAAGTGCTGGATAAAGCTCTTGTAATTGAAGCCCATGAGGGTTTTGTCCTGGTTCTCAAGGACAAAGAGTACGGGGCCGTAAATATTTTCGTCCACTATTACGCTGGCGGCCCTGTTGGGTTTGGGATCGGCCCAATAATCCTTGTTGGCATACACCATGATGAGTTTCCATCCGGCGGCAAAGCCCATCTTCTCATTGATGGCATCGAGGAGTCTGGACTTTCTGAAGAACTGGAGGGACTCGGCGTCACTGAACCAATGGAAGACCTTCTCCCTGATGTTTTGGCCACGGTCCCATTGCACATACTGGATGGCGCCGTCGCAAAGGGACGCATTCACGCGTTTGTAATTGATGGCGATAGCGGTTTGACGGGCCAGATTGGGCTCCGGCTGGGAGGAATTGGCGCTACTTGAAGCGGAGTCGTCTGCTTCCAGGTTGTGGTCCGGAAGGCCGCACTTGTCCATGATGTCCCAGTAAAGGCTCTTTTCGTTCTCTTCCAGGTTGCCGTCTGCCACGATGGTCTTCACAAAGAAATTGGACGTCCATTGTTTTTCCGCGGGGCCGAATGCGGCAATGCGCTTGAGGGCATCCATGGGCTGCATGTTCATCCCGTCATTGAGGTACTCTTTGAGGAGGTCCTGCTTGCCTTCAAAATTGTACTGGTCCGTGATGGACTTGACGATAGCTTCCATTTCGTCGTCTGTCACGTTTCCGTCCGCGTTGGCCAGGTGCACGGCCAGACAGATGACAGAGGCGAGGTCCTCATAAGATAAATTCAGTGTTGCCATAATGATATGTGTTTTTGCAAAGATAGCAAAAGTTTTGTATCTTCGTAAAATCATCCAGCCATTTATGAATGCCATGACAAAGACCTTTGATATCACCCCAGACCGCGCATTTCTGCAGCATTTTCTTACCCCCTGGCGCACCAAAAGCCTTTCCCCGGAGATGGTGGAGAAGCTCAAAGCCAACAGCAAAACAGACCCCTATGCCGCTTACGGCTACGGTCGATGGCTGTCACTGGTGAATCCGGGCGGGGCGTGCCTCAAAGAGGCGGAGGTCCTTCTCACCTGGGCCGGCAGCAACGGTGTTCAGGACGCTAACGCCGCCCTGGCCCAGCTGTACTTTGACGGCCGCATAGAGGCCGACAAAGCCAATCCCGGGATGCATGCCTTCCTCATGGATTCCTCCTACAAGTTGGGCAGCGAACTGGCCCAGGTCATGACCATGGAAAACACCATTTACGGAGACTACGGATTCCCCGAGGACCCCGCCCTGGTGGCCGATATCCTCCAGAAACACATGGAAAAACACCCGGACTGTGATACGCTCTATTATGATTTGCTGGGGCTGGCGCTCCAGGACACAGACCCGGCGGCGGCAGAAAAGGCTTTTCGGGTGAGTATAGACCGTGGAGACATTGAAAGCTATTACTCCCTGGCCGCGCTGTACAAAACGGCCGGAGACTGGGACCGCGCCTGCGCCGTGGCCGAAGAAGGCGCCCGGAAGGGGGCTGTAAACTGCCACCGCTTCAAGGCCGGGATGGAGCAGGACGCTTTCCTGGCGCTCCCTGAGGAGCAGCAGGAGGCACTTCACCGGGAAATTGCTGAGGGACTGGATTATGCGATAGAACATCACGACCGTTTTGCCTGTTTCCTGAAAGGGTGTTGCCTGTATTTTGGCAACCTGGGTTATCAGGAGGACCCGGTCCAGGCGCTGAAGCCGCTGGAACGTGGCTGTCAGATGGGCCACAGCAGCTGTTTTTGGCTCAAAGCGAACATCCTGAAGGAGCTGGGCAGAAAAGGCGTGGCCCAAGCCAGCCTGCAGGCGGCGCGTCTGGGGGACCGGGAGCAGTTTACCTTGGAGCAGGTGGCCCGGGGCTATGTTTCCGGAGAACTTTCCCAGTATACGGAAGAGATAGAACAGCTGTGGCTCAAGGAATACCTGAAGGTAAATCCCGAGGAAGAGGACGGGAAGGACAGCCTGGGCATCATTGCCGTGTATCCGCAGGGCTTTTATTACGCCATGGACGTGGAGGAAGACGGAGAACTGGACCTGGAAGCGCTCGCAGAAAAAGTGGAGGCCCGCGGCTTTGACGTGGTGCATTATTCGTCCCTTCTCACGCGTATTACCAAAGCCCTCTCCCTGGAAGGCTGCCATGTGGCCATGCTCGTGGACAAGGAGGGTTACATGAAGGACCTTCCGGACAACATGGCCGGCACCCTTATTTACGGCCAGGCGCAGGAGATTCGCGGCACCGTAGTCTTTGTGCTGGAAGACGACAAAAACTATACGCTCCTGCCCATGAAGGGCCTCCAGCGGGTGTATATGTTCGTCCAGCTCTTAAACGCCGCAACGGGCGGGCTGGTAAGGCTGCCGTCTTCGGAGGAACTGGAATCCATCGGCGCTGGAGACCCCGGCGGCTTTGAGGAGTACGACGATTTTGACGAGAAATTCGACGACCCCGACATTTTTGATGGCTATGAGCCGGAGCAGGAAATTGAGGAGGACATGGTGAGCGCGGATACTTCTTTCCAAGACCAGCTTCTGCGGGATATTGCCGCGTGCAACCTGTGCACCGACATCCTTGAGGTCAAACTTCCGGAGGACCCCAAGTACGGATTCATGTCCACGGAAGACCTCTTTTATGAGCTGGGCATCATGGACGCCATTGAGAAAAGCATTGAGCAGCACGGCGGCTACATGATAGACGAGTGGCAGTTTGTGGATGCCCGCCAGGTCCCCATGGACATCCGCTCGCGCATCCGCTTCCGGTAATCTAAGGGCTTATTCCGCCCACTGGGAGAGCATCTCCTGCGTTTTTTCTATCGTGCGGGGCAAGGAATTGCCGGCCTGGAACCAGGCGTCGATATCGGCCTTGCGGGAGGCAAAAATCTTGCGTAAGGACTTCTTGGTCAGGGGAAAAACTTCGCCGCCCTTATAGACGTGGATGGTTTCCGTGACTTCATACGGATATACATCGTCGTCGTTGAGGTTGTAGGTGACACCGTCGGCATACAGGGTGTTGTACTGCTTGGTAGAACTGGTCTCCGACGTGCCGCCGTAGGCCGCCACTTTTTTGTCGCGGATAATGTGCACTTTGCGGAGCAGGGCCACGCCGATATCGGCCTTTACGGGGTATAGCCTGTAAAAGACGTCCTGGGAACGGAGGAATGTCACGTTGTCAATGATTACCTTCAGGATATTATCTTCTCCCGAAGACAGTTCTGTTCCGTTGTCGTCCAGGAAACGGAGGGTATTGTCCACGGCGCAGATATTCATTTTCCCCTGCGCCGGCATTTGCCCGCGAAGGAAAACGTACCCCTGGTCGAAGCGGGGCATGAGGTAATATACGCTGTCCGGCATCCATTTGGGGGCCGATGATTGTGCCTGCAAGGCCCAAGGCAGGCCTGCAGCCAGCAGCAGAAGGAGAGCAATTCGTTTGAGCATAGTGCAAAAGTGGAGCGTTTATGGGCATTACTTTTTTGAGAAGTAGGACATCAGGGCCTTCTGGTAGTCCTGCAGGGCGGCAGAGCCTTTGGGAGTTATGCGGCAGACGGTGTGGGAGCCGCGGCCGGCGCCGCTGGTGGAAACCTTGATATAGCCGGCGTCCTGGAGGTTGGTGAGCTGGACGGAAAGGTTGCCGGACGTTGCACCCGTGAGTCCTTTCAGGTACACGAAGTCTGCGTCGTCCAGCGAGTCCAAGGCGGCCATGATCTTGAGCCGTAACTCGTTGTGGAGTAGGGGATCAAGATCTTTAAATTCCATCCTTTATGCTTTTCTTATAAAGAAAACCGGGTATTACCAGCGACACGACGGAAACAACGGAGAGCGCCAGCATTTGCCACGCCCAGAGCTCTTCCTGGAAAATAAAAGAGCCAATGCCGATGGCCGCTCCCGCAAGCCCGCCGATAATTTTGGGACGGAAGCGATTGACTTCTCCGGTGACAAAGGCCCCTATCCCTACGAGAAGGCTCATGAGCGGTATGGCAAAAAGCTCGAACAGATTGGCAAGCCCGAAGATGAATCCGCCCACGGCACAGGCTGCGCCCGCAAAAATCCAGAAATCCAGGATAACTTTTTCTTCGTGGGTTCTGTGGTGCGTACGGTTGTGGTCGCGGCGAAGGAGAACAATCATCCAAGGCCAGCCAATCAGTACGGCCCCAGCCCATACCCACAAGCACCAGGGCTGGTGCAGCAGTTCCCACAGCACAAACTGCAGAAGGAAAAAACCGGCGGTAAGCGTTCCCCACAGAAGAAATAAGCTTTCTCCGGTGGGAGCCTTGTCCATATCAACTTTGCCCCTGGTACGGGCAATCACTTCGAGAGCATCAAAGTTTTCTTCCATAACAGGGGCAAAGATAGCGATTTTTTCAGATTTCCGGACAAGCCGGGAATGACGTTAGTTGTGGTCTACGTATATCTCGGACCTTTTTCTGTTATCCCACTTCAGTCGGAAGATAATCTGAGTGCCGTAGGAAGTCTCGCCGCCGGGATTGCTCTTGGTGCGCTGAAGCTTCGGGTGATCCTCCTTGCCGCCATGGCCGGAGAAGGTGAAGCCGTCGTAGTCGTAGGCCAGCTCCACATCGGCCCAGTTCCAGTAGGCGTCTTCAGGATCCGTAATCACGCCCACTTCCATACCCATAGGATAATTGCACACGCCGTTTTCTCCGCCACTGGTCCAGGGTTCAAAAGCGCCGTTGCTGTGCTTATAGGTGATCTGGAAGGAGGTGGCCTTATGATGAACCACCTTTACGGGGATGGTGAACTTGACATTGTGGTCGGTCACGCTGCGGAAGATCAGGTCAAACGTTCCTTCCGGGATGCCCTTCTTAAAGTTGACATATTTGCCGTAAGGATTGTAATACAACTTGTTATAGTTCTCCGTAGCCGGGTCAATCTCTATGCCGTAACCGTTGAAAGAAGAACCCTCGGGTTTCCATTCATCTACCGTAAGCCAGATGCTGTCGCTGCCCCATCCGTAAGCGGGATCATTCTCGGCCAGGATATAATCGGCGGAACTGTTTTGCATCGAAAGAGAGAAGGATGAGTACCCGGGACCGTTGTAGAGGGTAATCTTATACGTCATTTCCGTGCCGGAGTAGCCGAAGATGAGCTCGACCTGCTCATTCCCGGCCGATTGGGTAGCGGTGAGCTTTTGCGTAGAAGCATCCCAGCTGAACCATTCTCCGGATTGTCCGTTGCAGGTTTGGCTGTTCAGTTTCACCTTGTTCCAGTCAAAGCTGGCACCGGCAGTCCAGTGTGCGCTGAGGGTGGTGGACTTGCCGGGGGCCACCCAGTTGTCCTCGTAATTCAGGTAGAAGTCGGACAGTTCGGCCACCAGCTCCTCAAGCGTAGCATTGATGCAGATGGTGTATTCATCGCCCGGGAGATAGTTCTCATTTTCCGGGTCCCAGATCTGGTTTTCAAATTCGAAGACCGCCAGGTATTGATACTGTCCGGAGTAGGCCTTGGTCCCACCTTTTTCCTTCAGATAGAACTGACTGCTGCCGTCAAGCTTGACGTTTCCGCCCTGGCCCATATGGGCGTCAATCATATTATTCTGCCCCAGCCTCATCGTCCCCAGTTTCGCACCTGCCCAAGGGTACTTGGTGTAGAACTCCTGGTTGATGGTGGTGAGCTTGTTGGCTACTTCCAGGGGAATCTCCCCGGAGAGCCAGCCCTGCGTCATCTGCTCCGGATCCTCATCCATACATTCCACGTGGATGCACTGCTTGGTCCCGTCCATATAGCTGGTGCCGACATACCAGCTCGAGTACTCCTGAGGCAGCGTAAACACTTGAACCTCACCGCCTTTCTTCTGGATGGAATACGTGTTCTCCTTGAGTCTTTCAGCCATGGAAATGGGCTCATCTCCCACCACCGGCGGGTCTTCCGCATCCAGGGGCAGCACAGTAGCAGTCGCCGTTGCCAGGTCGCCCTGCTGGAACAGGCCGTCCTGGGTGTCCTGTTTTACATTCTTGATGGTACCTTTGACTGTACCGCCGGTAAAGGACTTCGGGTCAGGTGTAGTGAACACGACGGTGACATTTCCGTTTTTGTCGGTTGTGGCCGATGTTGGGCTTACCGAACCGCCTGTCGCTTCAAATGCGATGGTAGCCGTGAAGTGACTAAGGTCCCTGGGAGTGCCTGAGCTGCTTTTGAGACTGAATGAAAAAGTGAAGGATGCGGTTCCGTCACTTGCAATCTTTTGTGAAGAAGGACTTGCCGACAGGCCTGCAACGTGGCCGGCAAGCTCAATGGTCGATGGATTGCAAGAAGCGCAGACCACTGCAGCCAGGGCAAAGAAAGAGAGTAAGTGTTTGCTTTTCATATATGAATAGTTTTGGTTTATTCGATAAACTTTTACAAAGGTACTAAAGTTTAGAAAATAAACAATACTTACCCATGAGAAAAAACAAACCGGCCTCTCATTCGTCTGAGAAGCCGATTCTAGGTGCCCCTAACCGTGGTATTCTCGAACCTTTTGTTGGAGGGGATTGAGCGATTGTGGAAAATGCTGTTTTTTGCCGAATCCAAAGCATTTTCCTCTTGCAACAGAAGATTCTGTTTCGTAACTTCGCAGAAAACGAGAGTCATATGAGTCAAAAAGAAGCTCTCCAGCTATTTGGAGACAAAACAATAAGAACTGCTTGGAGCGAGGAAGAAGAAAAGTGGTACTTCTCTATTGTTGATGTGATTGCCGTACTAACAGATAGCGCTGACGCCTCTGCGTATTGGAGAAAGCTTAAAGAGCGGCTGCTTAAAGAAGGAAATGAAACCGTGACAAATTGTCACACTTTCAAAATGAAAGCGGCCGATGGCAAAATGCGGCAAACGGATGTGGCGAATCAACAGCAACTATTCCGTTTGATTCAATCCATCCCTTCTCCTAAGGCAGAACCATTCAAACATTGGATGGCGCAGGTCGCAAGCGAACGCATTGATGAAATGCAAGACCCGGAAAAGGCCATAGACCGTGGATATGAATACTATCGCCGTCTAGGGTACTCGGAAGCATGGATTAACGAACGCATGAAGGGAAAAGATGCTCGCAAGGCACTCACAGACGAGTGGCAGAGAACGGGTGTCTCCGGACAACAGTATGCGACACTCACCGATATCATTACCCAGGAGTGGTCAGGGATGACCACTCGGCAGTATAAGAACTTTAAAGGATTGAAAAAGGAGAATCTCCGTGACCATATGACAAGGACGGAGAGTGCTCTAAATACTCTTGCGGAGGTGGCCGCTACCGAACTTTCTCAAAAAGTCGATCCCAAAGGATTCACAGAGCAGAAATCTGTGGCCAAGCGTGGTGGAAAAGTTGCCGCTACGGCTCGCAAAGAATTAGAGAAACAACTAGGACAAAGCGTCGTCACTCGCCAAAACGCCAAGGCATTATATGGCCCGGAAGCGCCGGAACAAATAGAAGAACAATAAACCTTTGCCACGTTGGCGGAAAAACGCCCGCAGCGGGCTTCTGCTAGTCAACGCGGCAAAAAGGACAACCAGCGCGTCCGGATGGGGCACCAAAAAAGCATCGCGTTGGCGATGCTTTTTTGTGTGCCCAGAGCGGGAATCGGTATTTTAAATCAAATTAAACGCAATAAAACCAAATAAAATTGAAAATCAGTTAATTATAAGGCTATTGTTTAATTCTGCCACAAAAGTGTTGTGCAAAATTGCAATTCTGTTGTGCAAATTTTATATATTTGCACAACACGATTTTGACGCTTATGGAACGGATTGTAATCTTTGCACGGACAACAAAAAAGGAAGGAGATATCAAACTACGCTTCCGTCTTACAGACGGACGCCGGGCAGACCTTTACCACAAGAGCAATATTAAGGCCTCGCTTGCCGATCTGGCCAAGTTCAATGTGGACGGTTCCCTCCGCCCGAAGGTCTCCGTATACAACAAGCAGTTGGAAGAAGACATCACCCGGGAGATAGATGCCATGCGTCGGGCGTATCGTAAGCTGGTGGAAACCGGAGAAATAATAACGGCTACCAAATATGAAGAGACAGTCGCAAAGGAATTGAATCCCGAGGTCCTTATACGCAATGAGAATAAAACGTTACTGTCTTCTTTGAACAAATATATCCAAGACAGTTATCGTGATGGCCTTTTTGGTCTCAGTCGATACAAGCATTTCAACGGGGTGTACAACCGTTTGTCCCGATATCTTCGAATTAATGGTTTGGAGTCTATCACACCCGGCGAGTTTGATATTGATGAAATAATGAAACTTCGTCAGTTTCTCTTTGATGAGTATCTCTATGTGCCCAAACACAAGCGTATTTATCAGGATTTAAAGAAGGTAGAAATACCCATCAAACGACGTGGGGCCAACACCGTCGCCCATGAAATGAAGATGATGATCACGTTTTTCAATTATCTTGAAATCCGTGATGAGATTGTCAAATCACCGTTTAGACGTCTTAGTCCGGACCGTAAAAAGAAATTGACCCAGACCAAGGAGGACGATCCCATCTTTCTCACCATTGACGAACTGGAAAAGGTGATGGCTACGGAAGTCCCGGAAACCCTGCAGGAGACAAAAGATGCCTTCCTGGTCCACTGTGCGTTGGGTTGCCGAATCAGCGATTTCAAGCGGTTCAAAATGGAGCATATCTTCGTCACGGATGAGGGCATCCCCTATATCCATTACCTTCCCAAGAAAACCAAAGGCAGCCAAACCAACTATAAAGAAATCAAGACCCCGCTGGTGCGATATGCCTTTGATATCATAAAGGCGCGGGAATTCCATTTCCGGGTCATTTTCTATGAGGGCGGAAAGAGCGGATATAACAAGAAAATCAAGCAGCTGCTGGAACTGGCCGGGATTGACAGGTTGGTCCCCATCTACAACGAGAAGACTGGCGAGAATGAATACTTCCCTCTCTGGCAGCGCGCCAGCAGCAAGACGGCCCGCTCCACCTGCGTGGACATCATGGCCAAATACCAGATAGACATGTACGCCGCCGGCCTCCACCGCCGCGGTAGCAAAGCTGTAGAGCGCTACACCAACATGGAAATCCGAGACGACTTCGCCCTCCGCAACATTGCCTTCCGTCAACCCGCCTACAAAGTTGACAAGGATTTGAATGTGCTGGAATAATTGCGTATATTCGCGAAAATATGAACTGTGAGTTATGAATTTTGAGTCGTTAGTACAGAATATCAACGCGGTCCATGAGACCCTTCAGGCACAAGCCGCCCACGCGGTCAACCTTGCCCTGACTGCAAGGAATTGGCTGATAGGATACTATATTGTAGAGTTTGAGCAGCATGGGGAGGACCGCGCAGCGTATGGAGAGAAGCTTCTTAAGAATCTTGAAATACGTGTTAAGAAAAAAGGGCTTACAGAACGTCGATTTCGCGAATTCAGACGGCTATATTCTGTATATCCGCAACTTGGAAATGAAGTGGCGGGATACCTTACAAATAGCGCGTCAGTAATTCGGCAGACGTCCGCCGAATTGGGCGTCGAACAGATTCGGCGGACGTCCGCCGAATCTCCTGAAACTACGGAATGGATGCTTCCGGCAAAGATGCTTTTCAATAGAATATCCTACTCCAACTTGAGCTTGATTTCGCTGATAGAAGATCCTGTAAAGAGGGCCTTCTATGAAATTGAGAACATTAAAGGCAGCTGGTCAAACAGAGAACTTGACAGACAGATTAGCTCGTTATATTTTGAACGGAGCGGACTCTCTAAGAATAAAGCGGCCTTGTCTGCCATGGTGAAACAGCAGGCGGTCCAATTAACTCCGGCCGATGTCCTTCACGAGCCCGTAGCATTAGAGTTCCTGGGGCTGGAGAAAAGAGACAAATGGACTGAAAGTGATCTTGAAGAGGCGATTGTCAGCAACCTTAAGGATTTTCTATTGGAATTGGGGAATGGTTTCTGCTTTGAGTTTCGTCAGAAACGTATCCTTATTGACCAGGATTACTTCAAGGCAGACCTTATCTTCTACCATCGTATCCTCAAATGCCATGTGATTGTTGATGTGAAGATTGATCGTTTCCGCCATGAATATGCATCTCAAATGAATACGTACCTCAATTACTACAAGTACGAGGTAATGCAACCGGATGATAACCCTCCGGTTGGTATTCTCCTATGTACAGGCAAGGGCGATACGTTGGTCAAATATGCTACGGCAGGCCTGGATCAAAATATCTTTGTGCAGAAGTACATGGTGAACCTGCCCAGTGTAGATGACTTGACAACCTATGTGGCTGATGAAACGCAGAAGGAAATCTTGCGTTTGTCAGCTCCTAAAGCTGATGAAAACTAAGCTATGGCATGGCTGGATGTCATAACGCCTATCCCTCAAACGCTCATCTCGGACGATGAGCGGCGGCAGGGTGTGAACCGGGGATTCCTTACAGCAGCGGTGCTCATCCTGATTTTCCTTTTCATCTACTGGCTTTTCAAGGATTTGGCAGGGGTTTCTGATGCTCAGGACCATCCGATATTGCTCATTCTACTGGAACTGTCCAAGGTTCTTGCTGGTTTCATCATGTATCTGGTAGTTTGCTGGAGTTTCAAACTTTGTGTGTATGTTTTCACGCTGAAAACGGAAAATCCGAAAGATGCAGAGGACATTACCCTGCCTGAAAAGGACATTTCAGAGTCGGAGCCGCCGGCCATCAAAGATATTTGCGAGGAAGGTACTCCGCCACAATTCTTTTCGAATCTTTACCGCTGGATATCCCTTAGCAGTAATCGAAAAGGGCCGCAGCTGGCATATCTTTACTATGCCCTGTCTCAGCATCACATTCTGAAAGACCCCAAGCCAAAGACCATGCTGGACGCCCTTGTTAACACATATTCCAGTTATTCTTTCGCCAAAGAGACTTCTGTTCGTCATGCGTGCTCGGCTATCAAGAACCGCCCGGAAGGCCGGGAAAAGAAAAATGACCAGGTACGGATTGCGGCGATTTACAATGAATTGACAGGCAAAACTTGCCAAAGCGGTCAGAATAATCAGCCAAACCAGCCAAAATCCCAGCCAGAGCAGCCAAAGCAGACTGGCAAGTAATTCGCCCTTATTGTTGTAGTACGGCATGCCGTCTCCCGATAGTCGGGTGGCGGCTTTTCCGTTACGGGCCTCTGGCGGGGAAGTCCATTAACCCGCCCGGAAATACTGCAACATATGGACTTGCAATCTATCATCGAGAATGGCAGCGCCAGCGTGACCATTCAAATCACGGCAAAGGACCTCAAGGACTTTGCCACCCATCTTTTCGAAGCCGCCGTCAGAAAAGCCAAGGCCGATCAAGCATCGGCCGACGGTGACGAATACTTGAGCAAAGCCGAAGTGATGGAACTCTTCGGCGTATGTGACACCACCCTTTGGCATTGGAGCAATTCACATTATCTCAAACCCGTAAAGGCCGGGCGGAAGATTCTCTACCGGAAACGGGATGTCATGCGGATTCTAAGCGCAAAGGAGGACAGGTTATGAGACAGATACGCAGAAATGAGGGTATGCCTTATTACACGCTTGCAAAGACGACCATCCTCTCCAAAAGTCTGTCCTTGAAAGCCAAGGCACTTTTGACCATTCTTTTGAATCTTCCGGAAGGTTGGCATTTTACTGTGGCGGGTATTCTGTCTTTCCTCCAGGAGGGACGAGAAGCCGTGATGTCGGCCATCAGGGAACTTGAAGTAGCGGGATTCCTAACCAAAACACCGGTGCGGGATGCCAAAGGCCGAATCTTGGGATCGGACTATGTCGTCAGGGAAGTCATTTCGGTTACGCCGAAGTCGGAAACGCCTGCTACGGAAGACCCGTTGCCGGAAGTCCCGGAAGCGGCGGGCGCCGGGCAACATAAAACAAAAGAAAAGAAAACAAAGAAACAATGGACCAATGAAGATATTTGCTCTTGCTTTGAAAAGATACATCAGGAGACGGTCGATTTCAAGCCAAAAAGAGTGGGAACCAGCGTCATCGCCCGAAATGAAGCCGTCAAGCAGGCGCTGAAAATGGAAGGAGGTGTTGGAGAATGACTGTCAGTGCAATCCTCAAGGCCCGGAGCAGCCGCCCCATCGCCCTCATCCCGTTTGAAGAGATGAGGAATCATCTGGCCGATATTGTCATCGATGAAGCCTTTTCCCTTCGATGCGAAGTGGCGGATCCCAAAATTGTCGATGCTATTGTCAACCTGATGTTGTCAGAGTTGTATACCACCTATGATTCCTGGTGCGTAGATGAAATCCGCATTGCTGTTCGTGCCGGCGTCTGCGCCCAATTGGGGCCGATGTATAAACTGTCACCTGCGGAGTTCATCCGCATCATGGAAATCTATCACCATAGCCCGATGCGGCTGGAAGCCCTCAGGCGGCTTCGTCGTGAACAAGAAAAGCCGAAGCCGGAAGACCCGGAGACGGTGGAGCGGAAGAATCGAGAGACGCTTGCCAAAGTGGCGCAGAATTGCTACGCCGATGTCAAGAACTACGGGCGCATCACCTACTATAGTGACCAGACTCTTTCTCTGGTCTTTGACTTTCTTCTCTCGGCCGAAATTGTAAACGCCGGCACCGATAACCCTGGTGTTGCTATACGGCAACAGCTGGAAGAAGTATTCCAGGAGATGGTGGCAGCAGGCAAACTGCTTACAGTACCTATAGATTTGTAGATTAATAGACTTGTAGATTTATAGAATACCAGAGTACGAGAAAAATTAGTGATACGCCGGTGAAAAAGGAATTGCAAGATGTGCGTTTGTGATACAAACGCGGGCCCTGGCGGGCCTTTTCTACGCCTTCGGCGGACAAAAGAAGATGAAAAAGAAAAAGCCATGAAAGCAAAAAAGACAAAGATGATAAGCCTTCGAATGACGGAGGAACAGTACGACAAAATGATGGAGTTGATGCAAATAGACGGCTATCATTCCAGGTCCCGTTTCATCATCAATACGGTGCTGAACCGTGGCGGGAAACGAATGGTTTTCAAGGGAACCGACGGCGAACTTATGCAGCTCCGCAAGTGGTTGATTACCATTTACAGGGAAATGCACAGGGCCGGTACAAATCTGAATCAAGTGGCCAAAGCCATCAATGCGATAAAGTACCGCTTTAAGCTGGGATTTGAAGGTGAGGAGGAGTATCGCCAGGCGGTGTATATGACGGGCTATGCCGCCGAAAAACTCTCCTGGCGCTCGAAGGACGTGCACGAGGTGGCCATGAAGATACTGTGCGAGTATTTGCCGGATGATGAAGAGGAATGATTTCTGTGTCACCTAAAATCTTCCGTGGGGAAGTGTTCATTCGTTTCCTGTTATTTTTTGTGAGATGGCAAAAAAATTGTAACTTTGTAGAGCGTTTGTAGTGAAGACCTGCCCGTCATATTCCATAGTTACGGTGACCCGCTCCGAATTCTGGGGGGGGTATAAGGCGTCCTCAATCAACCATTTACACAACCAAACCAAGCGGACTTCGCATGAAGGGCCGCTTTTTTTCGTGTATCCGGGAAGGAATCTAATTTTTCTATCATTTATGAAAAAACATAGTATAATCACACTTCTGATGGTGATGGTGTTCATGGCCATAGGAGTACAGACCGCTTCTGCCCAGCATGTCACCAAAGACAGTCAACCAAGCTGGTACGTGGGTCTGGGCGGCGGCACGTCCTTTGGGCAGGCCACCTTCTCCAGCATCACAGAAGCCGGCGTGCGCAGCTGGGGCCTGCAAGGCGGGCTCTTCGGCGGGTACAAGTTCAGCCGTCTCTTCTCCCTGGAAGCCGGCTTCCAGTACGGCCAGCAAAAGCAGTACAACCTGACCTGCTGCCCTTACTGGCTCGCTACGGACGGCACATGGAAAGCCACGCAGGTCCTGGACAAGGACGGTTGGTACTTCGATGACCTCACGGTACCCACCCGCTGGCTCAAGATTGCCCTCCAGGCCAACTTCAACCTGCTCTCGTTCATCAAAGGCAACAATCACTGGTTCCTGGACCTGTCCCCGCAAATCTCTGCGGTGAACACCAAGTCCAGCTGGCAGGGCAACCTTTCCCATGGCCAGGGCTATCATGAGGAGGTGCAGGCGGCCAACTGGCACCTAGGCCTTGGCGGCCAACTGGGCTTTGCCTATGCCTTCAACGACCTGGTGAAGCTGGGCCTCTACGGCGGCGTTACCGCCCTCACCGGCAAGCGCTTTGATATGATTCCCAACAAGGTGCACAAGACCAACCTTATCTGGGATGCGGGCCTTAAGCTCACGTTCTCCTTCGGGAAGAACAAGAAGAAGGAAGCTGCCGCCCTTGCCGCCGCGGAGGCTGCCGCTGCTGCGGAAGCCGCGCGTTTAGCCGCGGAACAGGCCGCCAAGGAAAAGGCCGCCCGTGAGGCTGCCCAGAAAGCGGCGCAGGAGAAGGCCGCCCGGGAAGCCGCCGCCAAGGCCGCCCAGGAAAAGGCCGCCCGCGAAGCTGCGGAAGCTGCTGCCGCCGCGGAGGCCGCCAAGTACTATCACGGCACGTTCGAGAACGTCTATTTTGCCGACAACAGCATCAAGCTGGGCCCGGAAACCGCCAAGCTGGACGAGGTCGCCCGCCTGCTGGAGCAGTACCCCAATACGGTAATCTCCCTGTATGGCTATGCCTCCAAGACCGGCACGGCAGAGTACAACCAGCGAATCACCGAGAGGCGCGTGGAAAAAGTGAAATCCTACCTGATGGACAAGGGCATTGACGGCGAGCGCATCCACCCCATCGTGGGCAAGGGCGTGGACCATAACGCCAAATGGAACAAGGATGCCCGCCGCGTGGAAATTGTCGTCGCAGAAAAGTAAACGCATTATGAAACAGACCTACCTACTTTTGATGGCGGCAGCCGCGCTCACCCTGGGCGCCTGCCAGCACAAGACCCACTTTCCGGAAGACATGCCGCAGGACGAGCAGACGGACAAGTATCCCGCTCCCGACGGCCAGGGCTTCCTGGGCAACGACCTGGCATGGGACGACATTGCCGATGTCAAGAGCGACATCACCCACCTGAAGTACACGGTGACAGGCTCCAATGGCGTCAAGGAAGTCCATGAGTTCAACACCCCCGCGGAGGCCAGTGAATGGATGATCCCGCTTCCGGTTGGGGAGTACGACGTGTTGGTTGCGGCCAATATGGACAAGGCCAACGGCTTTGAGCTCGGGGAGACCGTTCCCACCAAGGCCGGCCACACGCTCCCGGCCACCTACACCCGGCTCACCGATGCCTCCTCCAACCCCAAGCAGGCCTGGAACGGCATTGCCCATGTGAAGGTGGAAAACAACAAGTTGGCCACGGTTCACCTGGACCTGGACCGCCTGCTGGCCCTGTTCACCCTCAAGCTCACCAACGTTCCGGAAGGGACCACCATTGAGGTGAGCATGCGCAACGCCGCCAGCTACGTCACGCTCACCACCGAGCGCACGGCGGGCCACTGGGGCGAACCCAGCACGGCCACCAGCGACGACATCACCCTGGGCCAGCTCAACGCCGCCAACGCCTTGTCGGCCATCGACGAGTTCAAGGTATTCCCCACGGCCGCCGGTGAGCAGAAGACCATCATTTTCTTCCATATCCAGACCAGGGAGGGCCTTCAACTGGACTACAAGGCCGTAGCCCCCAAGATGGAAAACGGCAAAAAGTACGTGCTGGACATGGACTTCAGGAAACTGAGCCCGTACATGCTCATTACCGCCATGTCCATCAACGACTGGACGGATGGCTGGGCCATCAGCGGCGAAATCCTCAATCCTTCCAATTGACAATCAAATAAAACAAATGTATAAAAAGATGAAAGCAACAAGAATCATCCCCTTTGCGGCTCTGATGATGGCCAGCGTAGCGTGCAGCAGAGAAGGCGCCGTTTCCGCGGACCAAGGAGCTGCCAAGAACATCACCATCGAGGCCTGCATCGGCGCCATGACCCGCGCCACGACGACGGGCAACACCGACGTGTTCGACACCGGTGACGGTGTATCCGTTTACGCCTGGACAGGCTCGGCCACGGCGGTTCCCGCCGACCTGGTGGTAGACGGCGTCGTCAACACCCTCGGTACCGACGGCAAGTGGACACCCGCCACGCCCATGCTCTGGGCCGACATGGTGACACCCCACTACTTCCTCGGTATCTATCCGGCACGTACGGTCACTGACTTCACTGCCGACCCCTACACGGTGGACAATACCAACTATGAGCAGAGCGATCTGCTCGTGGCCCGCCAGACGAGCGGACTCACTGCCACGCAGAACCCCGTCTCGCTGACCTTCGACCACGCTATGGCGAAGCTCTACGTCAACGCGAACTTCCGCAACCAGTGGGATGCTGCCCCCGAGGTGGCTTCCTGTGAGGCTACGGCTGCCAAGACCTGCACCATCGACTATCTGGCTAAGACCTACGCTGCCGGTGAGCAGGCTGCCGTTGCCCTTGTTGCCAAAGATGCTGCCGAGGGCTATGCCCGCAGTTTCAGCGGCCTGATGATTCCGCAGACAGGCTTCCGCACCGTCACGCTCACCATCGGTGGCCAGGCCTACGTCTATACCCACACGGAGGACATCCCCCTGGAGGCCGGCAAGTACACCACGCTGAACCTCATCGTGGGCCGCAACAAGATTGAAATCGGCTCCGTCAGCATCAACGACTGGACCGAAGGCACCGCCCTGAGCGGTGGACAAGCACTGCAATAAAAAATTCTTATTTCAATAATAGTTATGAACAGTAAACATTTACTCCTTGCATCGGCCGCCATTCTTGCCCTTGCGGCATGCAACAAAACCGTGACGGAACCCGTCCAGTCGCAGTTCCCCGAGGACGGCGTGATGCGCTTCACCACCAACCTCGTTGACCCCACCATCGCCACCACCCGCGCCAGCATCACTGGCAGCGACGTGAACCAGAACGGTCAGCAGTTCCAGGTGAAGATTGTCAACCCCACATCGGCCACCTACAGCTACTTCAATACCGTACAGTACGACGGCACTGAGTGGACGCCCGTGAACCGTATGCTCTGGCAGAACGACCAGCAGAGCATCACCGTGACCGCCGCCTACAAGCAGGACAAGACGTTCACCGACTATGAATTCATCGTCGGTGCCAACCTCACCGTGGCTGCCGACCAGAGCACCGAGGCCAAGCTGAAGCAGCAGGACCTGCTGACCATGCCGACTAAGACCATCGCCAACCCCTCTATCGAGGAGACGCTGATGCAGAACGGCAAGCTGGTCATCAACTTCTACCACGCCCTGACCAAACTCGACGTGACGCTCGACCTGGCCAACGAGTTCTACAAGGTTGACCCGAAGCTGAACAAGGCCTCAGACATCACTGAGTTCACCATCAAGGGCACCAATGCCGGCTACCAGTTCAAGGCCATGGAGACTGCCAACGAGAACTACGGCACTGTGACCCCTGCCACCACCCCCGTTGCTGCCGACATCCTCGCTAACCAGTGCGCCTTTACCGCTGCCACCGATGCCGACATGCACAGCTATGCTACCTACGAGGCCATCGTAGTGCCGCAGCAGATTGCCGCCGGTGCCCTGACCGTCTCGTTCAAGATTGGCACGCGCTCGTTCTCATGGACCAACACCGAGGCCATCACCCTTGAGCAGGGCAAGCACTACACGCTGCCCCTCACCGTAGGCTATGACACCACGACCCTCAATGCCCGCGCCTTCAGCGTCAGCTCATGGGAAGACCAGCCCGGCGACAACCTCGGCACTGAATAAAAAAGACAGACCTATGAAAACAAAATACACAGCCATTGCAGCCCTGACTCTCTTAGGAGCTTTCGCCAGCTGCCAGAAAGAAAATTTGCGCCCGGACAACGCCGTGAAGGTCTCCGTATCGGTTGGAGCGCTTACAAAGACCAACGCCATCGCCACCGACGACACGCAGCGCCAGTTCAACCAGGGCGACCAGATCGCCGTCAGCACCAACGACCAGGAGGCCGTCCTCTTCCAGTGCACGTCGACCGAGAACCAGACCTGGACTGAGGCAGTGACCAACAAGTTCCTCCTCTGGACACAGTCCACGCTCACCTTCTCGGCCTACTATCCCGTGACCACCGGCACGTCGATGACCGCCTTCACCCTGCCCGCCGACCAGAGCAGCGAGGAGAAAATCGCCCTTGCCGACTACATGACCCGCCAGCAGGTGATCTCCCGTCCCGAGGGCGGCAGCGACATCCAGATGCAGCTGGAACGCAAGATGGCCCGCGTCATCGTACGCATCAGCGGCTTCGGCAGCCAGTACTTTGACGACCAGAAGACCGTCAGCAACGTCCGCATCTACAGCGAAGCCAGCGGCATTGCCGACGGCAATCCCACGGGCAGCAGCACCGAAATCCAGCCATACGCACAGGGCAACGGTGGTCAAGGCTCTACCTACACCGCCCTCGTAGTGCCTGGCTATGGTGACAGCGGCGCCCGCTTCATCCAGCTGAGCGACGGCGAAGGCAGCACCCTCATCGTGAAGGGCATCCCCGAACTGGAGACAGGCAACAGCTACACCTTCAACCTCGTAGTGGGTAAGAACAGAATTGAGGTGGCAAGCGTCACCGTCACCGACTGGACCACCGGCGAGACACTCAGCGGCGGACAGGCCGAGGAGCAGACAGGCGTGAAAGTCACCAGCATCACGCTCAACAAGACCGCTACCACCATCTCGGCCGGCCAGACCGAGACGCTCAGCGTCAGCAGCGTGACACCCGATGACGCTACCGACCAGACCGTCACCTGGAGCAGCGACAACGAGGCCGTCGCCACCGTCGATGCTGACGGCAAGGTGACCGCCGTAGCCTTAGGCACAGCCAACATCACTGCCACGGCCAACGACGGCAGCGGCGTGACGGCCACCTGCGTCGTTACGGTAAACAAAGTCGTCACCATCAACCAGAGCGATTGGGGGAGTGGTTATGTCAGAAGTTTCACAAAAGACGGTGTCACCGTCTCAGCACGCATGATTGACCCTGAGGACGGCAACCTCATGGACGGCGGAACATTCTCTACTACCCTCGGTAACTTCACAAAGATTGTTGTGACGGCCGCAGATTGCTATGCTTCCGGCACGGGCTGGAGCGGTAACCACTCATCAAAGACCTGGGCGGGCACTCCTGCCTCCACAGTCTCTTTCAGCGGCGATTTTATGGGCATGGGCATGTCCCAAACCACCATCGTCTGCACCATCGTGCCGGCGAACTGAACGCTCCCCGCTCGGGGTCTGTACCCCGCGTGAGGTAAATGATATCGTTCTTTGAACCAGTGACACCAATTCTTGCTGGGCACAATACCGTCTGTCGGCACAGACTGGTCAGGCGGTAAGGGCAAAGTCACAGTGTGATGTGGGAGTAACCCTCACATCCCGTGACCATAGCAAGCACGACCAAGCCGTCCGAGAGTCCTCATGAGAAGGCTCCCGGGCGGCTTTTCCGTATCTTTACGTCATTGCTGCTTTGCCTTGACGAAGACACCTTCCATGCCCTGACGATAGTCGCCAGTGGCATAGAGCGGATTCTTCCCGATGTAGTAGCAAGATGACGGGGTAGACATTCTGTTGTGCAAATGTCGTGCAAAAAGAAAAGAGAAATCCGTAACAACCTAATTTAGAGATTGTTACGGATTTTGCTCGTGCCCAGAGCGGGAATCGAACCCGCACGATATTGCTATCACAGGATTTTGAGTCCAGCGCGTCTACCAATTCCGCCATCCGGGCAAATGGGGTCTTTGGAAAGACAGGACTGCAAATTTAGAGTAATTTCGGGGAACTGCCAAATTTTTCCGTTATCTTTGTAGTCTATGAAAAGAATTCTCTCATGGGGGATTGCGGCAGTGCTGGTTGTGGCCTGCGCGCCCCGCACGGAAACGGTAACCGGCCACTCGGAGCCGGATTTGGGTTGGCTTTTCCTGGAAAAAGGCCCGTACACCTTACAAACCCACGTGGATGCTGCGCCCGGCGCGGCTTCACTGGTGCTGGTGAAAGACGTGTCGCTCATGGCCGCCACCCAGGACACCGTGCTTAGCACGCAGGTGGTGGTATCGACAGACAGTACCCTTACCGTGGAGCTGGGGAAATTGGAGCCCGGTTTTTACCAGGTGCGCCTGCGGGACACGGTCCGCTGGAACATCGGCGTGCGCCCGGATGCAGTGGTAAGCGTGCCGGATGCCCCGGAGGACTTTGACGCGTTCTGGGAAAGCACCTTCCAGGAGCTGGCACAGGTGCCGCTGGAGCCTGAATATAAGGAGATTCCGGAATACTCCAATGAGGTCCGTACCTGCTATGAGGTGCGGTACGAATCCTGGGGCGGAGGTGTTACCGGCGGTATCATTTCCATTCCCAATGCGCCCGGCAAGTATCCGGTGCAAATCATGTACATGGGCTACGGCGCAGATCCGTATTACATGGATCCGAACGCCTATCCGGAGCAGATCCAGTTCCTGGTGAGCGTACGGGATCAGGGCATCTTCAAGGACGATATGGGCGGCTGGATCGACAGAGGCATCCGCGCAAAACAGACCTTTTATTATAGAGGTGCCTTCTGCGACGTAAAACGCGCGGTGGATTTTGTGGCTTCTTTGGAGAAGGCCGATGTCAACCGCATGGTCGCCTGGGGCGAGAGCCAGGGCGGTGCGTTCACGTTCCTGTCGGCCGCTGTGGATAGCCGTATCAAGGCCATTGCCCCCGCGGTGCCTTTCCTGGGAGACTACGAAGACTACGCCCGCATCGTTTGGTGGCCGGTACACGAGGTGATGGAGGCGGCCGACGGGCAGGGCATCCCGCATGAGCAGCTTTTTGCCATGCTGCGCTATTTCGACATCAAGAACTTCGCCCCCAAGGTGAAGTGCCCGGTATATATGAGCTTCGGCCTGCAGGATCCTACCTGCCCGCCGCATACCAATTTCGCCATTTATAACAACCTGGGAACCAGCGACAAACGCTTCCTTTGCGTGCCCACCTGCGGCCATGCTATGTGGCAGGAGCCGCTTTGGGACCGCGAGCGTGCCGCCTTCCTGGAAAGCATGCTGCAATGAACGCACCCGTCCTCCTTTCCCTGACCGATGCCCTGGCCCGCCTGCAAGCGGAGCCGGAACTGTTCATGGTATATGACGGAAACGTAGAATGGGTGGCCTCGCAGTTGCTGGAGGTCCTTCCGGTACGCGCATCCATGCTGCTGGAGACCTCGGAAGAGGGGAAAACCCTGCAGACGGTGCAAATGTTGGAGCGTTGGCTTTTACAGGCCGATGCCTCCCGCGGCGCCCTTCTGCTGGCCGTAGGCGGCGGCATCACCACGGATCTGGTGGGCTTTACGGCCGCCATCTACAAGCGCGGTATCCGCTATGCAAACGTGCCCACGACGCTCCTGGCGCAGGTGGACGCGGCCATCGGCGGAAAAACGGGCGTTAATCTGGACGGCTACAAAAACATGCTGGGCGCTTTCCGGATGCCGGAATTCACGGTGCTGGAGGCGTCGTTCCTGCAGACGCTGCCCCCGCGCGAGTTCCGCTGCGGCCTGGCGGAACTGCTCAAGACTTTCCTTCTTGCCGACGGCCCGGCCTATGCCGCAATCGTCTCGTCCTTAAAAATGGGCCAAAACGAGGACGAGAGGGGCAAAATGGGCATCTCGTCCTTAAAAAAAACCGATTTTGAGGACGAGAGGAGGGGAATGGACTTGTCGTCCTTAAAAAGGGCCAATTTTGAGGATGCGGTGCGGAAGGCGGCGGCCATCAAGTCCCAAATCGTGACCGAGGACCCCGAGGAGCACGGCGTTCGTGCCAAACTGAACCTGGGACACACCTTCGGGCACGCCATTGAGCATGAGGCACGGGTACATGGGGACGATATCAACCACGGGGAGGCCGTTGCCATGGGCATCATCCTGGCGGCGGAACTGTCGGAGCGGCTGGGCGTGGCGCAGAAGGGTTTATCGACCCAATTGAAGGCCGATTTCAGTCTCCTGGGCCTGCCGGTGGAAAGCCCTTATCCGGTGGAAGACCTGCTGGAAGCGCTGCGCAAAGACAAGAAGGCCGTTACTGGCGAAAAGGTGAAATTTGTGCTCCTGCGTGCCCCCGGAGACGTTATTTTGCAAGAATTACCCTATGATTGCTACCTCCATACAAAATAAGGAACTCTCGGAAATCCTGGACTTGTTGCCGGGGCTGGAAATGGCGGAAATCCGCCTGGACCGCTGCGCCCTGGAGGAAGAGGAGATCGACCAGTTGTTCTCGGAGTCCGATGTGCCGCTTATCGCCACCTGCCGGCTTCAGGAAGAGCCCCAGGCCCCTGCGCTGCTGGAGCGGGCCATTCAGGCCGGCGCCAAGTACGCGGACCTGGAGATGGAAGCCCCTGCCTCCGTGGGACGACGCATCCGCGAGGCTTGCCGCGAGTGGGGCACCGTGCTCATCCGCTCGTACCATAATTTTGAGGGAACGCCTCCGCTGCCGGTGTTGCAATCCCTGGTGGAACGTGCGCGTCAGTTTGGTGGAGAGGTGGTGAAAATCGTCACTACAGCTACTTCTGAGGCCGATAATGCCGTTGTGGCGCAATTATATGAGGCCTCTGCGCCAGGCACGTTGGTTGCCTTTTGCATGGGTGAAAAAGGACGGGCTTCCCGCCTGGAAGCGCTGAAACGCGGTGCACCGTTCACTTACGCTTGTTTGAGCGAAGGCGACGCCACCGCCGAGGGTCAATGGACCCTGGAAGAGATGCGGAAGGCCGTGTATGGGGATTTTCGCTTTGTGAAAGCGGAGCTGCTGCCCATGCCGTCGTCCAAGAGCTTTGCCCAGCGGGCCATCATTGCGGCGGCGCTGGCGGAAGGAACCTCGCACCTGAGCGGCTATTCTCCCTGTGGCGATAACGAAAGCGCGTTACGCGTGGCCCAGGCGCTTGGCGCAAAGGTGCAAGTGAATGGTTCACAGCTGATTATCGAGGGAATTGGCGCCGGGGAAGGCGGTTTGCATCTTCCGGAACTCCATACCGGAGAGTCCGGCTTCCTCACACGACTGATGATTCCGCTGCTGTCGGTGCTATCGACAGAACCGGTGCGGGTCACGGGAGAAAAAACGCTCCTCTCGCGCCCGTTGACGGATGCCCATGACATCATGGCTGCTTATGGCGTACGCCTGTACCCGGAGAGCAATGCCTCCCGCAAAACGGACTGCTATCTGCCGCTCAAAGTGGCGGGTCCGCTCCTTCCCGGCCGGGCCGATGTGTCCGGAAAAGGCGGCTCCCAACTGGTGAGCGGCCTGCTGGCAGCCCTGCCGCTCTTGCAGGAAAAATCGGTCCTCTATGTCCATGAGCCGCGGAGCATCCCGTACCTCTTTATTACGGTGGACGTCCTCAAGAAGTTCGGCATAAAAATCGGTTCGGAAATGGAGGGTGACGATGCCTTCCTGGAAACGCAGGACTGGAGCCTCTGCACGGGCGTGAATTTCCGCATTCGCGGCGGTCAGCGCTATCGGGCGGCGGATTTCGCCATCGAGGCCGATTGGTCCGGTGCCGCACCCTTCCTGGTTGCCGGTGCCATCTTTGGCGACGTGGAGGTAACGGGATTGGATACGCGTTCCCTGCAGGCCGATATTTCCATCATGGATATTCTCACGGAAGCCGGCGCCAGCATGTCGCAGCTGGATGGGGAAGATGGTCCCATCCATGTGAGGCGCGCTCCGTTAAGTCCTTTCCGGGCCGATCTGAACAACTGCCCGGATTTGTTCCCGATGGTGGCAGTATTGGCCGCCTTCTGCCCGGGAGAAAGTCACCTGTTTGGCGTGGAACGCCTGCGTCATAAAGAGACGGACCGTGCCTCCGCTATAGAACAAACCCTGAAACAGATGGGTGTGGAGGTGGCTGTAAACGACGACGAAATGGTGGTTTCCGGCATTTCTCTCACCCAACGCATGGCCACAGGGCGCCTTCTGAAGGGGGGTAACTATCCTTCCTTCTCCGACCACCGCATGGTGATGGCCCTGAAGGTTGCGGCCCTGGGCGCGGACGCTCCTGTGGTCATCGACGACACCGCCTGCGTCGCCAAATCTTTCCCCAATTTCAATTGTTTATTTGATACTCTTGTCATACCGAGTGGTTCTCTTGTCATACCGAGCGAAGCGAGTGTATCTCAAAAATAACGAACTATGAATACCTTTGGCAATAAATTTCGCGTAAGCATTTTTGGCGAATCCCACGGGGAGCGCATCGGCGTAACCTTGGACGGCGTCCTGCCCGGCATTCCGCTCAGTGAGGAAGATTTCACTCAGGACCTTCTCCGCCGAAAGGCCGGGGCGCTGGGAACCACGCCGCGTGTGGAGTCCGACCTCCCGGAAATTGTTTCCGGCGTGTACGAGGGCCATACGACGGGTGCTCCGCTCACCATTCTTTTCCGCAACGAGAACACCCGCAGCGAGGACTACGAGCAGTTCCGCAAACATCCCCGTCCAGGCCATGCCGACTTCACGGCCAACCTCAAGTTCGGCGGTTTCAACGACCCCCGCGGCGGCGGCCATTTCAGCGGCCGGCTCACGCTGGGCATCGTCGCAGCTGGCGTCGTAGCCAAAAAGATGCTCTATTTTGCCAGCTTCCATGCTGCGCTTACCGAGGTGGGAGGCATCAAGGAGGCGGACCGCTGGCCGGAGGCGCTTCGTGCTGCACAGGCCGATGGCGATTCCCTGGGCGGAATTGTGGAGTGCACGGTAGAGAACGTTCCTATCGGCCTTGGAGAACCCTTCTGGAACAGTGTCGAGAGCCAGATTTCCCATGCCATCTTTGCCATTCCCGGCGTGCGGGGCATTGAGTTTGGCGATGGTTTTGCTGCAGCTGCCATGCACGGGTCGGAGCACAACGATCCGTTCCCGGAGCATCATTGCTGCCATGGGGAGCATGAGGAGGGGCATGAGTGCCACTGCCATGGGGAGCACGAGGAGGGGCATGAGTGCCACTGCCATGGGGAGCACGAGGATGAATCACACGAATGCTGCCATGGGGAAGGCGGTTGCCATCATGAAGAGGGAGAATGCCACCATGAAGAAGGGGAAGGGCACCACTGCTGTGGCCGTCATAAGCGCCCGCAGCCGCCCGTCACCAACCACGCCGGCGGCGTGAACGGCGGCATCACCAATGGCAATCCGCTGGTGTTCCGCGTGGCCTTCAAACCCACCGCCAGCATCGCCAAGGCCGGCATTCCGGGGCGTCACGACGTCTGTTTCGCCCTGCGCACTCCCGTGATTGTAGAGGCCATGGCGGCCATCGTCCTGGTGGACCTGGCGCTTTAGGTTAAGTCGGGCAAAAATCGTATCTTTGCATCCCTATGGCAGAAGATATCATACAGCAGTTTACCTCCGGGGAGTACAAGGAAGGCTTTGTGACCGACGTGGAGCAGGAGTTCATTCCCAAGGGGTTGAACGAGGATATCGTGCGCATGATATCGGCCCGGAAAGAGGAGCCCGAATGGCTGCTGGAATTCCGGCTGGACGCCTTCCGCAAGTGGCAGGCCATGCCGCAGCCAGATTGGGCGCATCTGGATATGCCGGAGATTGATTTTCAGGACATTATCTACTTTGCCGCACCCAAGAAGGACAAGGATCGTCCCAAGGAAATCGACCCTAAACTGGCGGAGACTTTTGACAAACTGGGCATTCCCCTCAAGGAGCGGGACGTTCTGGCGGGTGTTGTGGCGGTAGATGCCGTCTTCGACTCCGTGTCCGTTACCACCACTTTCCGCAAAACCCTCGCGGAAAAGGGCATTATTTTCTGCTCTTTCTCGGAGGCTGTGAAAGAGCATCCGGACCTGGTGCGTAAGTACCTGGCCAGCGTAGTGCCCGCCTCCGACAACTTTTTCGCGGCCCTGAACAGCGCCGTTTTCTCCGACGGCTCCTTCTGCTACATACCCAAAGGCGTCCGCTGCCCCATGGAGCTCAGTAGCTACTTCCGTATCAACGCCCGCGGCACCGGCCAGTTCGAGCGCACGCTCATCGTTGCCGATGAAGGCTCCTACGTCAGTTACATGGAAGGCTGCACGGCCCCCATGCGCGACGAGCAGCAGCTTCACGCCGCCGTGGTGGAAATTATCGTGGAAAAAGATGCCGATGTCAAATACTCCACCGTCCAGAACTGGTACCCCGGCGATGCAGACGGCAAGGGCGGCATCCTGAACCTGGTGACCAAGCGCGGCATCTGCAAAGGCAGCGGCTCGCACCTGAGCTGGACCCAGGTGGAAACCGGCAGCGCCATCACCTGGAAATATCCATCGACCATCTTAAAGGGCGATTTTTCCTCCTCTGAATTTTATTCGGTGGCCGTTACCAACAACCACCAGCAGGCCGATACCGGCACCAAGATGATTCATCTGGGGCAGGGGACCAAGAGCCGGATCGTGTCCAAAGGCATATCGGCAGGGGTGAGCCAGAACAGTTACCGTGGCTTGGTGCGCATGGGCAAAAATGCCAGGAACGCGCGCAATTATTCGCAGTGCGACAGCCTGCTCATCGGCTCGCGATGCGGCGCCCATACCTTCCCGCTGATCCAGTCGCAGAACCCCACGGCTACGGTGGAGCACGAGGCAACCACTTCCAAAATATCTGAGGATCAGTTGTTTTACTGCAATCAGCGGGGTATCGGCCCGGAAGAGGCGGTGGGCCTGATTGTGAACGGCTATGCCCGTGAAGTGCTGAGCCGCCTGCCCATGGAATTTGCTGTGGAGGCGCAAAAACTGCTCCAAGTATCCCTTGAAGGCAGTGTAGGATAGTTAATGTTTCCCTGTCATACCGAGCGAAGCGAGTGTATCTCATGTTAGACACCATCATATTCGAATTGGCCGGGCGCCCGGTGCTCCTCATCGACCTTATTTGTTCGGTCCTGGGGCTCACCTGCGTGTTCCTTGCGGGACGCAATTCCAAGTACAACTTCTGGGTGGGCTACCTGTACACGGCGGCGCTGTTCCTGCTTTTCATGCACCGGAACCTGTACGCCAACTTGCTGCTGCAGCCCATTTCGCTGGTCATCAACATGCTGGGGCATTACCGTTGGACGCATCCCAAGCCGGAGGAATCCAGTGATGGCAAAACCCTGAATGTGAGTTCGTTAACTTGGATGTGGCGCGTTTACTGCGTGGCGGGAGTGTTCATCATCGCCGGCCTGTGGGGCTGGTCGCTGGACCGTCTGTTCCCGGAGGACCCGCATCCGTACCTGGATTCCTGTGTTACGGTGCTCATCCTCATGGCCCAGCTGCTCAGCGCCCTTAAAAAGTGGGACTGCTGGATTGCCTGGCTGCTGGTGAACATTACGCAAATCATCCTGCACCTGAGCGTGGGCAATGTGCTCATGTCCATCGTGAGCGCCCTGTACCTCATTAACGGCATTTGGTCCCTGGTGTCATGGGACCACCTGATGCATGGTACGCAAAGTGCTGATAATAAGAAAGATAAGTAAACGAACCCTGGAATAATTAATGGGGTTCGATAACATAAGATAATGATAAACAACTAGTTACATACCAGGCTATGCTGGACATTATAAATCTCCATGCCAAGATTGGCGACAAAGAAATCCTGAAGGGAATCAACCTTCACATCGGCCCCGGCGAAGTACATGCCGTGATGGGACCCAACGGGGCGGGGAAGAGCACGCTCAGCGCCGTGCTTACCGGCCGTCCGGACTACGAAGTCACGGAGGGCAGCATCCTGTACAAAGGGGAGGACCTCTTGGCCAAAACGCCCGAGGAGCGTGCCTGGGCGGGCCTTTTCCTGAGTTTCCAGTACCCGATAGAGATTCCCGGTGTCACCATTACGGCCTTCATGAAGGCGGCGGTGAACGCTAAGCGCAAGGCGCAGGGATTGCCGGAGCTCAAGGCCGCCGATTTCCTCAAGCTCATGAAGCAAAAGATGGCCCTGGTGCAGATGAAACCGGAGTTCGCCAAGCGTGAGGTGAACGTCGGCTTCTCCGGCGGCGAGAAAAAGCGCAACGAGATTTTCCAGATGGCCCTGCTGGAGCCGGACCTGTCCATCCTGGACGAGACCGACAGCGGCCTGGACGTGGACGCCCTTAAGATTGTGGCCGATGGCGTGAACACGCTCCGCAGCCCCGAGAAGAGCGCCATCATCATCACGCACTACCATAAGCTGCTGGAATACGTGCAGCCGGACGTGGTGCACGTGCTCAAGGCCGGCCAGATTGTGAAAACCGGCGGACGGGAGCTCATCGACGCCATTGAAGCTCAAGGATTTGACCAGTTTTAGCCATGGGACACGGGAAGTATATCGATCCGTTCAAGGCAGGAGATTCTCTCGGCCTTCGGCCTCGGAATGACAATGTCACACCGAGCGAAGCGAGCGTGTCCCATCATCGGGTGAAAGCCGGTGAGGTCTTGAACCTGGAGTACGTGGTGCTGCCCGGGGAGAGCAGGGACATCGACATAAAAATCGACCTGGTCGGTCCTGGAGCGGAGGCGCATATCAAGGCTCTGTACCTTTGCAAGGCCGATGAAAAGGTGAATTTCCGCATTCTGATGCATCACCGCGCGCCCGGATGCCGCAGTACCCAGCTGATCAATGGTATCGCCAGTGGGGAGGCACAGGTGAACTTTGGCGGCACCATCGTCGTCGCCCCGGACGCCCAGCAGACGGAGGCCTACCAGGAGAACCACAACATCGTGCTCACGGAAACGGCCAAAGTGGACACCCGTCCGCAGTTGGAAATCTATGCCGATGACGTCAAATGCTCCCACGGTGCCACTGTGGGGCAGCTCAACGCCGACGAACTCTTCTACATGCGCTCCCGTGGCGTTCCCGAAGCGGAAGCCCGGACGCTGCAAATGCTCTCCTTCCTGTCCCCGGTAATTCCGGCCGGCCGGGAGGAGGAAATTGAACGGGTGCTCAGAAGTTATGCGGAGTAGGTCGCTGCTCATACTGCTTACTGCGAGCCTGGCGCTTTCCTGCGTCCGGATGGGCGTTGACCGGCAAACGGAGAACTTACTGGCAGGGCTTGACAACTACCTGGAGACCAGGGATTTGTACGTTGCCCAAAAGCAAAACCAGCTGGCGGCCCTTTCCAAGCTGGCACGGGACATTGACGATCCCACCCTGCGCTATAACCTGGAATTTACCGTGGCCCAAGAGTACTTCGCCTTCAGTTTTGACTCCACGCAGGTCTATCTGAAACACTGCCAACAACTGGCCGGTGCCAACAAGGAGCGCTACGATGAAGCCTCCATTGCTCTTGGGCACCTGTACGAAAAGGCGGGCAGTTACATGGAGGCCTATACCTTATTATATGGCCAGCTGGACAGCACGCGCTTGTCCAAGGCCTTGCTGCCAGAGTATTTGTGGGTACTGTACGATTTCAGTCACGACCTGGCAGGCAATTCCGGTATGGTGGAACGCCTGTCCATCCCTTCCGCCGCCTCGTACCGTAAACAGCTGATGCCGCTCCTGCCCGAGAACAGCGAGCGCCGGCGGGTGCTCCTGCGGGACCGGCTCATTGACGAGCAAAACTGGCCCGCGGCAGACAGCGTGGCCCATATTTTACTTTCCGGCAGGCGCCCGGACGAGCACATGTATGCCATTCACGCCTTTTTCTGCTCGGAGATTGCCGGGTTCAGCGGTCGCCCCGCCGACCGCATGAAGTGGCTGGTGGAAAGCGCCAAGAGCGATATTCTCTGCGCCGTGAAGGACTACGCCTCCCTGACGATGGTGGCGCAGAGTCTCCTTCCGGTCGATGTGAACCGTTCCTTCCGCTATTTGCGTATCGCGCAGGAAGACGCTCTGTTTTATAATGCCAAACTGCGTCCCTGGCAAATTTCCCGCTTCCTGATTGAGGTGGAGGACGCTTATTCCCAGCGGCAGGCTAATAACCGCAGGCTGATGTATATTGCTCTGGGCATCATGGCTGTTCTGGTACTTGCCTTGTCGCTTTTGTCCCGTTTTGCCATTGTCCGTTCCAAGAAACTGGCCCGCACGCAGCAGGCATTAGAGGAGGCCAACATTCAATTGGCCAGCGCCAACGTAAGCCTCAACGACCTGAACCGGCAAATCTCCCGGGCCGATAAAGTGAAGGAACGCCAGATAGTTACCTTCCTGGAGGGCCTTGCCAACCAGATTTCCCTCATCCGGTCCGAGGATAACCGTTACCGCAACCTGCTTAAACAGGGAAAGGCGGATGCCCTTCTCAAGGAATTGTCCATCACCGGCCGTTCGGAAAAGGCCCGAGAAGAATTCTACGAGAGCTTTGACCGTACTTTCCTGGCCATGTATCCGGATTTTGTGGAGCAATTCAATGCCTTGCTCAAGGAGGAAGCCCGTATTACGCCGCCGGAAGGCCGCCTTACCACGGAGCTCCGCGTATTCGCCCTCATTCGCCTGGGAGTGGATGACAGCAAGAAGATTGCCGCCATGCTGGACTACTCTGCCAGTACTATCTACAATTACAAAGTAAGCGTGAAAAATGCGTCGCTCGGCCCCCGGGAAACCTTCGAAGACCGGGTAAAAATGATTGGGAAGCAGGAAAAATAAGCTCCTGATTTACTACTTTTTCAAAGGTACTTAAAAATCGCAATTGTCTAAAAATCAGACTTTTGCGATTTTTATTTTACTACTTTAATTTTCTTATTGGCGCGCTGTTCGTTTTTCCCCTCTAATTTTGCATCGAACCAATAACCAAACCGAATGCATTCTTTTCGCACTCTCTTAGTCGCATTTGCTGCGGGGCTGTTGCTCTCCTGCTCCTCCCAGGACGTTACGGAAAAGCAGATTGACCAGCTGCTCGCAAAAATGACCCTGGCCGAGAAAATTGGCCAGATGAATCAAGTCTCTGCAGGAGGAGATGTGGCTAATTATGCCGAAGCCCTGCGAAAGGGCCAGATCGGATCCATCCTGAACGAAGTGGACCCCGTAAAAATCAACGAATTCCAGCGTATCGCCGTTACGGAATCCCGCTTGGGTATTCCGCTGCTGGTAGCCCGTGACGTGATTCACGGCTTCCACACGGTGTATCCCATTCCCTTGGGCCTGGCCGCTACCTTCGACCCTGCATTAGTAGAGGAAGGCGCGCGCGTAGCCGCACTTGAGGCCACCGCGCAGGGTATCCGCTGGACCTTCTCCCCGATGCTGGACATCGCCCGTGACCCCCGCTGGGGCCGCATGGCAGAAGGCAGCGGCGAGGATCCGTACCTGGACGCCTGCATGGCAGAGGCCATGATTTACGGTTATCAGGGCAGAACGGCCGATTCCACTTCCATGGCCGCCTGCATCAAGCACTTTGTTGGCTACGGCGCTGCGGAAGGCGGACGCGACTACAACAGCACCCTTATTCCGGAACACCTGCTCAGGAATGTCTATCTCCCTCCCTTTGAGGCCGGTGTCCAGGCCGGTGCCATGACGCTGATGACCTCCTTCAACGACAATGACGGTGTGCCTTCCACGGGCAATACCTATATATTAAAGGACATCCTCCGCAACGAATGGGGCTTCGACGGCCTGGTGGTCACCGACTGGAATTCCATGGGCGAAATGATCAACCACGGTTTTGGTGCAGACCGCAAGGACGTGGCCGAAAAGGCCGTGAACGCCGGCGTGGATATGGACATGATGACGATGGGTTTCATTTCCCACCTGGAAGAACTGGTGAAGAGTGGCGCCGTAAAGGAAAAGACCATCGACAATGCCGTTCGCAACATCCTTCGCGTCAAAATCAAGCTGGGCCTGTTCGAGAACCCTTATATTGACGTAGAGGCCTCCAAACCCGTCCAGTATGCTCCGGAGCATCTGGCATCGGCCCAAAAGACGGCCGAAGAGGCGGCCATTCTCCTTAAGAACAACGGTGTGCTTCCCCTCAAGGGCAGCCGCCGGATCCTGGTCACCGGTCCTCTGGCCGATGCCCCGCACGACCAGTTGGGCACTTGGGCCTTCGACGGCGAAAAAGCCCATACGGTCACTCCGCTGAAAGCCCTCCAGGAGCGTTTCCCCGGTCAGGTGGAATTCGTTCCCGGCCTGCGCTACAGCCGCGATTACCGGGACCGCTTTGACGATGTCGTCGCTGCCGCCCGCCGTGCAGACGTAGTCCTTGCCTTCCTGGGTGAGGAAGCCATCCTTTCCGGTGAGGCCCATTCCCTGGCCGATCTCAACCTCAAGGGCTCCCAGAGCGAACTCCTATCGGCCCTGAAAGCTACGGGCAAACCTGTAGTGGCCGTGGTGATGGCCGGACGCCCGCTTACCATCGAGCGTGACCTGCCCAACGCGGATGCCCTGCTGTACAGCTTCCATCCGGGCACGATGGGCGGCCCTGCGCTGGTGAACCTCCTTTGGGGCGATGTGAACCCCTCCGGAAAAACGCCGGTCACCTTCCTTCGTACCGTGGGCCAGGCCCCAATGTACTACAATCACAACATGACCGGCCGTCCCTACAGCGGCGAACTGCTGCTGGATGCCATCCAGCCGGAGGCCGGACAGACATCCCTCGGGAATACGTCCTATTATCTGGACTACGGCGCCTATCCGCTCTTCCCCTTCGGTTACGGTCTCAGCTACACCAGCTTCGCCTATTCCGCCATCGGCCTGGATAAGGATACCTACAAGGTCGATGACACCATCACCGTCAACTTCATCCTCACCAATACCGGCGCGTATGACGGTACTGAGGTGGCTCAGGTGTATGTCCGCGACCTGGTGGGTTCCATCGCCCGTCCGGTGAAAGAGCTCAAGGCTTTCGAGCGGGTGAGCCTGAAGGCCGGCGAGAGCCGCACCCTTTCCGTGAAAATCCCCGTGAAGGAGCTTGCCTTCTACGGTCTGGACGGAAAGAAGAAGGTGGAACCCGGTGACTTCCAGCTGTGGGTAGCCGGCGACAGCGCCAGCGGTACCCCCGTTCCATTTGCAATCCATTAACCAACCAAATAATAATAACCAACGTACAAAAGCGTATGAAAAAAATCGCAACTCTGATCCTTACATTAGGATTGGCTTTGTCGGCAGTGGCCCAGAACGTCACCCTCAAGGGTGTCGTGAAGGACAGCGCCGGCGAACCTATCACCGGAGCGTTTGTCGTACAGCAGGGAACCAACAATGGTTCCATGACGGGGGTGGACGGAGACTTCGTCCTTTCCACGCCGCGTGGGGCATCCATTGAAGTTTCCTGCATCGGCTATGCAACGCAGGTGATTGTCAACAACGGCGAGCAGAACATGGAGGTAGTCCTTCCGGACGACACCCAGATGCTCGAGGAAACGGTGGTCATCGGTTACGGTGTCCAGAAAAAGTCCGTGGTGACGGCCTCTATCGCCAAGGTAGACGCCGAAGCCCTGGGAGTGACCGCTCCCACCCGCGTGGATAACGCCCTCAAGGGCCTTACCGCCGGTGTGCAGGTCACCTCTTCGTCCGGTCAGCCTGGCGCCTCTTCCCGTATCCGTATCCGCGGTATCGGCACCATCAATGACTCCAACCCGTTATACATCGTGGACGGTATGCCCATGGGCATCGATGGTATCGACTACCTGAACCCTCAGGATATCGAGTCCATCGAAGTGCTCAAGGATGCTGCCGCCGGTGCTGTTTACGGTGCCCGTGCTGCGAACGGCGTTATCCTGGTTACCACCAAGAAGGGCGCTAAAGGCTCCACGCGTGTCACGTACGATTTCTCCTACGGCTGGTCCAGCCCTTGGCGCGAGCGTGACGTCCTGAATGCCAGCGAATATGCCCTCATGAACAATGAAGGCCGCATCAACGCCGGTATGAATCCCGTTTATGCCGATCCCTGGTCCTATGGAGAGGGTACCAACTGGCAGAAGCAGGTGTTCAACTACAACGCCCCTTCCCAGAACCACGAGGTTTCCGTGAGTGGAGCTACCGATAAGGTGAACTACTACCTGTCCCTGGGTTATGTGAAGCAGGAAGGTATTGTGGGTGGACAATACGGCCGTTCCAACTACGACCGTCTCACGGTGCGTTCCAACACCACCTACACCCTCTTCGACAAGAAGGATGAGCGCAACTGGCTCAACAACATGAACCTTACCTCCCAGCTCTCCTATGCCAACATTCATTCCAGAGGCATCGACGAGAACTCTCAGTGGGGTTCCCCGCTGGGATCGGCCCTGGCCCTGAGCCCTATCCTGGGCGTGTATGCCACCGATGAGCAGCTGGCCGAATACAACGTAATCTATGCCGGTCAGACGCTGGTAGCCGACGACAAGGGTACCTTTATGATCCCCGGTATGGACTACAACGAAATGGTGAACCCGATTGCCAGCCTGAACCTGCCTGCCAACCAGAACTGGACCCATAAGTTCACGGCCGGTTTCTCCGCAGAACTCCAGATTTGGGACAACCTCAAATTCAAGAGCTCCATCGGCTTCGACATGGGCTTCTGGGGCAACGAGGGTTACACTCCGCTGTTCTACCTGTCCGGCAACAACAAGGCCGAAAACTCCAATGCCAACGCATACTCTGCACAGAGCTTCAGCTGGCAGCTGGAAAATGTGCTGTCCTACAACAAGACCCTGGGCAAGCACAGCTTCTCCGTCCTGTTGGGACAGAGTGCTTTCCGTTCCCGTGGCAAGCAGCTGGGCGGTTCCCGCCTGGACCTGGGCTCCGAGAACTATAACAAGCCTTATATCGACAATGCCACCGGCCTTCAGGAAGACGGCCGTATGAGCGTGTATGGTGCCGATTATACCGAGCACCGCCTGGCCTCCTACTTCGCCCGTGCCGACTACAACTACAACGAGCGCTATATGGCCCAGGTAACTGTACGTCGTGACGGTTCTTCCCGCTTCGGTTCCAACAACAAGTGGGGCGTATTCCCTTCCTTCTCCCTGGGTTGGAATATCCACAAGGAACCTTATATCCCCGTTCCCACCTGGCTGTCCAACGCCAAGCTGCGTTTCTCCTGGGGTAAGAACGGTAACGAAAACATCGGTGACTTCCGCTACACCGTGATGACCGCCAAGGACCGCAACTACATCCTGGGAACCTCCGAGAGCGTAGCTCAGGGCGTTAAGTCCGGCGGCCTGGCCAACCCCGACCTCCGTTGGGAAGAGTCCACCCAGACCAACGTCGGTTTGGATTTGGGCTTCCTGCAGAATGCCGTCACCTTCTCCGTGGACTGGTATAAGAAGCGCACCAACGGCATGCTGATGGAAACCCCGATCAACGCCTATGTAGGTGAAGACAAGCCCATTGGCAACGTAGGTGTGATGGACAACACCGGTGTGGAATTCGAAGCCAGCTGGAAATTTCACGCAGGCGACGCCAACTTCCGTCTGGGCGGCAATGCCACCTACCTCAAGAACACCCTTATCAACCTGGGTAACGACAGCGGCTTCCAGAACTATGGCTCCTTCCAGGGTGCCGGTTCCATCTCCCGCGCTGAAAACGGCAAGCCTTTCGTCTTCTTCTATGGTTACAAGACGGACGGTATCTTCCAGAACCAGGCCGAAATCGACGCTTATGTGAATAAGGATGGCGACAAGATTATGCCGAACGCCGTTCCCGGTGACGTCCGTTTCGTGGATGTGAATGGCGACGGTGTCTTTGACGATAACGACCGTACCGACATCGGTAACGGTACGCCTGACTGGACCTGGGGTATCAACTTCAGCGCCAACTGGAAGGGTATCGACTTCTACATGCTGTGGCAGGGTACCGCCGGCAACGATGTACTGGACCTGACCCGCCGTGTGGATATCGCCCAGTCCAACCTGCCTTCCTATATGCTGAACCGCTGGACCGGTGAAGGCACCTCCAACCGCATTCCCCGTTATGTCCGTGGCGACTCCGTCAACTGGCAGCTCTCCGACCTCTATGTCTATGACGGTTCCTATGGCCGTCTGAAGACCATCCAGCTGGGTTACACCCTTCCTGAGAAGCTCACCAAGAAGATCTTCATCTCCATGCTGCGTTTCTATGTGAGCGCCGAGAACCTGGCCACCATCACCAAGTATCACGGTTACGATCCGGAAATCTCTTCCGGCGGCACTTCCCTGGGTATCGACTACGGTGTATATCCTCAGCCGCGCACGTTCCGTGTTGGTCTGAATCTTAAATTCTAAACGGGAGGAAAGGATATGAAAAAGAACATTTTATATGCACTGACAGCCGCCGGCATTCTTTTCACCGCCTGCGGAAAGGAATTCCTCACCGTGGAACACCCCACGGCCAGCCCGCTGGAGGAATACTTCACCACCCCCGAGCATCTGCAAGAGGCCGTTATCGCTGCCTACGATCCGCTGGAGTGGTTCGACTGGGGCAACAACCAGTACAATCCGCTCAACATTATGAGCGACATTATGGCCGACCAGATTTGGGTGGGTGGCTCCGATAAGAGCGACAACGCCTTCTGGCACCTGATGATGAACTTCGAGGCCCTTCCGACCAACTGCATGAGCGGTATCTGGGCCGATTGCTACACCGGTATCAAGCGCAGCAACGATGTCATCACCTATATGGGATGGACCAAAGAGCTGGATGCAGCAGAAGGCAAGGTCGTAGAGGCTCAGGCCCGTGTCCTGCGCGCCTTCTACTATAACATCCTCTGGAAATTCTGGGGCAACATTCCTTATTATGAGGTGAACCTCACCGGCGACTTTACCGCCCAGCAAATCCAGGCTGACGAAGTGTACGGCAAAATCATGGCCGACCTGGAAGGCGCCATCGCCCTGAACGCCCTGCCCATGAAATGGACGGGTGAAAATACGGGCCGCGTTTCCAAGGCGATGGCCTATATGCTGTACGCCGAAATGGCTATGTACCAGAACGATGCCACGCGTCTGCCCAAGGCGCTGGATTATATGAAGGAAATCATTGCTGCCGATTACGACCTCATCCCTGACTACGGCGTGCTCTTCAAGGAAGAGAGCGAGTGGGGCGTTGAGACCATCTTCGACATCAATTACAAGGACGACAACGCTGCCCGCAGCTGGTCCTGGCCTTACACAGCCGGTGGTACTGTACTGCCTCGTCTGATCAGCCCCAACGGCTGGAGCGGAGATGGTGTTCACGACAACGGCTGGGGCTTTGCTCCCGTTCGTATGGAAACCTACGAAATGTATGATGCGGCCGATGCCCGTCGTGACGCTACCTGCTGGTATGCCGGTGCCGGTGTGGGTTACAACCCCCGCTATCAGGACACGGGTGTCTTCCTGGAGAAGTACATCGCTTACAAGGAGAACAACGCCGGTCAGCTGGCCGACGGTGACCTCAACTTCAACAACAACCTTCGCATCTATCGCTTTGCCGAAACCCTGCTGAACGCCGCCGAGCTGGTGGTCCGCGGTTATGGTAGCGGCGATGCCGCCACCTGGCTGAATAGGGTTCACGGCCGTTCCCTGAATGGTGCCACCGTGGATCTGAGCCTGGAGAACATCAAGAAGGAACGCCAACTGGAATTCGTGGGCGAAGGCAAGCGTTACTGGGACCTGGTTCGTTGGGAACTGACGAACGATGCCGACGGCATTAAGGCTTCCACCGTGCTTACTCCCGATGAATATGGCTACCGTACCAATAGCTGGACGGCTTCCAAGAAGTACCTGCCCATCCCTCAGGGCGAGATCGACTCGGCCAAGGGCAAGACGTATGAACTCACCCAGAATAACTATTGATTATGAAAAGATTTGTATATATACTCTCTGCAGTTCTGGCCTTTGCCGCTTGTGCCAAGGAAGAGATTCGTCACCCTTCCGAGGCCCAGGCCCCTGCCACCGCCTCTGTGTATGAGCCGGTCATCACTGTAGACCAGGAGACCAACCAGGTCACCTTCTCGATAGATGCCAAGGGTGTCATTCCCATTTGGCTCTTCTACAACAGCAAGACGGAGGATTATACCGACCGTTATGCCCGGAATGGCCTGCAGCGCATTTTCACCAACGCTGGCGACTATAAAGTCCGGATGCAGATCATGAACGCTGCGGGTGTTACTCCCGACTATGTGGAAAAATCCTTCCATATCGACAATACGCTCGTCAACTTCGACAAGTACATTAAGTTCATTGCCGGAGGTGCGGAAGGCTACCGTGTCTGGCGCATCGACAACAGCGCCGAGGGTCATATGGCCTGCGGTGAAAGCATCAGCAATGCTGCCGGATGGTGGTCTGCCAAGGCCGATGAAAAGGCAGAGTTTGGCGTGTACGACAACCGTGTTGCCTTCAATACCGAAGGTGCGTACGGATTCGATCCCGGTGAATCCGGTACCGTGTACGTGAATGTCGGTGTGACGGATGCTCCCTATGGCGAGGCCGGTCATGACGCCGACTATCAGGTTGCCGTAGATCCTGTGGAGGCCACTTATTCCTTCTCCGTGGAAGGTGACAACCTGCTCCTGAACCTGCCCGCCGGAACGCCGTTCCCGTACATCCCCAACAACGACTTCATCAAGGACACCAAGTTCTATGTACAGAGCATGAATGCCAGCGCCATGACCCTGGTATGGTACACGCCTACCGGCAACGGCGGCGGTCCCATCGCCTGGCAGTTCATCCTCACCAGCAAGGCTGGCGCCGTGAAGTTCACCGGCTTCAAGTACGACGCCGACAGCAACCTCTGGAAACCCGCCGACGAGGACCATACCCTCAACTTCTGGTATGCCCCCGGCTGGAGTCAGATTGCCGATCCCGAGACCGTAGAGAACGGCCCCGAGTACATCCTCACGCTGCCGGAAGCCACCACCGACCAGTGGCAGGCCCAGTTCTTCATCAACCCCACCAACCCCGTTATCCTGGAGGCTTCCAAGAACTATGACTTCTCCGTGGTTATCAACACCAACAATGATCTTCCGGGTCTCACCCTCAAGCTCACCGACGTGAATAGTGACAATAACTTCCTCTTCACCGAGCGCGAGAAATTCGAGGCTGGTGAAACGGTTTACTACCTCACCGACCTGCCTGGTATCGACGCTCCCGACGGTGTCAAGATGGTCTTCGACTTTGGTGGCAACGCCGCCGATACGGAGGTTTCCATCTCCCGCATCGTCGTGAAGGACCATGCCATCGATGACGGCACGGTGCTGCCCGATGAGCCTGAGGAGCCCGTCGAGCCGGAAAGCGGTGCCCATTACGACATCACCGGTGCCACCAACCTCTGGCGCAGCATGACCTACACCATGAGCTTCTACACCGCCCACGGTGGTAGTTGGGAAGGTCTTCCCGACACCGGCTTCGAGGCCGATGACAAGAACTATGTCTATCGTCTCACCATGCCCGAGGCAACGGACAGCCAGTGGCAGCGCCAGGTGGCCTTCCACACCGATATGAGCTCTTCGGCCGAGAACTTCTACGACTTCTGCTGCACGCTCACTTCCAGCGAGGATATCCCGGGGGTCACCATCAAGTTGGTCAAGGAAGGCGACGACAACACCTTCTATTTCGCCGATCGCCACGACCTCACGGCCAACGAGCCCTTCGTGTACAAGATGCCCAATATGCAGGGTATCGACATGGAAAAGATAGCACTGTTCTTCGACTTTGGCGGCAACCCGGCCGACACCGAGGTGGAAATCAAGGATATCTGCTTCCAGCTGCACCAGGAGCCTCAGGGTGGTGGTGATGAAGTGGTCTTTGACTACAACGCCGCCAGCAACCTGTGGAAACCCGTAGATGCCGAGGGTGGTCATACCTATTCCCAGTACACCGCTACCGGTGACGGCTGGGAGGGGCTGCCCAATCCGGAGATTACCCAGAACGGTTCCGCTTACAGCTTCACGTATGAATCGGCCACCAGCATGCAGTGGCAGGCCCAGTTCTTCGTGATTCCTACCGATGCCACCGCCTTCGCCGTATCGGCTGACAAGTCGTACGACTTCCAGTGCAAGGTGACCTTGAGTGAGGATGTACCCGGTGTGACCTTCAAGCTCACCGACACCACCGACGACGGCAACTTCTTCTTCACCGAGCGTTGCGACATTACGGCCTATGAGGAGTTCACCTTCGAGATGACCAACATGGCCGGTATCGACGCCGCTGTCGTGAAGATGGTTTTCGACTTCGGTGGCTGCCCGGCTGGCACGGAAGTGATTATCAAGGACATCATCCTGCAGGAGCACGTGGGTGGTTCCGCCCCTTCTGGTTCCGCCCCGTTTGACTACAATGCCGATGAGAATATGTGGAAAGCGGCCGATGCCGCCCACACGTACTCCCAGTACACGGCTACCGGTGACGGCTGGTCCGGTCTTCCCAACCCGGAGATCACCCAGAACGGTTCCGCTTATAGCTTCACGTATGAATCGGCTACCAGCATGCAGTGGCAGGCTCAGTTCTTCATCATCCCTGACGCCGCCATTGCCCTGAGCGCCGAAAAGGCTTATGATTTCCAGTGCAAGGTGACTTTGAGCGAGGATGTGCCCGGCGTGACCTTCAAGCTCACCGACACGGGTGATGACGGAAACTTCCTGTTCACCGAGCGTTGCGACATTGCGGCCTACGAGGAGTTCACCTTCGAGATGACCAACCTGGCCGGTATCGACGCTGCTGCGGTGAAGATGGTCTTTGACTTTGGCGGCTGCCCGGCCGGTACCGAAGTGACCATTAAGGACATCATCCTTCGTGAACACAAGTAAACCATGAAACGTATTCTTTACATTACGCTCATTCTGGCCGCCGCAGCCTGTTCCTGCGGCGGCTCGAAAGAGCCGGCTACCCCCACGGGCCAGGAAACCGTATCGGTGAATCCCGCGGAGCTTTCCTGCGCGGCTTCAGCTTCTGTTCTCACGCTGAATGTCACGGCCTCGGCCGCCTTCCAGGCCTACGCCGAAGACGGGGTTGAATGGGTCAGCGTAAAGCCGTCCTACAGCGCCGAGAAGAGCGCAGCCGTAACGGTGTCGGTGGACGATAACATCGCCTATCAGCCCCGCGAGACCTTTATCACCATCAAGTGCGGTACCACCCGTCATAAGGTCAAACTCACCCAGGCCGCTATGGAACAGGGAGAGATTGACATCGATATTCCGGACGGATACCACCTGGTATGGCAGGACGAATTCTCCAAGAACGGTGCTCCTTCTGCCAGCGAATGGTGGTATGAAACTGGCGCCGGCGGCTGGGGAAACAATGAACTCCAGAACTACGTGGCACAGGCTAAGGACGGTACGGACCTTGCGTACATCTCCGACGGCAGCCTGAAGATTGTGGCTCAGAAGATTGGCGGTACGGTCTATTCCATCCGCATGAACACCAAGAAGTACTGGACCTATGGCTGGTTCGAGGCCCGTCTTAAAGTATCCGACGCGCCCGGCAGCTGGCCCGCCTTCTGGATGATGCCGCAGAACTTCAACACCTGGCCCGGAGACGGCGAGATCGACATCATGGAGTATGCCATTTCCACCCAGGGGAAGAACAAGTCTTCTTCCAGCATCCATTGCAATGCCTTCAATCACATAAAGGGAACGCAGAAAACCCACGTGCAGGCTGTGTCCAATGCGGCCACGGAGTACCACGTGTATGCCTGCGAGTGGATGGCCGACAAGATGGTGTTCTACGTCGATGGTAAACCGCACCTGACGGTTAACAACGACGGACAAGGCTACGATCACTGGCCGTTCTACACGCCCTTCTACCTCAAGCTGAATCTGGCCTGGGGCGGAAATATGGGTGGAACGGTGGATGAAGCCAAGCTTCCCGCCGTGTATGAAATCGACTATGTACGCGTATTCCAGAAAGACTAAACGATGAAACGGATTCTCGGCTTACTGCTTGCGTTGGCGGTAGTATCCTGTTCGCAAAAGGAAATCATTCCTTCCGAACCGGAAAAACCGCTTCCTACCCTGAAGTCGATATCCGTAGAACAAGGCAGCCTGGTCCTTTCCGTAAATGGCAGCGCAGCCGTTGCCTTTACGGTAAAGGACCCGGGCTTTGTTTTTACCCAGGTCATCCTTACCCTACCCGACGGCTCCCAGCCTTCGGCTTTTTCCGTTACCCGGGTGGATGCTACGGACGTCCAGGGCCGATATAATGCCACTATCAGCGATCGGGGCGTTTCTTCGGAATACAATGAAATCGTCCATTTGACCATCGTCCAGGAAAATTCCGATACGGGCGTACAATCCTACGTTTCGTCCAATTCCTTCATCGTCCGTTCCGAAGCCAAAAGCGAGCCTTGGCAAAAAACCGGCCTTCCGGTAGTGTATGTGGACACGAAGGGCGGTGTGAACATCACCTCCAAGACCACCTATGTGCAGGCCAATGCCCATATCGACGGAACAAAGGAGTATCCGTCCCTTCCGCAAGCCTCCTGCCGCATCCGCGGCCGTGGCAACACCACCTGGACCTGGCCCAAGAAACCCTATCTTATCGCTTTTGACGAGCAGCAGAGCGTCCTGGGGATGCCCCGTCACAAAAGGTGGGTCCTGCTGGCCAATTTCATGGACCGTACGCTCATGCGCAACCTGGTTTCCATGAAGGTAGCTACGTTCACGTCCCTGGCATGGACCCCGCGCTGCGTGCCCGTAGAACTGGTGCTCAACGGCAAGCACAAGGGCAGTTATCTGCTCATAGAACAGGTCCGTGTCGATAAAGACCGCGTGAATATTTCCAAGGAAGAGGGGTATTTGCTGGAACTGGATTTCCACTACGATAACGAGTTCCAATGGAAAGAGCGCAACATTCCTTTCGCGGTGAAGTATCCGGATCCCGAGGACCTTACCCCGACGCAGAAGACCTATATCAAGAATTATATCAAGGAAGTCTCCAACGCTATATACGGGAACGATTTTAAAGATTCCGGGAAGGGATATGCCCGCTACCTGGACATCGACTCGTTTATTGACGAATGGATTGTCTATGAAGTGATGTGCAACCACGAACTGGGGAACCCTGGCAGCGTCTTTTTCCACAAAGACCGTGGAGGAAAGCTCACGGCCGGCCCCTGCTGGGACTTTGACTGGGGCATCCTGTCCTTCTACACATCGGCAGGCGAAACAAAACTGGTGAATGGAAAGGCTATCTGGTACGAGCGCCTGTTCCAGGATCCGGCCTTCAAGGAGCGGGTAAAAGCCCGTTTTTACGAGCTTCTACCACAGTTGGAGACCATTCCTGCCTATATGGACGAATGCGAAGCGCTGCTCACGGAAAGCGCCAAACTGAACTTCGCGATGTGGAATCCTGCCGATGACCGCTCCCAGAATGGTGGCAACATTATCAATGGCGACGAGAACTTAACGTTCCATGAGGCCGTACAGCGCCTCAAATACAATTACGAGAAGCACCTGCAGGTAATCCAGGATAAACTTTAGTCTTCCCAGGCCAGGAGGCGCGAGCCGTCCGGCCGAACGGAAATCTGAACGCGTAAGGTCTCCTCTGGCAGGAGGCCTTCAATGTTTTCCGGCCATTCCATCAGGCACAGCTCCCCGGAATCCAGGTAATCGTACAGGCCGATATCCAAAGCTTCCGCCGGGTTGTCGATCCGGTAAAAATCGAAGTGGAAAACGGGCCGTCCGCCCTTGCCCCGGTACTCGTTCACAATGGCGAAGGTGGGGGAAGAGATGGCGTCTTCCTCCACCCCCAGCACTTTGCACAGCGCGGTGGTAAAAGTGGTTTTCCCGGCACCCATCGGCGCATAAAACGCCACCAGCGTGTGGCTCCCCAGCAGCTGAAGGAACTCCTTCGCCGCCCGCTCCAGGTCCTCCAGGCCCGCTATCTGAATCTGATGTTTCATACTGCAAATATACTACAAATTCGGCAGAACCTGGTGGTCCGGGAGACGGCGATTGGCGGGTTTGGTCATGTGGGCTGGTTTAGTGGCCGGTGCCGTGACGGCAGGGTAATAGCTGGAATCATAGCCCGCATAGTAGACAATTTCGTCTATTGACGCGCACTCAATCCAGTAATGCAAGGCAGTATTGTTGGCCGATCCTCCTTCAAAACGGGTATTGCTACTATTGTAGTTAACATATTTTTCTTGAATCGTATTGCTCGTAAACATCTTCATGTGATAAATGGAGTCATCATCATTATCTCCAGTGAGGTACCAATATCTGCTGGTGAGTTCGCTGCCGCTGGAATAAAAACGTAAGCAATCATTATTATTTGTCTCAAATATCCATGTGTGTCCGGCAGGAAGCAGATAGTTTTCTACATTGTTTATTCTCCGCATGAGAGAGAACAAGGTATAGCCACCAACCTCGTGTGAAGTCAGGACAAAGCTGTTCGTCGTGGACGCAAAATAACTTCCTCCATTGCAGCTAATAGGAGAGAAAGATGCACCGCTTATGTAGTAATAAGTTCCTGAGATACCGCTGGAGGAGGTCTGTGACCCCATCAGATATTGATCAGTACTCTCAGAAATGGCATACACGCCGCCATCGACGTAAGAAGCGTCAAGCACTTTCCACCAACTGGAAGAAACGGTTAAGGTCTGAACGAAATCGGTCGCCAGGAAGATATCGCCCTCCCCACCGAATACTCCGTCATTGTTATCATCTGTGCCAGAAATATGCATGGTGAGCGTGGCAACACCAGTGCTGCGGGGTACGATGGTCCATGTACCGTTTGTCAGATGGACCGTAGCCACATCGGCACCTGATGTAGTGAAAGAGATATTCGCATTGCCAAATGGTGTGCTCGTAGGATTGTAGAGCTCATCATACACGATATTGCCGGAGAGTGGAATGAGCACACCAACATTTCCGGAGGTGGCACCAGTCCAGAAACCATCCTGCGTTATCACGCCTTGGATTACATGGACAGACATTTCGCCAACGGCACGCTCGTAGTTCTCGTCCTCTTGGGCAATCGCATAGACTATCACAGGGGTGTCGCCGTTAACGGCCTTGCCTCTGAGCGTGTAATGGCCACCGTCCTGGACGATTTCCACATAGTCATTGCTTCTGACCACACTGTCGGGCGACAGGCTGTAAACGAGGTTGCCGGTAACGGGCGTGTTACAGTCGGCCTCCATGTCTTCATCGACCCTCAGACTGCCGTTATAGATGGAGGAAACGGTCTGGTTTCTAAGAACAGTGATGTTGTCCTCCCGGAACGTGACAGTCCGGCTACCCTTGAGCGTCCTGATATAGAACTGATCCTGAGAGCCGCCGTAAGTAATCACACCGTCTTGCGCATTGCCGGCCACCACCGTGACAGGAATCGGGTCTGCGGTAACGGCACTGACCGAAATATTAGCAGTAACCACACCGGTACCCGGCGTATAAGTGAGACTGATCTGGCTCGCCGTCTTGGAAAGCGAGAGCGTGTTGGGCGTAGGATCGCCCGTACTGCTGCTTACAACACCTACAGTAAGGTTACGTGGAGAACCCACGTGCACCTCATAGACCGGCTTATCATTATAAGTATCATCCCCGGCCGGGAGCACGATGCGGGTGGGTTCCACCACTCTCATCTCATAGGCGTAACGGCGCGTAGAGATACCTGCATCGTCTTTGTAGGAGAAGTAGGTGGCATTCCGCTCGCCCTGCCTCATCCAGATGGTGGTGGTTCCCAGGGAGCTCACTGTACTCGCATCCCGCGGATTGTACTGGGGTTCCAGGAAAATCGGGAAGGATTTCATGGAACGGGAATCAGCCGTGGCCCGGGTATATTCGGCCCAGGTAAGGGTGCGGGTGTAGTGGTAAGACTTATAGGTGAGGTCGGCGTTGTCACTGGCATCGACGCCGACAATCGTATAAGTATTCCCCGCCACGGGCATTTCGATCTGATAATCCCCCTCTCCCAGAGTGGCTTTATAGGTGTCGATGGCCGTAACGTTGGGCTGGACAATCTGCCGGGTAACATCCGTTCCACCGGTGGGGCCTTCTCCGTTGGAGTAGGATTCCACCTTGAACACCAACGGGAACAGGTTGGAAGGCATTCCGTCCGGAATGCGGAAATTCACCGGAATGACATCTCCACCAGCGGGTTCATCACGCTCCATGGCCACGATGGCCGGATTCTCCGTATAACCTTCGATTTCAAACGGGAAGTGCGGCCGGATGGAAATCACGCAATGGCGGGTAAGACCGGCCCTGTTCTTGATGGAAAGGGTTTGCTGGAGCGTCCCTGTTCCATTTACGTCGATGGTAATCGGCAATCGCAAGTGCCACCAGTTGCCGCTCTTGAGATGGAGGTCGGCTATCGAAGGGTCCGTTGAGGCAATACTCTCGGAGACCACCCCATCGGCCGATAAATTGAGCGTTCCGTCGCTGTTTACCACAGAAGGGTTCAGGATGCTCTGGCCCGCGGCGGTAATCAGTACATCCGTTCCGGGAATATTGGCCTCCGTATCCTTGGGAAATTCATTGTGATAGTAAAGGTCGATGAAAGAATGGGATATTCCCGCGGTCCTGGCCAATTCAATGGCCGTATGGCTTATATACATGGCCGATGCTACCTCACTCACACCGGAAATGTCAATGCCGGCAACAGAACCGTCAAAGTTGTTACGGGCCGGCTGCGAGGCGGCATACTCGGCGGTGGGGTGCCCTTCCCCAATCACGCCCTGGATGGTAAGGACATAGGCGTAATTGCGCAGGATGTCGTAGTAGTCCAGGCTGTGGGGGCCCCATTCGCTGGGCGCTTCGGGGTGGGGGTCGTAGACAAAGTCGGCCTTGTACCAGGTAGAGGGGGCGCTGGCAAAATTCCCCTGGGCATTATACTTCCCCCTGAACAGGATATAGGCGTTGTTGTTGCCCAACTCGGGATTGTACCGGGTTTCGAAGACGTAGTCGCAGGCATCATCGGTCCCATCGCCGTCCGACAAAAGGTAGGTGCTGTACGTACTGGCATCGTCGGTTTTGGGTGTACGAAGCTGGCCGGAAGGGTGGTTGTGCCCCCGGTACCCCTGCGTGCCGCTCAGCTCGGCGTAATCCCGCATGTAGCCATCCTCGTCAAGGAAGTCAGGGAAAAGGGTTTGATAGAATCCGCCGGTATTGCTTACGCCCAACCCGTTGAAGGGAACGGCCATTCCGTACTTGGCCGCGTTGTACACCCGGAATTCTTCCAAGAGGAAATTGGAGGTACTGTTGCGGATATACACCTTGGCGTAATTACGCACCATTTTGATGCCGGAGAGATTCGTGGAGGACGATATGCCGGCCGGCAGGACCTTCCGGGCCCAGCAGGCGGCGTCCCCGTTCTGGGTGGCCAGCCGGGAAGCGAAGGTGGCTTCGTCAATGCTCTTACCGTTGATGTCATCCCTGAGAATGGTGATCAGGGGAGAGTCGGAGGGGAGCGCCAGGAAATGCAGCGTGCGCGGCAGGGCCGATGGCTGAAGGTTTACAGTGAAGCCCTGGCCGGATACACTGGCTTCCACCACGGAGGGGCGCAGGCCGGCCTCGTTGAACACGATGACAAACAGCCGGCTGCAGGACGGAACGTCCACGAAGTCCGTTTTAGTATCGACCTTGGAATAATCCGGGATTTCAATATCCAGTTTCAGACGCACGATATCCATGCTTTCCGGGCGGGTATCCTTCTCTTGGAAGAAGCATCCCCAGAGTGGAAGCACAGACAGCAGGGTGAGTCCGATATGTTTCAGTATAGGTTTTTTCATCTTTGTCAAGGCTGGGGGTTATAAGTGGTCAGGGACGCGGGATCCGGTTCCGGTCCCCAGTACCAGGTGTCATACACAAAGCGGGCGGATTCATATTCGGGGTTAGTTACCTTAACGTAAGTCGTCTCACTGGTAAACCGATAGCAATTACCTTGAGCTGTCCAGTATCCGTTAGTTGCGTGGCTAACAAAAAAAATGGGAATTTTCCTTTTTATTTGCAGGTTTGCCAAGAATTTGAATTCTGCTTCCGTCATCAGACGCCAGCGGCCGGCGGGGTAACCGGACTCCTGGTACATGGCAGCCCTCATTTCCTGTTTTTCCAGGGTTTGAGGGTATGAGGTGGCAAGACCCGAGCAGCAGATGAACTCCGGGGCAATCCAGCTGGCACTGCTAACGCGGCGGTCGGCAATCAAAATCCTATCCAGTTGGGTCGTCTTATTCCATTGGTAAGTGTCATGGCCCTGATCATCTGTATCGGTCCGATTGAACTGCTCTACGGTGTATTTATTCTGGGTTATTCGTACGTCTCCAATGATATATTCCCGGTAATCTCGTTCGGCCTCTGCGACATTCGGATCACCATAAATATAGGTGTTGTTATCGGAGGAAAAACTGGACAGCGTAAAGCGCAGGTTATAGCGCAGGGAGGTAGATTCCGTTATTATGGAAGGGGGTCTGATATAAGAATAATCGTCATAGGAACTGCTGCCCAGCTTGGAGCCCTGTCCAATGAGCAGACCATTGACAAACAGGTTTTCCGTAGAGCCTTGGTGTCCTGTAGACCGTACGTCAATGGGGGAGGTCTGCTCAAAGACAATCACCTCTTCCAGGCCGTCGTTGTTGTGGAGCGTGACAGTGATTTCCTGCCGATAATACATGTCGTCGCCCTCCAGCTCCAAATCGTGATGGAGCGTAATCGTATGGGCTGAGGCGTTGTGAGAAATGGTATAGTTGGCCAGATAGGTAGGGTCGGTAATCACGCGTGACGTCTCAAGGCCTGCCTCATTCACTCCATAGGTCTTGACTTCGGTAATGGTACAGCTGGTAAGTGCCGTGGAGCTCTTATAGGATGCGGTACCTGCTGTAAGGCCATGCATGGGAACCCATGTTGGGTGGGCAATCAGGTACTCATAGTCGTTGAAAGTACCGTAGATGGGCGTCGCTTCCCAGTTCAGTATCTCCCAAGTGCCTTCCAGGGTCTCGGGGGTAGCCTGGTTAGGCGATCCCAGGGTGTGAACCGTGGCCTCCGCGTGGTAATAGTGATTGGCCAGCAGCGCTTCTTCGACCTCTTCATCGGCCACGGGGAAAACATAGTAACCGGTATGCACGGGGCCGTCCGGTGCATCCAGCGCCCGCCAGGGAATGGAAATGCGGTAATGGGTCTGTTTGCCTGGCGCATCCGAGTACCGGCGGGGATAAGTATAGAAACAGTTGTGTTTTGCAATTAAAGGAGAACCCGAGGCAGTGAGCGCGCGGGGCGTGGTGGTAGAAAGGAAATCATCTGCCGTGCAGGTTCTGATATGGGTCTCATCACTGCCCACGTAACCACGATGTACTACGTTGAGCAGTTCAATTTTCATGTTGTCTAAGTCGGCTTGATAGGTGCGGCCCGAAATCTCCAGCTGGCCGTCGGGAGGAAGTTCCAGCGCAATGTCCAGTTTGGCATAAGAACGGGTCATGGGGATGGTGCCCGAAACATGGATTTTATCGTCATGTGTCAGGGTAATGTTCCCGCTGCCGCAGAGAATCAGGTAGCTCAGGTGTTCGGCATAGGAGGCGTTGAAATTGGTTTTGGCAACAGACTCCCGTACGGCTTGCATGGAAGCGGGTGCATCCGGATAGTCCATGTAATCGCCATCAGATACGGCATCGCCGTTGCCCACTACGACAATCTTGGCTGTGGCTGAATTCCCGACCCCGGGATCACCGTTCGTGGTGCCGAACAATGCGTCCAGGCGGGCATTGGAAAGGAATAAGGAAAGCGTGTACAGGGTAGGGTCTTCCGCGTCCTGGACAGGCACCAGAGACTTATAGGGCGTTCGGAACACTTCCGTTCCGGCGCCGCCGTCCCCGCTGAACAGGAACAGGTCCACCCAATCAATCACGTTTTCATTACGTCCGTCATCGCCAGGCCGGGTTTCCGTTTTGGTCAGCGCACCTGAATCCAGGCTGACCGTTAAGGACAAAGTGACGCCGTCGGTGCTCGTTCCCGTCTCTTTTTGGCAGGAATAAGAAAACAGGCCGGCTGTCAGCAGCAGGATACCCGGGAAGATATGCCGTAGTACTTTCATTATTTGTCGTTTTGAATCAGTTTGCATTCATAGATGTCGTTGACGACATCTTCGTTTTCATCTACTCCCCAGCCTTCAGCCACAGTGGTCATGCGGATCAGCTGCCAGTTTCCCTCGCGGGAGCGTAGATAGAAGCGCAGGATGGCTTCGTGTCTTTGGATGGTGGAGAGGTCTGTCACGCGGATGTGCCGGACTACCGGGATGGGCGTGCCGTCGTCCTCATAGGAAAGCGTACCGGAGTCGGTCGTTCTCCAGCTGTAATAGAAGTCTCCGGAACCGTCCGGATAGTAGGTTTTGTCCTGCAGGGGCGTTCCGTCTTCACCGCAGAAGGCAAAGTTGCCGTCTCCTACGATGGATGCCATCCATTGGTCGCCGCTGCCGAAAGAGAATTCGACGTGCGCCGGGCTGTAGTTATCCAGCTTCACCTCGCCCAAGGTCTTGTCCACCTGCAGACGGCTGCCGCTCCATTCCAGATGAGGGGAAAGGCTGCCCGAATAAGTATAGGAGTGATACTCCCAAGGCTCAATGGAAAGCGTCAGTTCCACATTATCGTCAAAGCCGATGGTGATGGAGATGGTGTATTTCTTTGCGGCTTCCCACTCGGTGACGGAGTTGGCGAGATTCAGGACTACCGTATTGGAATCCTGGTCGTTCCCGTTGTTTATCTGGTAACTGACGGTAAGGGTCACTTCGCCAAGTACCTGTGGCAGGAACACGCAGGGATCCAGGTTCATAAAGGAGTCGGAGGGAAGTGTCTCCGGAGTGTTCCATAGCGTATAGGTGAAAGGAGTGTCAACATCCCATTCTCCGTCAGAATAGCTGCCGGTCGAATTCACCCCGCCAATGGTAAGCGATGTCAGGGAGAGGCTGAAGTCATCACTGCTTGTGCCGGAATCCTTTGCTTTTACCTGGACGGCAATCTGTGAGAGTGCATGGTTGAAGGTAAGGGGAACGGATGCCGGGTGTACGCTGCAATCGTCAACCGTAACCGTTGCAAAGCAAAGGTCGGTGGTCATCTGCGTCGCACTCTGGATGGTATAGTCTGCGATGGTAAAGCCGTCGCTGGCTATGCTCACACCGCCTTCGCTGACGGCACTCACATCGGCCGGGCTGTAAGCTTGGAAAGTGAGCGAGCCTTCCAGGGGCCAGTATTCCACCGTGGCCGTTTCCCAATAGTTTTCCGTGGCGGAATGGGTCGCCAGCAGGTTTTGGAAATACGGTGCCGTACCGCCATAGTATGCACTTACCACAAACTCTTCGTCCGTGGGATAGCTGCTTCCATCGATGATGGCCTTTGTCGCCTGGTTCGTAACCGGCATAAAGGATATAGCCTCCCTGGCCCTGTCTCCCTTGGAACAGGAAGACAGGGCTAGCAGCATTAGGGCTGCCAAAGAGACTAAATACTTATATAAACAATCGATTCCGGTCACGGTTACATCAGGCCATTATTGACGGCATCAATGGTAATTCCGTTGATGTCTTCGTTAATCCAGCTGTCCACGGTGGGCGAGAACATGATTTCATTGTTGGCGCCGTCCAGGGAAATGCCAATGTGGAAGATATAGCGTTTTCCGTTCTGGAAGGTGTTGCCTCCGATGAGGCCGGAGAGCTTCAGGGTGAAGGTCTGTTCAGGCGTTGCGGGATAGTTGAAACCATTGATGGTATAAGGGCCGATTTCGTACTTCACCTCGATGGTCTGCGGATAATCGGCAGCTTCCGTCATCACGGGGCCGGGAATGACCACGAAGGCGGCGCTGTTGTCGATGGCGTTGCTGAAGGCACCGTCGGAGAGATAGCTCTCGGTGACGTCCAGCAGCAGTTTACCGGAGAAGGAGGTGAAGTCGGTGATGCCGTTCACTTTGGTCCATTCACCTGCGCCGATGGTGGTGCCTTCGGTGTAGTCACCGCTGGTGCGCATGTTCAGGAATTTGACGCCTTTGATGAAGATTTTGCCCTGCAGGGAAGTGGTCTTGGTGGCGTCGTAGGCGGTCACGGCAATCTGGCTGGCGATATGCTTGAACACCAGCGGAACCTTGGGCTTGGGTTTGGCCGATGCGAGCTGGTTGCCGATACCGGCTACCAGCGGGTCGATCTGGCTGCCCACGGTGCTGCCCAGGGAGACGCCACTGAGGTTGAGCTTCACGGCCGTGCTGTCGAAGGAAGCGGAAATGGAACCGGGATGATAAGCGTAGAAGTCTACGGTACCGGTAGCCGGCCAGATGTAGGTGCCGGTGGTGGCTTTCCAGTCACCGTTCTGGTAGGAAATCTCTACGTCGTTCATCAGGGGAGTCTTGTAAATGGTCTTGTACGCGTCGGCGTTGGGACCGTCCAGGTCCGCGAAAGCGAACACGTTGAAGGTCTGATCCTGCGGGAAGTCGGCGTTCTCGTCGCTGCCGGGCAGAATCAATGCTTTGGTGTTAAGGGCATTCGGCCTGAAGCCGATAGCCTCGGCCTTGTCCTGCGCCACCTCGCTGCGCGTGCACGCCGCGAGTGCCAGGAAGGCAATGGGGAGATAAAATGCTTTTTTCATGGTAAATTACTAGTTAATAGGGGTGCCATTACCAGGAACATTGACACCCTGGGCGGTGGCGTCAGTCCAGTTACCAACCTCGGGAGCGAAGTAAATCTGCTCAAGACCAATTGTCAGACGATATGTGTATTTCTTGCCAGGTTCCCAGTTGGCGACAGGGGAAGTAGAATTGTCTTTGAACCACAATTTGACTGTTTTCGTACCCATGTTAAGAGCATCACTAGTACGATAAAGGGTGTATGTCACAGTGAAATAATCATCATCTTCGGTGCCTTCTCCACCTATAAAATTAGTGTTGGGAATCACAAGAAGGGCGGATCCAATTTGAGAGGACTGAGAGTTGCCAAGCCAGTTGGCAGCAACACCGCCAGTCACATTAGAATTCGGAAAATCCGAAGACAGGATGTCAAACGTGGCAAGAGTAGTAGGGTCTGTCCAATTAGGTGTGGCACCTGGAACGACCGACATGCCTGCGGAAGTACCGCGAGCACCGACAGTAATGTCGTTGATTTTGAAACTATAACCCCTGCCGAATACAGTGGCATCAGCAGCAGCGGTGAATACAACTTGAGAAAGGGTATGTTGAAACTGAATCTGGACACCACGTTTATCACCGCTATTCTGTCCTTCACCTACACCAAAGGTATACTGTGTCGTGTTGCTTGTCTGATTCTCAGCAAAAGAGGAAACAAGGACTTCTTTTTGTTCTGCTACAGTAGTGCTGATGGTGTAGGACCCAATGCTGAACTGCTTCTCAGAAAGATCGAACTGGGGTGTGGTCAGAGTTGTAGGATAATATGCAAAGAAAGTCAAGGATCCTTGGAGCGGCCAATAGTAGATTTGAGAAGGGTTCCATATTTTCAGCGTCGAATTGTATTCGACAGTAGCACCTTGATTGGCATCTCCTGCAGCGCCTGAACCATTAGCGGTACCCATATAGAGTGTACTGCTGGCAAAATCATCAGTCCAGTTTCCGCTACCCTCGACATAGTAAGCGTATACACCGAAATTTCCGGCATCAGTAGGGAAATAGTTATCCGTAATGGCTGCCTTGGTAGCCATACCGGTAACGGCGTTAAAGTTAATCACACGAGACTCCTGAGAAGTGGTCTCAATGCTGTTTTTGGAGCAGGCGGCGAGTGTTACGACTGCGGCGGCTGCAAGGATGAAATACTTTTTCATAATTGTTGTGGTTTTATTTGTTTAACTTGTTTTCAGATTAGTCAAAAATGTTTTTTTCAACGACAGTAAGTTCGGCCCAGTCGTTGACGGAGGGGTTAAAGAGAATTTCGTTAAGCTTGAAGTTGAGGATGTAATTGTATTTGCCATTGGCTGCCCAGGTCTGAGGAGCGGGGATAACGAGCGTTCCTTCAGTTTCGGTAGTGTTCTGCTTCATGTAATACTCAATTGTGAGCGTGGTTTGGACAACATCGTCCGCATCGTAGTTGGCATCCCCGGGATCAAGTGCAGAGGCTTTGATATTTGCAGCCTGGGGAATCATTACCTGGGCGCTTCCGTAAGCAACACCGGCGTAGGTGGCCTCTACAGCAGAAGCATAGTACACCCAGTCTTCAGTCTGGGTATCATTGTCATTCCAAGAAATGGTGGACTTGTTATAAGTTACGTCACCAGAAAGGTCAATGTTGTTGAAGGTCACACTTTTAACCTTGAACTGGACATTGTCGGGGATATAATTATCGTTCGTTTTAATGGTGAAGTATACCTGGCTGAGAGCGTGTTTGAATACCAGGTTAACCGGAGTAGTAGCGTTGGCTGCGCGGCTGCCGGTGGCATATGCAAACATCAGGTCCGTGGTCTTGTTGCTGTTGCTGATTGTGTAATCGGCGATAGCCGCACCTCCAAAATTAACGGTCGGTACAACCTCAAAGGGATGGCAGGCAATGAAAGCAATGGCGCCGGTAAAAGGCCAGTAGTAGTAAGTGTCCGCATTTCTCCATGCTACGGGACGGGATGTGTCGCGACCGGTGGTTTGTTTAATCTCAATACCGGTCATGAAGTTGGAGGCACTGGAAGAGTTGAATTCACTCCAGTTTCCAACGGGTGAGTTGAAAGCCCAGACGCCAAAGGAGTTATCGGTGGGATAAGTGGCATCTGTGACGATGGCGTTATTGGCCTTGGTGGCCTTGCGAGCCACGGCATTAAAGCCAATCTCGTTGTCAGAGGCAGTGTTGAGGTTCTCAACCTTGCCTTTGTTGCAGGCAGCGAGCGCAACCAGCGCGGCGGCCAGAATCAATTGATAGTGTTTCATAAAATTTGATTGTTTATAAAGGGTTTAACATATAATTTAGATTTCTATGGGGATGTCTTCGTTGTCCCAGTCGTCTACACCGGGCTGGAAGCCACCACCACCTCCTCCTCCAGGGGCGGGCGGCGGTACTTCCACTTCTTCTTCGATTTCGATAATCTGCTCCTTGGTGGCTTCGTCGGTCTTGAACTCATCGGTGATGTCCCGGTGCCATTCTACCGTCTCGCCGGAGGTGTTTTTGATGAGGATGGTGAGCCACAGGCGGCTTTCGGTCGAGGGATTCTTGCCGAAGGTATTGAACGTGCCCACCACGATGTCGTTGTCATCGGCGTCGGTGCCCGCCGTCATATTGAACAGCAAGGTGACGTCGGTGTCAGTTTTGCCCTCCTCCTTGGGAAGACCGATGTAATTGGAGGCAATCTGGCCGGTAATGAGGGCTTGGGCCGATGCCATATATTCCCCGTTCTTGATGCGGACGGAAATCTGCCAGGTTTCGATGATGGTTTCGGCCTCGGCCTCAATCACCTGCTCGCCTTCCGCGTTCTTGATTTCCACCTCCTCGCGGCCCACGAACAGGTGGTCCGGCTCGTAGATGACCGGATTCGAGGCCAGTTCCTTCAGGGCCAGGTCCCACGCGCTTTCATCGGTTCCGTCGGTCTTGGTGGCCGATCTTCCGTAGCGCAGGGCATTGATCATATTGGATTTCAAGGCCGATGACACCTCGTTGGTATAGGCCTCGATGGAGTAGTAGTTGCGGTCGTTGCGCAGGAGGGTGGCCTCTGTGTCAAAGTTGTAGGCCAGGAACTTGTATCGACCCGGAGGAATGGAAATGCGGCCGCCGCCGGGAGGGAGATAACTCTCCGTGTACAGCTCGTAGGTGTCCGGGTCGAAGAACATCACGCGCATCATCTCCGGCTCGGGGAGGGTCTCCACCTTGCCGTTCACCACCACGTTCAGGTGCAGGTTCAGATGCAGGTCGATGCTGGCGGAGCCATATTCCAACGGCCGGCGCATGCAGCCTCCAAGGAGGGCAAGCGCAGCCATCAGGAATATGAGCATCCGTCTTCTCATTTCTTTTTCCTATAGAAGAGCCAGGTTATGGAAATCTTGGCGTCGGTGACGCCGAAGTACTGCCAGTTGCCGCTGTAGCGGTACATCAGGTGCTGGTTGGCCATACGGCCTTCGTAATAGCGGTAATGGGTGAGGATCGGGCCGATACCCACGCCGAGGTTCAGCCGGAAGTGCTCCCCGAAGGCAATGCTATAGCCACCGCCAATAGCGGCCAGGAAGTCTTCACCTTGGTATCCTTTACCATCCCTCTCGAAGTCATAATAACCGCCGCCGGCCTGTGCGTACACATACCAGCCGCCCAGCGGACGTTTCTTGGAAGGATACCATCGACCCCCCAGGTGTCCCTGCATCAGCTGGAAGCAGTCGGCGTTGTTGTTATAGGCACGCCAGGGAACAGTGGAGGTATAATCGGCAAAAACGCTCCAGTGTTTGCCCAGCGGCAGCTCCAGGCCCAGGTTCAGGGGAACCGTGTGGAATTTGGCCAGCACGGTGCCGGCCTCCATTACCAGATTGGTGGAGACGGCCAGCAGGGGAACCTTTTTCTCACGTCCGGCCCGGTCTTCCTTTGCAAGTTGTGTCTCCTGCGCATCGCTGCGGGGGAGGATGCCCGGCACAATGCCGTGTGTGTTAAGGACGATCATGTTCGTTTTTGCCAAGCTATCGGCTTGCAAAGGAAGGGGGACGGAGTGATAAGTTTCAGGCTGGGCTGATGCGCTCAGCGAAAGAGCCAGAAGCAGCGTAATCAGGCTCGTGCGTGTGAGGGCATGCGCGTGCGCACACGGGTATATCGACACCGTACTATACGGGTACGGCATCGTTACAAAGAACGATCTTAAAAGAGTCAAAATCACTAGTTAACACACACGGGGCCAGAATGTTAGGGGAGGCCCGCAGAATTATTGGATGCAAAGGTAATTATAAAATTATTTATAATCATTCGTTAAAAATTTTACTAACGTTGTATTTTTTAAAAACTTTTTTGGGACTAATGCGCACCGATTTTTCGTGTGTTAATATTTGCAACATGTGCCATTATTTGCTTTGTAAGGCTGTTTTTAGCGTTTTTATGTTTCATTTTTAGCCCAAAAAATGTTCGATTTTCTAAAAAATATTGTATTTTTGTTCTAGAATTTGTTTGTGAAACCCTGCTGATGGAGTCTTCAATATCCTTAATTATCGCCTCTGCAGCTGCTTCTGCCATCCAGCTCACGGCCTGCCTCATCGGCGCTATCCAGTTATTCCGGCACCGGAAGGAACTGGGGGATTATACGCGTGGGTTGCTGGCTATTTTCGCCGTCCTTTTTGTGGTATACTCCATCTACAAGGTAATCACCTTTTCCTTGCATCCGTACGACAATCCTTATTCAACCCTGCTGGGTCCATACGTGGTTCTCTTCGGCCTCCTGGCGCAAGTGATGTCGCTGATCTATCCGCTGGGTATTGTCCGGCACAGGGTTTTTGCTCCGTTTCTGTTCCTCTTCGTGCCCTGGCTGGTCCTGTCCATGGTTTATGCTTTAATTCCGGAGTGGACGCCTCTTTATTCGCTGGCAGATTTGCGTATGCATCTGGGGGAAGCAAATGTGATTATCCGGCTGGTTACTGTGGGACTGTATATTCCTTATTTGGTTTATCTGCTGCACCTGCTCATGCCAGGTATCATGAACCGGATGTCGTTGTCCCAGCACTATTTTGTGGCCTACGTCGTGTTAACCATTCTTGTGGGGTTGCTGCATTTTGCCTTCTACTTTACGGGCAATCTGGTTTTCCACATTCTGCACCAGATTGCGCTGGCGGCCTTCTTCTACTGTATTGTGCTGTTTGACCTGGAGATTCGTCTGCTTCCCGGGGGAAATACAAATTCAGCATCGGACCAGGCCGATGCTGTCAAGCTGGAATATGTGTCTCGTCCCCTGTGGGAGCGCATCTGTGAGGCACTGGACCAGGACGAAGTATGGCGCCAGCCCTCTCTGTCGGTGGAAAGTCTGGCCCGTATATGTGGGTCCAACGTCCCTTATGTAATCAACTGTATCAAGAAAGAAACCGGCTACAGCGCCAACGAATACATCAACCGCAAGCGCATCACCTATGTTTGCAAGCGGTTGGAGGAAAACCCCGAAATGAATTTGCAGGAGGTCTTCTTCGAGGCCGGTTACCGGGTAAGGACCACGGCCTGGCGCAATTTCCGCGAGATTGTGGGTGTCACCCCTTCAGAGTACCGTTTCTCCAAGCGCTAGGTTATTTCCACTACAAATCCAGCAAATTGCGGCGGTCCAGGAAGCGGTAGCTGGCGGCTTCGGCCAGATGGGCGGGTTCGATGTCCGGCGCATCGGCCAAATCGGCAATGGTGCGGGCAATTTTGACAATGCGCGTATAGGCCCGGGCGCTCAGGCCCAACTTGTCGATAATCTGCTCTAGCAGTCCCTTGCACGCTTCCGAGAGCGGACAAAAGCGCTCCAGCTGCTTCGAGCTCATCTCCGAATTGGTGAAGATGCCGCTTCCGGCAAAGCGATCCCGTTGCACCTCGCGCGCCCGGAGCACCCTGGCGGCAATGGCCGCCGAGGGTTCCGCCTTCGCTCCCCGGATGAGCGCATTGGTCTGGACCGGTCGGCAAAGCAGTTGTATGTCGATTCTGTCCATGATGGGCCCCGAGAGCTTGGACAGGTAGCCCAGGCGCTGGCCGGGCGTGCAGGTGCAGCGTTCGCCCTCCCCGTAGTATCCGCAGGGACAGGGGTTGGAAGCCGCCACCAGCATGAACGAGGCGGGATATTCAATCTTTGCCTTGAGCCGGGAAATGCAGACTTTCCGGTCCTCCAGCGGTGCCCGAAGGGCCTCCAGGGTGCTTTTGGGAGCCTCACAAAATTCGTCAAGGAAAAGCACACCTCCAGTCGCCAGTGACACCTCACCAGGCAGGATGTTTTCTCCGCTACCACCGCCCAGCATGGCCGCTTTGGAGGCCGATATGTGCGGTGCGCGGAAGGGCCGGGTGCGTAAAAGGCCCGGCCGCCCGGTAGTACGCCCTGCCACCGAATACACTTTGGACGTGAGGACGCTCTCCTCCAGGCTCATAGGTGGCAAAATGCCCGCCATGGCCTTGGCGATGGAACTTTTCCCGCTCCCAGGCGCTCCCAGAAGCAGCACATTGTGCCCGCCGGCGCTGGCAATCTCCACGCCCCGCTTGGCGCCCTCCTGCCCGATGATATCGGCAAAATCCATAAAGGAGCCGAAGGGGAGGGTGGGTTCTTCCAGCGCCCGCCTGTAGCTTTCCGTGTTCCAGACCAGCAGATCTGAGGGATCCTCGCGCTCCTCCAGAATGAGTAGCACGTCTTCCAGCGTGCGCACGGCGAACACCTGCGTCTGTGTAAAATCGGCCGCCTCCAGCGCACTCTCTTCCGGCAGGATGCAGCCCTTGAACCCCTGCTCCATCGCCAGTTCCACCATAGGAAGGGCGCCGCTGACGGGCCTCAGGCTTCCATCCAGGCCCAACTCTCCCATAATCAGGTATCTACCAAGTCCCGGAAGGGGTCGTTGGTCAGAAGCGGCAATCACGCCAAGGGCGATGGGAAGGTCATACCCGCTGCCCTGCTTGTGCATATCGGCCGGCGCCAGATTAATGACGATTTTCTTGCCCGGCACGTGGAATCCCTTGGCCTGCAGGGCCGTAACCGTCCGCAGGAGGCTCTCCTTGACGGCGGCATCGGCCAGTCCTACCAGATGGATGCCGATCCCCAGGGTAATATTGACCTCTACGGTAACCGGAACCGCCCGGATACCCATGCATTTTGCGCTGTGAATATAGACAATCATGGCTTAGTCGATTTGAATGGAAGTGAAATACCCGTTGAAGCGGAGGGCGATGGTGTCGCGGTTGTGGATGAGCATCTGCCGCTTGCCCTGGGTGGCTGTGAGCGCCGCCCCGAAGATCTTTTTCCGGAATTGCACGCATCGGGACGATGTGAGGGTGAATCGGCCTTTGGCCATGAGTACAACCTCGCGGTTGATAAACACGCCCAGCGTGCTGCCATCGTCATATTCAGATACATAGCCATAGTCGTCCCCGTCCTTGACCAGGGTACGCAGGACATAGGGGCTGCCGACGGAGAACACCGTGCCGCTCTGGTCCCGAAGCCAGTAGGTAAAGGTGGGCGTGTAGCTATATCCTTTAACCAGGATGCGGTCGTCTCCGGGCACCAGTTTGCAGTTATGGGAGACCTCGTCGGGAGGGAAGGGCAGGGTGAGATAGGTTTCACCCTTTACCAGGCACGTGTTGTTGCCGCGCTTTTCGAAGCGATAAATGGTGCCGTTCCATACACGGATATCGTAAACCTGGCAATCGTCACTGGCTGGTACCACTTTTTCTACCTGCGCCTCTTTCATGATGCGATATTCCCAGTTTACCTGCTCCTCTTTCAAGATGGGCACCCCATAGGTATAGTAGATACCCGAGGTGTCAAAGCAGAAGGCGCCGCCGTCCCATTCTGTCTCGTCCGGTCCGTTCAGGAGCACGCCGCTCTCCGAGGAAAAGCGCTCCTGTCCGTTCACGCGAAAACTGAGGCCGCCCCCGCCCGGACGCTGTCCCAGGGTGTATATTTGGCCGTCTACCACCCAAAACCCATTAAATACCTCCTCTCCCTGGAAGCGGAAACGCTCCTCTCCATTGCAGGAAACCACCATTTGGCCATTTTCATAACGGTCTGTCCACAACTCCCCGCGGATAATCCGGTGCCTGTAAGACTCCGGTCGGCCGTTCATGGGAATCCGCAGCACCTCATCTCCGTTTTTGAGCAGGAACAGCATGGATTCTCCAACGTCACCTGCGCGCCAGTCCACGGTGTCCGGGAAGCAGACGGCTGTTGCGTAAAGGCTCACATCCGTGCCTGGCGGTTCAGGTACATCGGGTTTGTCAGCAAAAGACCGACCCGGACTGGAGTCATAGGGACCCCCCGAACGGGGGATAGAATCAAAAAGCGGGGGCTGGCACGAGAGAACGGCCAAAGAAAAGAGTACCCATCGAATCAACTTGCACATAGCTTTCTCGTTTTTGTGAGCGGCAAGTTCGGAAACGCCCGGCGAAAAACAAAGCTTCGGTTGAAAAAAAGTGTTGTTTCACATGTTTTTTTTGCTGTTTCTACCGATTTGCAATGTATCTTTGCAGTATGATCTGCTATCCCAACGTCAAAATCAACCTGGGGCTCCATGTGCTCCGCCGCCGCCCGGACGGCTTCCACGACCTGGAAACGCTCTTTGTTCCGTACCCGGAAATCAGCGATTGCCTGGAGGTCATCCTTGCCGATGACTACAGTCGCACCCTGGCCAGCCTGAAGGAGCGGTACGATACGCTCACGCAGGCCATTTCGCCGGACGGGAAACTCATGATTACCATCGCCCGGAAAGAGGGCGTGGATTGGGATCCGCTCAAAGACCTCACCGCCAAGGCATACGCCCTGCTGGCGGCCGACTATGACCTGCCGCCCATGAAAGTGTTCCTGGAGAAACGTTCGCCGGTGGGCGCCGGCCTCGGAGGCGGCAGCGCAGACGCCGCCTTCGCCCTTCGCGCCATGGCGGAACTCGCCGGCCTGGACCTGGACTCCGCCACCCTGGCCGCCTATGCCGCCCGTCTGGGCAGCGACTGTGCCTTTTTCGTGTACAACCGGCCCATGTTCGGCAGCGGACGCGGAGAGATGCTGGAGCCTTTTTCCATCGACCTGGATGCCTATAGGCTGGAGGTGGTGATACCGGAAGGCATTGCCGTTTCTACCGCGGAAGCCTACCGCGGCATTACGCCTCGTGTCCCGGAAAAAGCCCTGCGGGAGGTGCTGCAGCAGGATATCGACACATGGAAAAAAGACCTGCACAACGACTTTGAACAGACGGTATTCGCCGTCCATCCCGCGCTTGCCCAAGTGAAGGCGGCACTCTACGAAAGAGGCGCCCTGTACGCCGCTATGAGCGGCAGTGGGAGCGCCTGCTTCGGTATTTTCCCTAAGGAGTAGTTACTGCCGCAGCCAGTTTTCCGGATTCTGCGGTGTGGAGCCGTTCCACAGTTCAAAGTGGAACTGGTCTTCTCCGCCGATGGTGTCCACCGTACCCACCACCTGGCCTGTAGTTACCTTTTGGCCCACCTTCACCGCTACGCTCTTGAGCTTGCTATATAAGGTGAAGTAGGCGCCGTGGCTCACCAGTACGCACTGGTTGTAGCCGGGCAGTACCACAATCTGAGTCACGGTTCCGTTGAAGACGGCCTTGGCCTGCGTGCCGCGCTTTACGGCCAGGGTGACGCCGTTGTTCTGCGGCAGGTCCACGTTCTGGTATACCGGGTGCTTGTGCTTGCCAAAGCGCTCGATGATAGCGCCTTCCACCGGCCACGGCAGCCTGCCCTTGTTGGAGGCGAACTCGTTGGACAGCTTGGTGTCGATTTCCGTAGAAGTGGTCTTGGAGCCGGTTTTACCCTTGTTTCCCTTGCTGGCCTGTTGCTGCTGCTGGCGGATGAGCTCTGCGATTTTGCGGTTCAGTGCTTCCTTCTGCTTGTTCTTTTCCTGCAACTGCTGCTGGTACTTCTTGCGGTCTTTGTTCAGCTTTTCCACCAGCCGGTTGTGCTCGGCTTCCTCGCTTTTCAGGCTGGAACGCTCCTGCACTATCTTCTGGCGCATTTCTTCCGCCTGCTCCTTCAGGATGGACAGACGTTCCCGTTCCACCTCCAGTTCTGCCTGCGTTTCCCGGATTTTCACGGCCTGTTCGCTCATTTCGTTGGACAGATTCCGCAGGTAGCCAAAGCGGCGGAGGCCCTGCCCCAGCGACTCGCTGGAAAGCAGATACATATACCACAGCCGGCTGTCGCGGTTTTTATACGAGCCCCGAATAAGGCGCCCATAATACAACGAAAGGGTATCGTAGCGCGCCTGCAGGCGGTCAATCTCCCCCTGACAGGTCCGGATGGAGTCGTTGAGCATGCGAAGCGTCTGGTCGCAGCCGGCAATGAGTTTTTCCCGGGCCGATATCTTGCTGCGCACCAGCGTAAGGCTGCTCATGGCCTCCGAGCTGTTTTTGGAGTTCTGGGCCAGCTGCCGGTTCAGGGTGGCGATCTCCTTCTCCAATTGCGCCCGCTGGCTCTCCAGCGTTTTCATGGAGGTCTTTTTCTGCCCCATGGCAGGGAGGCAGACACACATTACCAGCAGTAGGCTATATAGGAATTTTCTCATGGCTGTTCTGTGGGTTCCAGGCGGGCGGCCTGTTTACGATAAACCTTGGCTGTATCTTCCTCGCCCAGCGCCTCCAGGACGGTGGCGTAGTGCCGCAGGATAACGGCGCTCTCTTTGCCGCCGTACAGCATGGCGTGCTTGAAGAACGGCTTGGCTTCCAGGTCTTTGCCCATCAGATGCAGGATCCAGGCAAAGGTGTCCAGATAAGTGGCGTTGTCGGGCTCTGCCTCTACCGTCTTCTTGGACATGGCGTACGCTTTGTTGAGCTTTTTCCCTTCCTCGCTCAGGTAGTAGGCATAATTGTTCAGCACCGGTGCATAGTTCGGGTCCAGCTTCAGCGCTTTCTCGTAGGTCTTGTAGGCCTGCTTGCTGTCCCCCAGGGAGTGGTACGCATCGCCCATCATGGCATAGGCGCCCACGGCGATGGTCTTATCCTTGGCGTGCCGCGCCAGTACTTCCTTGCAATTGTCGACAATGTCCCCGTACGCCGCCAGCTCGTAATTGGCCATGTTGGCATAGTCCAGGAAGGCCAGTTCGTTAAAGCGTCGATAGGCATCCATGGCGCGCACCTGCAACTCGGCCCAGTCTTTCTGCAGCGACAAGTATTGGACGTAGGTGGCCGTCTGGCCCAGGCTGGAGGGGAAAAGGTCCGCAGCCTCGCGGAACCACTTCCCGGCTTCCTCCTCCCGTCCGGTACCATAATAATAGCTCCCGGCGGTGGCCAGCACGGTGCTGTCTGCAGGATGCATCTCCGCCGTTTTTTCCACCAGGCCGTCAAACCCCTCGCGGTGCAGCTGCAGGATTTTCGGGTCGATGGCACGGGTGAGATTGGTCAGGTACATGGTTTTGCTGCTGGCGGGAATGTCCTCCGAGCCAAAAAATTTTTCCAGCGTCTGGAAGTATTCCGGATAGCGGCGGGTGTGCCTGTACACTTCCGACATACCCAGGATGGCGGGGATGTAACCGCTGTCCAGCGCCAGCGCCTCCTCATAGCGCACCTGCGCCAGAGAATCGGCAAAGTCCTGTACATAATAGTCTCCCAGCATGGACAGGATGGTGGGGGAGGAGTACTGCTGGTTGAATGCTTCCAGCTGGGCGATGCCCTCTTCCTGCTTGCCCATGGCCGTGTAGATATCGTACCGGGTGCGGGTGACTTCTTCCGAAGGGCCGCGCTGGGACTCGATATCGTCCAGCGCCGTGAGCGCTTTCTCGAACTCTTTCCGGGCCAGGTAAATGTCCAGCAGCTCGTAAACGGCCGAGTTTTTATCCGGGAAGGCCTTTACCAGGCTTTCGTACTGGGTCATGGCCTCTTCTGTGCGGTTTTGCATCAGGTACATGCGGCCCAGGAGGCGGCGGTACCAGAAGTTGGTGCTGTCCAGCGCAACGGCCTTTTTGAGGGAAGTCTCCGCGGCTTCCTTTTCCTGTGCCTGCCACTGCGTCTGCGCCAGGTAATACCAGACGGCATCGTTGTCCGGGGCGGCTACGGAAAGGGTTTGCAGGATGTCCCGGGCACGCTGATACTGGCCGTTTCCAAACAAGGTAACGGCATCGATCAGGTTGCTTTCCAGGGATTGGGCCAGAGCCCCTACCGGAATCAGAAAAAACAGCGCAAGCGCCAGGACGGTTCTTTTCATCAGCACAAAAATACGGGTTTTGCAAAAAACAAACAAATAATTTGTTTTCTCCTCCCGTAACGCATAAATTTGTGTTAGCAAAAACAAATTTCGGACCCGGTGAAACGTTTTTGGGAAAAATTGCATCTTATTACATGGACAAGGGACGATGGGTCCCCTGCCGTGCCGTCGTCTATGGAGCAGCTGGCCGCTGTCTGCCAGGAGGGTGACACGCGGGCCCAGAAGCAGTTGTTCGATGCACTCTCTCCCAAAATGATGGCCCTGTGCCTGCGGTACATGGGTAGCCGGGAGGAGGCAGAGGACGTTTTGCAGGAAGGATTCATCACCCTGTTCACCAAAATAGACAGCTATCAGGGAGCAGGCTCCTTTGAAGGCTGGGCAAGAAGAATCTTTGTCAATACTGCACTCATGCATCTCAGGCGCACGGACGCCCTGGGTCTCAGTGACGATATTGAACAGGCCCACGGCCTGTTCACGCAGGAGGCCACGCCCGTGCAAAATATGGGATACAGAGATTTGATGCGGATGATTTCTACCCTTCCGGCCGATGCCAGAACCGTGTTTAACATGTATGTGGTAGAAGGCTACTCCCACAAGGAGATTGCCAAGGAACTGGGCTGTACGGAAGCCACTTCCCGTTCCAAGTTGCAAAGGGCCAGGATCCGCCTGCAGGAAATGATGAAGCAAGAGCAATGAAAAAGAACGAATTTGATATACAGGTAAGAAACCTCTTACAAAATGCGCAGGAAAGCGTGTCACCTTCCGTATGGGAGGGTGTACAAGCCGGCTTGGCACGCAAGCGCCGTGCGGCTGCTTTCTGGCGTTGGACCGGAGCCGTAGCCGCTGCGGCCGCCGTCCTGGGAGGCGTAGTGCTCCTGTGGCCCGCGGACCGGCAAGAACATTCTAATCCTATTATTATATTGGCCGAAACCCCGTCGGAAGACCTCATGGAGGTCCCTGCAGTACAGGAAGAACTTCTTCCGGCGGGGGAAACTGCCGCCCCTTCCACTCCTCAGGTAAACCGTCCGGTGCGCCTGGCACAGGTTGCCAAGAAGCCTGCTGCCGCGCCCGTTGCACAGGAAACCGCCCTCGTGCAGGAAAGTGTCCCGGTACAGGATGCTGCGCCGGTACAGGAAGCCTCTCCGACGAAGGATGCCACCTCCGTGCAAGAGGTGGCCCCGGTGCGGGAAACGGCTTCCCAGCCCAGAGAAAACGACCAGGTGCTTTTCAATCAACTCGCGTATGAGGAGGAAAGCAAGTACAACGCCGGCAAGGGCTGGTCACTGGCCGTTTCCGGTAACCTGGAAGACAAACGCCGCAACACGCTCAGTCCGTATACCGCCACCCGCTACAGCGCCCCGCCGCTGAGCGCTACGGAAGGTATTTACAATGAGAGTCCGGAAGTGAGCTTCAGCCTGCCGTTCTCCGTGGGCGTCGGCCTGGATTGGCAGTTTGCCAAGCATTGGGCTGTGGGCCTGGGCCTTCGCTACACCAACCTCAGCCGCACGTTCGTGGGCGATTACGTGGGAGACGGCTACCGTCTTCCGCAAACGGATATCGACAATCACCAGCATTGGCTGGGCATTCCCGTCAACGTATATTATGCGTTTGTGAACACCGACCGCTGGCGTGTGCACGTGTTCACCGGCGGCAGCATGGAATTCCTGGTCGATAACGACTACCTGGTCCATGGCACCCAGAAAGACATCCATTATCACCAGCGGGGCACTCGTCCGCAATTCTCCGCCGGACTGGGCCTGGGTGTGGAATTCAAGATTACGCCTTGGCTGGGTGTGTATCTGGATCCGTCGTTCCGTTATTACTTCCGTCCGGATCTTCAGCCTCGTTCGCTGCGAACCATCCAGCCGCTTCGCTTCGACATAGAAGCCGGCTTCCGTTTCAGCTTAGGAAAATAGTTTTATCGCAATGGCTTCAAGGCCACGGTGCCGGGGATGACATCCTCCGGCGGGGCTCCGTGCAGGTAGATGATACGCTGGTTGGGGCTGCCGCGGAACAGGAGGTCCGTGTCCCGTTGTTCCAGGATGAAGGGACCATCGACCAGTACATCCAGATAGGGGAGCATCTGCGAGAGTTTTTCCGAGGCCTGGATTTCTTCCAGCGTAAAGCCCGTCCAGCACCAGATGGTTTTGCTGGTTTCCTCTTTGATGCGGCGGGCCAGTTCCGTGAAGGCTTCCACCTGATAGAACGGGTCTCCGCCGGAGAAGGAAACGTCCGACATGTCGTCCGACTTAATGATGTCCAGCAGCTCCTCCACCTCCATCCACTGGCCGGCCTCAAAGCTCCAGCTCTGCGGGTTATGGCAACCCTTGCAGGCGTGCTTGCATCCGGCACAGTAAATAGAGGTGCGGAACCCCGGCCCATCGGCCATGGTTTGGTGCAGTATATCGAGTACGCGAATCTTCATGATATTTGAGGCCGAAGGCCGAAAGTAAGTCCCCTCCTCGAGGGAGGGGATTTAGGGGAGGGGTAACGTGGGTGTCTTTTGTGCAAATAGCCGCCAGGCTATTTGTGCACCACGCGGTCACGCAGCTCAGCGAGCTTGCCGCCGTTCCAGCGGTCGGTGGTGCCCACCAGGTAACCGGTGATACGCTGCAGCGTGTCGATGTGGTGGCCGTGGCAGTGCGGGCACTCGGTGAGGTTCTCCTGGGAGTTCTCGTAACCGCAGTCCAGGCAGCGGTTGCGGTTGTGGTTCACGGAACCGTAGCCGATGTTGTACTTGTCCATCAGGTCCACGATGCGCATGATGGCCTCCGGGTTGTGGGTGGCGTCGCCGTCAATCTCCACGTAGAAGATATGGCCGGCGCCCTCATACTGGTGGTAGGGGCCTTCGATCTTGGCCTTGTGCTCCGGCGTGCAGTGGTAGTACACAGGCACGTGGCTGGAGTTGGTGTAGTAGTCCTTGTCCGTGATGCCGGGCAGGATGCCGAAGGTCTTCTTGTCGCGCTTGGTGAACTTGCCGGCCAGGCCTTCTGCGGGCGTGGCGAAGCAGGAGTAGTTGTGCTGGTACTTCTCGCTGAAGCCGTTGATCTTGTCCTTCATGAAGGCCACGATGCGCAGACCCAGCTCCTGTGCTTCCTCGCTCTCGCCGTGATGCTTGCCGATAAGGGCGATGAGGCATTCCGCCAGGCCGATGAAGCCGATAGCCAGCGTACCCTGGTTGATGACGCTCTCGATGGTGTCATTCGGATCCAGCTTGCCGCTGCCCAGCCACAGGCCGTTCATCAGCAGCGGGAACTGCTTCTTGAGGGCGGTCTTCTGGAACTGGAAACGCTCGTCCAGCTGGCGGGCGCTGATTTCCAGGGCCCAATCCAGGCGCTCGAAGAACTTGCCGATGCGCTGCTCCTTGTCCTTGATGCTCATGCACTCGATAGCCAGCTTCACGATGTTGATGGTGGTGAAGCTCAGGTTACCACGGCCGATAGAGGTCTTGGGGCCGAAGCGGTTGTCGTACACGCGGGTGCGGCAACCCATGGTGGCAACTTCGTGGATATAGCGCTTGGGATCGTCGGCCTTCCATTCCGGATCCTGGTTGTAGGTGGCATCCAGGTTCAGGAAGTTGGGGAAGAAGCGGCGGGCGCTCACCTTGCAGGCGAACTTGTACAGGTCATAGTTGGGATCCTCCGGGAGATAGCTCACGCCCTTCTTCTTTTTCCAGATCTGGATGGGGAAGATGGCGGTGGAGCCGTTACCCACACCTTCGTAAGTGGTGTTCAGGATTTCGCGGATGATGCAACGGCCTTCTGCAGAAGTGTCCGTACCGTAGTTGATGGAGGAGAAGACCACCTGGTTACCGCCACGGCTGTGGATGGTGTTCATGTTGTGCACGAACGCCTCCATGGCCTGGTGCACGCGGCCCACGGTCTGGTTGATGGCATGCTGGAAGGCACGCTCCTTACCCTGCAGACCGGTGAGGTCACGCTTGAGATAATCGTCGATAGGGGCCGATTTGAGCTCGCTGTAGTCTGCGTTCTCCATATCGCTCACCTTGTCGATTTCTTCCTCGAAGGTCTTGTGCACGTAAGGAGCCAGATAGAAGTCGAAGGCGGGGATGGCCTGACCGCCGTGCATTTCGTTCTGCACGGTTTCCATGGAGATGCAAGCCAGCACGCTGGCGGTCTCGATGCGCTTGGCGGGACGGGACTCGCCGTGGCCGGCGCGCAGGCCGTGCTCCAGGATGAGGTCCAGCGGGTGCTGGATGCAGGTAAGGCTCTTGGTGGGATAATAGTCCTTGTCGTGGACGTGGATGTAGTTGCCGGCGACGGCCTCACGGACCGGGTCGCTGAGCAGGCACTCGTCCACATAGCTCTTGGTGGCCTCCGAGGCGAACTTCATCATCATGCCTGCAGGGGTGTCTGCGTTCATGTTGGCGTTCTCGCGGGTGATATCGTTGGCCTGGGCCTGGATGATGGTCTCGAAGATCTCGTTGCTCTTGGCCTTGCGGGCAATATTACGCTTGTTGCGATAGCGGATATACTCCTTGGCCACTTCCTGACGAGGGCTGTTCATCAGGTGGTTCTCTACCACTTCCTGGATCTCTTCCACGGTCATCTCTTCCTTGTCCAGTTCGGAGATGGCTTTGGCGATTTGGGCGGCGAGTACAATGTCCTCACCGCTCTCGGTTACGTCCATCGCTTTAAGGATGGCCGCTACAATTTTTTGATTATTAAAGTCGACACGACGCCCGTCGCGTTTTAGTACACGTTTTACCATAAGGCTAGTATTTTTTCGGTTTAAGAGGCTGCCGGATTCCGGCTGCAAGGACAAAGTTAGATAATAAGTTTTGACTTTCGCCAATTTTTCCCGAAAAAAGTTATCAACAACAAGCGCAACCGCCTGTTAATACACTGATTAACAGGCGGTTGCGCGAATTTCTAATTTAGAATTATTCTAAAGAAAAACTTCTTTGTTTCTTTTTGGTGGAAGTTTTCAACAGGGGAAAAAACTAGTCTCCTACCACCCAAACCAGCACGTGCCGGTCGAAGGTCATATACTCCAAATCGAACTCTTCTTCATCGCCGTCCTTGTCGATGAAAGTAGCTTCCAGTTCACCCTCTCCGCGGGGGCGGAAACGCTCGATTTCGATTTGTTCCGCGAAGTCCACATTGTAGCGGCTCAGCAGTTTGAAGATGGCCTCTTTGGCGCACCAGTAGATGGCCAGCTGCTCGTTGCGCTTCTCGTCTTCCAGATCGTCGATTTCGTCTTCGCTCAGGGCTTTCTTTTCCACGGCGGAGAAATCCCGGTCCAGGGACTCCACGTCGATGCCGCAGTCTTCTTCGTCGTGCAGGATGACCGCCACGTATTTTTCCGTATGGGTGATGGAAATGTTTACTGCGTTGTTCTCCAGGTAAGGCTTGCCGTTGTCGTGGTGGCTCAGGTATACCTTCTCATCGAACAGGGTGTTCAGCAGGGCGCGTACGGCCAGCCGCTGTTTGCGCAGGGATTCGCTGCGGATGAACGAGATTTCCTCCATCTCGTCCGTGGGGGTGGAGGCCAGCTTGACCAGCTCCTCCTCCGTTTCTGTGATTTGCCACACGCCGATGGTGGCTTCGTTTTCAAGTTTCTTCTTTAAATATAGGCCCATATAAGGTGGTTTCGAACGACAACGCTAAAGCCGCCGGATGCCCGCGGGCACCGGTTTCCTTTATTTATCAATCAAAAGTGTAATCGCAACAGAGGGTCGTCTGAACCGACGACCGTTACCTGGTTAGATTTTACCTGACTGGGAGGCTCCATGTTAATCGTTACAATATATCGGCACAAAGATAACGTATTTTTCTCAATTCCAACAAATCTTTCCGGGGAATTTCGTATCTTTGCATGCTCGAATGCCCATAGTCATTCTGCAGGAGTGCCTTTTGTCATTCTGAGCGAAGCGAAGAATCTATTAAATTATACAATATCATGAAGTTTCTTACTGATGAAAAGCTCCTCATTGTCGGCGCAGCCGGCATGATTGGCTCCAACATGGCCCAGACGGCCGCTATGCTCGGTCTTACCCCCAACATCTGCCTGTATGATATCTTTGAGCCCGGTCTTAAGGGCGTTCTGGCAGAGATGGACCACTGCGCATTCGAGGGCATCAACCTCACTGCCACCATCGACCCGAAAGAAGCTTTCACGGGTGCCAAGTACATCGTTTCCGCCGGTGGTGCTCCCCGTAAAGAGGGCATGACCCGCGAAGACCTCCTCAAGGGCAACTGCCAGATCGCTGCCGAATTCGGTGACAACATCAAGAAGTACTGCCCGGATGCCAAGTTCGTGGTCGTTATCTTCAACCCGGCCGATGTCACGGCGCTCACTGCCCTCATCCACTCCGGCCTCAAGCCTTCCCAGCTCACCTCGCTGGCCGCTCTGGACAGCACCCGTCTGCAGGAAGCCCTGGCCCAGGAATTCGGCGTACAGCAGTGCAAGGTCACCGGTGCCCACACCTATGGTGGTCACGGTGAGGCCATGGCCGTATTCGCCTCCCAGGTGAAGATCGACGGCAAGCCCCTCGCGGAGATGGGTCTCAGCGAAGAGCGCTTCGCAGAAATCAAGCACAACACCATCCAGGGTGGTTCCAACATCATCAAGCTCCGTGGCCGCAGCTCCTTCCAGAGCCCCGCATACCAGGCTGTCAAGATGATCGAGGCCTCCATGGGCGGCGACAAGTTCACCTGGCCTGCAGGTACTTACGTAAACGAAGGCAAGTACAAGAATGTGATGATGGCCATGCCTACCACCATCGACGCTACCGGTTGCCACTTCACGGCTCCCAAGGGCACCGCTGAGGAAATGGCCGCACTGGACGCTTCTTACGAGCACCTGGTGAAAATGCGCGACGAGATCATCTCCCTGGGTATCGTCCCCGCCACCAAGGATTGGAACTCCATGAACGCCAACCTGTAAGGCTTTGTACTCACTCAGAGAACTTTACAAAATAGGTAGGGGCCCGTCGTCATCTCACACGATGGGCCCTTACACTGCCGCTACCCTCTTTGCCTCAAGGCATGCGGATGCCGCCCGTTTTGACGTAACGCTGTACGGCTCCCTGGCCGCAACCGGCAAGGGCCACATGACGGACGTCGCCATCCTGGATGCGCTGGAGCCCGTCGCCCCGGTCAAGGTGCACTGGCGCCCGCGTACTTTCCTGGAATACCATTCCAACGCCATGGAGTTCAAGGCTTTCGATGCCGATGACAACCTGCAGGAGGACTGGACCGTTTATTCTATTGGCGGCGGTGCGCTGTCGGAGGGGCCCGGCAAGGAGATGACCCGCTCCGGAGAGGTGTACGACATGAACACCCTCACGGAGATTATCGCCTGGTGCGACGAACACGGCCGCAGCATGTGGGAGTATGTAGACCTCATGGAAGGGCCGGAAATCTGGACTTACCTCCAGGAGGTATGGGAGGCCATGAAAGCTTGCGTGGAGAATGGCCTGAATGCGGAAGGGCGCCTGCCCGGTCCGCTGAACCTGCCCCGCAAGGCCGCCCTGTACCACGTGAAGGCCATGGGATACCAGCCCAGCCTGCGTTCCCGCGGCCTGGTGTTCGCCTACGCGCTGGCTGCCAGTGAGGAAAACGCTTCGGGCGGCCGTATCGTAACGGCGCCCACCTGCGGCTCCTGCGGCGTCTTGCCCGGTGTCCTGTACCACGTGGCCCGCGGCCACAACTTCAGCGACGAGCGGGTGCTGCACGCCCTGGCCACGGCTGGCCTTATCGGCAATGTGGTAAAACACAATGCGTCCATTTCCGGTGCGGAAGTGGGGTGTCAGGGAGAAGTGGGCGTAGCCTGCGCCATGGCATCCGGCGCTGCCTGCCAGCTCTTCGGCGGCAGTCCGTTCCAGATTGAATACGCGGCGGAGATGGGCCTGGAGCACCACCTGGGCATGACTTGTGACCCGGTGTGCGGCCTGGTGCAGATTCCCTGCATCGAGCGCAACGCCTTTGCAGCAACCCGCGCCCTGGACGCCAACATCTATTCCACCTTCTCCGACGGCCGCCATCGCATCTCCTTCGACCACGTGGTGGAAGTGATGAAACAAACCGGCAAAGACCTGCCTTCCCTGTACAAGGAAACCTCCGCCGGCGGCCTGGCCATGGAATACCGCAACAACAACGTCATCCCCACCGGCCTGGAATTCCAGGAGGACTAGCCGCCCTTCTCATCCTCGTTTTGGGTCGATTTTGAGGATGAGAGCCCGGTTTTGGGCTTCCCGTCCTTATTTTCGTCAATTTTTGAGGATGACACCCCGGTTGTGCCCCTCTCGTCCTCAAATCCGTCCGTTTTTAAGGATGACATCCCGGTTCAGGCCTCCTCATCCTCAAATCCGTCCGTTTTTAAGGATGACATCCCGGTTGTGCCCCTCTCGTCCTCAAATTCGTCTGTTTTTGAGGATGACACCCCGGTTGTGCGCCTCTCGTCCTCAAATCCGTCAATTTTTGAGGATGACACCCCGGTTGTGCGCCTCTCGTCCTCAAATCCGGCAATTTTTAAGGATGACACCCCGGTTGTGCGCTCCTCATCCTCAAATCCGTCCGTTTTTAAGGATGACATCCCGGTTGTGCGCTCCTCATCCTCAAATCCGGCAATTTTTGATGACGAGGTCGATTATTGTTTGGCGGAGAGTGGGAACAGATCATTTACCACGGACAGGGGTAAACTCATGCACCGGGCGATTTGGGCATTGCTGGCATTGTAATCCCACTTCAAGGTATTTGTCAAGCGCATTTTGTTTTCATTGGAAAGCAGTCTTGGTCCTTCCACATGATATGTCTCTTTGCACAACTTGAAAATAACACTCCACAGTTCTTTATCGTCCAAAAACAGTTTTTCACCGTACCGTTTGGCTATTTCCAATTGAGACTCCACATTCTTCAGGGTCCAATGAACAAATTCCCGGGCATTTTCAAAAAAGGATTCTACCCGTTGATAATCCGTAAAACTTGACGGGAGGGCCACGCCCTTGAAGACCTTGATTCTCGGGTCAATGAACCCGTCACGCTCATGCTTGAATGCCCGGCGCCAAGTCAAAGACATTGCTGCGGCCGACTCTCCCTCCGGCAAGAAGTCCAGCAACCCATTGAAATACAGGTAACCACTGCACCATTTGTAACTAAAAAGGTTCACATTCGTCCTGTCCACAAAGGGATTCCGAATTACATAAACGATTTCGTCCCGGAGTTGCTTCAGACTGTTGATGGGAATTAACTGCGGTGTGGCTGCCATGACAATTTTTGCCCGCCCGTCAGTCCGATGCAGTTTCAACAGACGCTGCTGCAGGTCATCGTAAAATGCGCAACAGTCCTCCTGCGCTCCCTCCAGAATAAAATGCAGATGGTTTTCCATGATGGAAAATGCCAGTAGCGAGCATTGGCTGCCATAGGTTGCCAAAGCAATAAAATTGAGCATTTCATTCAGTTCATCCTCAGTCCGGAATAGCAGCTCGTCTTCAATGGGTTTGGTACACAGGTGACAGTACTCTCCTCCTTCACAAAACAGTTGTTCACAATTCTTCATACAATCCTGTCGGGCGGTTTTTATCGTCCCGCTGCAAGATATGTCTTTTTCAGAAGCACCATCGTTAAAAACACGAATTTTTTGAAGATTTTTTCAACCGATTCGTGTGAAACAACCTCCTCGTCCTTAAATAATGTCGAATTTAAGGATGACATGCCGGTTTTAGCCCTCTCATCCTCGTTTTGGGTCGATTTTGAGGACGAGGACTAAACCGGCCAGATGAGCAGGCCGAGGCGGTAGGCCGCGAAGGCGCAAAGCCAGGCGACAAGAATGGTATAGCAAGCTAGGAGAATGGCCCAGCGCCATTTTCCTAGTTCGTTTTTAGTGGCAACAAAGGTGGCGATGCAGGGGAAGTACAGCAGCACAAACACCATGAACGCCAGGGCCGCCGCAGTGGGCACGGAGGCCTTCAGGGCCGCTTGCAGGGCGGTGTCGTCCTCCTCGCCCACGCCTTCATAGGCCTCGCCATCCTGGGCGTACATTACGCCCATGGTGCTGATAACCAGCTCCTTGGCGCCAACGCCGGCGAGCAGGCCCACGTCCATCTTCCAGTTAAAGCCCAGTGGCTCATTAACGGGCTCAATGGCTTTGCCCAGCATGCCAATGTAGGAGTGCTCCTGCTGGTACGCCGTGGTGGCTTCCGTATGCCGCGGGAAGTACCCCAGGAACCAGATGACCACGGAGAAAATGAGGATGGTGGTGGCCATCTTTTCCAGATACTGCTTGCCCTTTTCCCAGGTATGGCGCCAGATGGCCTTGCCGGTGGGGATGCGGTAGGGCGGGAGCTCCATCACGAACGGGAGGTCATCGTCCTTGACGAATTTGCTGAGGACCAGGGCGCTCAGGATGGCCAGCACAATGCCCAGCAGGTAGATACCCAGCAGGGCCGTGGCGGGATGATGCGGGAAAAAGGCCCCCGCAAAGAGCACAAAGATGGGCAGCCGTCCGGCGCAGGACATGAACGGGATAACGGCGATGGTGACCAGGCGGCTCTTGCGGCTCTCGATGCTGCGCGTAGCCATGATGGCCGGCACATTGCAGCCAAAGCCCATCACCATGGGGATAAAGCTTTTTCCGTGCAGGCCAATCTTATGCATCAGTTTATCCACGATGAACGCCGCGCGGGCCATGTAGCCGCTGTCTTCCATGATGGAAATGAAGAAGTACAGGATCATGATGTTGGGCAGGAACACCAGCACGCTTCCCACGCCGGCAATGACTCCGTCCACCATGAGGTCCCGGAACCAGCCGCCGGGCAGCAGGCTTCCCACCCATTCGCCCAGCCACGCCACGCCGGCGTCGATCCAGTCCATCGGGTACTGCCCCACGGTGAAGGTGGCCCAGAAAACAAACCACAGCAGCACCAGGAAAATGGGGAAAGCCGCCCATTGGTTGGTAACGATGGCGTCGATACGGTCCGTAATGGTGCGCCGCGGGCGCTCTGCCTGGTATCGCTCGTAGGTCTCCGCCAGGGCACCCTGAATAAAGGCGTATTTTGCGTCGACAATGGCGCTTTCCGCATTGGTGTCCAGCAACTCCTTGATGCGGGCCTCTTCTTCCTCGCGTACCTGTTGCAGGGCCTTGAGCTCCGGAATATCGGCAAGAATCTTTTCCACGTCCTTGTCCGTTTCCAGGTATTTGATGGCGAGATAGCGGGTCGAATATTGCGAGCGGAGGTCGTGGTTCCCGTACAGAATCATCTGCAGGCGGCGGATGCTCTTTTCCAGCTCCGCGCCGTGATTGATGTGAATGTGGCGGGCCAGCTTGGGGTCCGACTGTTCGTAAATCTTGATGACAGTGTCCAGCAGCTCCGGGATGCCTTGTCCGTCGCGGCTCACGGTGGGGCAGACGGGCAGGCCCAACAGCCGGCCTAACTGCTTGATATCCAGTTTATCGCCTTTGTGCTTAAGCTCATCGTACATGTTCAGGGCCATGACCGTTCGCAGGTTCATGTCGATAAGTTGGGTGGTCAGGTACAGGTTGCGCTCGATATTGGAAGCATCGACCACGTTGACAACCACATCCGGCATGGCTTCCAGGAGATTTTTGCGCACGTAGAGTTCCTCCGGGGAGTAGGCGCTCAGCGAATAGGTGCCCGGAAGGTCCACCAGGGTGATGTCGTACCCCTTATATTGGAAATGGCCTTCCTTGGCGTCCACGGTGACGCCGGAGTAGTTGCCCACGTGTTCGTGGCTGCCGGAGGCGATGTTGAACAGGGACGTTTTGCCGCAGTTGGGGTTGCCCACCAGCGCAACGCGGATGTTGTGGTGCCGCTCCTCCGCCACGTGGGCCAGGGCTCGGTTCAGGCGCTCATCGTCTTCCAGATCCCCCGGAAGGGCCTGAAGATGCTCATCGGTCCGGAGAGCCTCCCGGGCTTCTTCTTCCGTCACCACTTCAATCTGCCGGGCTTCCTCCCGCCGGAGGGAAACTTTATAGCCGATAATTTCGTATTCAATAGGGTCCTTGAGGGGGGCGTTCAATACTACCCGGACTTCCTTCCCCTGGATGAAGCCCATCTCTATCAGGCGTTTACGGAAACTCCCGTGACCGTTCACACGAACAATCACGGCGTGTCCGCCTGTCTGCAAATCTGAAAGTCTCATGGTTTTTCCTGCGTTTGCGTTGGGCGCAAAGTTACGGCACTTTTGGCTCCGTGTCAATCCCTATTAATAGGGATATTGACCGAATTTGTCGGCGGAAAGTCGTAAGTTTTAAAGAAAAAGCGCTACATTTGTGAACTTAAACTGTAAATGATTTTAAAATGAAAAAGGTATTAATTCTTGTCGCCGCCCTGTTTGTGGGCCTTCAGGCCAACGCGCAGTTGCAGGCCGATGGTGGTTATCAGCATTTCTTTGAGCAAAGTCAGGTTCAAGTGGGAAACAACAAAAACATCAGCAACGGTGGCTGGGACGGCTTTTATGTGGGCGCCCGTTACAATATTCACCTTCCCTGGGTGTCGGGACTTTCCGTTTTGCCGGGCGTTAACTTCTCCTTCATGTTCAGCAAGCCCGAGAATGTGAACAATGGCAGCTTCCGCGAAATCGCGCTCAACATCCCCGTGGATGTCGCTTACACCTACCAGGTGAGTTCTTCTATCCAACTCAGGGGCTTTACCGGTCCGGCTTTCCAGATTGGCCTTCTCAATCATGCCGTAGTACATGGTGGAAACAGCACGCTCAGCTATAATTTGTATGCCAGCAGCGACTACATGGCTGCCGCCCGCACCCGCCTCAATGTCGGCTGGGGTTTCGGCGCAGGTGTTATTGTGTCGGACAAGTTTACCGCCCATGTGCGCTATGAGCTGGGTATGGTGAACCTTACCACCGCCCAGTATTCCAAATTGTTCCGCAACACCCTGCAAGTAGGGGTCGGCTATATTTTCTAATATAATAAGGACTTAACCCATGAAAAAAATTTATGCACTTGTTCTTGCCGCAGCCCTTCTGCTGCTGGGAACACAAGCCAATGCTCAGTTCCATATTGGCGTGGGCTATCTGAACTCCACGGAAATCACCCACTACAACAATGGTGACAAGCCCTTCAGCGAGATGATGCACGGCTTCTACCTGGGTGGCACGTTCAACATCAAGGTGGCCGGTAATTTTGGTATCGCTCCCGGTTTCTATATCGACGCCCTGTTCCAGGAGGAACTCTATCGTGAGCAGCCCAAGTACTATCAGAGCCGTTTTGGCGGGTTCAATTTCGAAAGTGGTATTTACCGTGAGCTGGCCCTGAACGTTCCGGTAAACCTCACCTATGACTTTGAGATCAACGACAACGTGTCCATCTTTGTCTATGGTGGCGTGAACCTCCAGTTTACTCCGCTGGCCCGCACCACGTATCGGCAAGGCACGGCCGCTCCGGGTGGCGTTGTCATTACCCCCAGAGGTCCGCGCACCATCTTCGTCGTCAACGGAGAAACCTACAAGTATGATCACCTGTGGGGCGAGGGACCGGATATGCGTCCGTTCAACGTGTACGCCGGTGGCGGCGTTGGCGTTATGCTGGGAGACATCCGCATCATGGCCGGGTATGACCACAGCCTGCTCAACGTTTCCCGCATCGACGGAGAGCGTACCGGTCGTTCCCAGTTCAAGATTGGTGTCAACTTTGTGTTTGGCAACGACTAATGTCTGGAGAACTCGCAACCGCAGAATAGCTGGTTGTAGAAGTTTTCTTCTTTAATAATTTGATTCCGGCGTTCCTGGAGCCCGCCCTTACGCCAGTTTTGGGCCCACCAGGTGACGCCGGAAACTTGTTCACAGGCCCATCGACCCGCCTCATCCACCTGCTGGAGGTCTTTCCAGCGGGAACTGGCGAGGGTGGTGGTGAGGACCGTGAATCCGTTTTCAGCGGCATACCGTGCCGCCCGTAACAAACGCTGCTTGAAGCACTCCAGGCAGCGTTTTCCGCGTTCCGGCTCCGCCTCCAGGCCCTGGGCGCACTGGC
>CAMKSQ010000008.1 GCA_946415475.1 uncultured Bacteroidales bacterium
CCCGAGACCCACAGCTTAGAAGGCTGTTGCTCTATCCAGCTGAGCTACGGAACCATCCTGTATTGGGGATGCAAAGTTAGTGTTTTTTTATGATTTTCCAACCTATCAGGGCCACAATAAAGGACATGAAGGGCGAGAGGAGGTTGAAAAAGCAGAAGGGGGCGTACAGCAGGGTGGGGACCGACAGGATGGTGGCCTGGGTCATGCCACAGCTGGACCAGGGGAAGAGGGGCGAGGTGACCGTGGCCGAGTCTTCCACGCTGCGGGACAGGAGCCGTCCCTCGTATCCGTCTTTCTCGTAGGTGTGCCGATACAGATTGGACGTAAGGATCACGGACAGGTACTGGTCCGACACGATGCCGTTGAGGGCCGTACCGGTTATTACGGTGGAGCCTACCAGGCCGGCGCGGGTGCGCGTGAGGGGCTGGAAGATGCGGGACAAATCGGCAATCATGCCGCTTCCCTGCATGGCGGCGCCGAAGCACATGGCGCAGATAATCAGGAAAATGGTATTGAGCATGCCCAGCATGCCGCGGGTGGCCACCAGCTGGTTCACCTCCGGTACGCCGGTATCCAGCGACACCGTGTTATAGATGGTTTCGACAATGCCGGCAAAGAAGATGCGGGCGTTGGAGCCGGCGGTGACGGCCTGGCCGATGGAACGCACGATCTCGGGCTGGAAAACCAGGGCCGCAATAGCCGCCGCAACAACGGACAGGGCCAGGACGATGAGGGCCGGCAGCCTCTTCCAAATGAGGAACACCGTGAACGCCGGTACCAACAGGACCCAGGGCGTGAGGTTGAAGGTCGATGCCAAAGTGCCGGAATACACTTCCATGGCGGCGTCGGGTGCGCCTCCGTGGGTGAGGCCCAGCACGGTGAACACCACCAGCGTAATGACAAACGACGGCACCGTGGTAATGAGCATATAGCGGATGTGCTCGAAAAGATCGACTTTATTGATTGACGATGCCAGCACGGTAGTGTCCGACAGGGGCGAGATTTTGTCACCGAAGTAGGCTCCCGAGATGATGGCGCCGGCCGTCATGGCGTCGGAGAACCCTTCGGCCCGTCCGATGCCTAACAGCGCTACACCTACCGTGGCGATGGTGGTCCAGGAGGAGCCGGTCATCACCGACACCAGCGCGCACAGCACGCATGCCGTGAGCAGGAACACCTTGGGGCTGATGATTTTGATGCCGTAATAGATGAAGGCTGGAACCACGCCGCTCATGGTCCAGGTGCCGGAAATGGCGCCGATGAACAGCAGGATGAGGATGGCGGTGGCGACGCTGCCCACATTCCCCACAATCTCTTTCTCGAAACTGCTCCAGGGAATTTTGTACAGCCAGATTCCGAGGCCGATGGCAACGCCCGCTGAGGCCAGCAGGGCCACCTGCGAAGCGCCCAAAATGGAATCGGCCCCGAAAATGGAGATATCCAGGGCCAAGAGTACTACCAGCACCGCAAGGGGGATCAGTGCCAGCAGGGTTCGTTTTACATCCGTATTCATGAGCCTACCGGGGACTCACGGAGAGGAGGAGCTGGAGCTCCTGGTTCACGGCGTCGGAGAAGCCGTCCTTTTGCTCGCCGGGGGTGAAGGTGTCAGCCAGGACACCGCCCTCGTATTCGATGGTGAGGCCGCTGATGCCCAGGGCGGCGATGCGGTACATGTCTTCCATGGAAGGATACAGGTACACGAAGTTGACATCGTCACGGGCCTGGATAAGGTCGATGACGGAGCCGTCGGTGAGGGTGAGGCGGACGGGGGAGTCCACGGGGATGTGGTAGGTGTCTTTGGTGCCCAGGACGAAGGCCAGGTCCATGTCTTCCTCGTTGGTGCCCTTATAGTAAAGGTGGGTGAGGAGGATGTTATAGTCGAAGTTGGCGCCGCGGGCCACGACCGGGTTGGAAGTGGAGAGGATGCTGTTGACGTTCTCCGTGTAGCCGGACATGGTGGCTTTGAGCTCGATGGTGCTTTCCGAAGCCTTCAGGATGGCCTGGCAGTGATTGGAGAGCAGCTCCGCAAACGTGTTCTTAGGGAAATCGGCGGTGATGAAATCGTCCGGAGTCCAGCCGGTGACGATGTCGATGGACTTGATGCCCCGCACCATTTTTTCCATATCGGCCGGCTCGATGGCGTATTTGAGACGGCTGAGGAAGTTACCGTCGTCCATACGGCGCGGCGTGGCGGAAGGCTGGCCGATTTGCTCGGCGCGGACCAGTTTGCCGTTCTGGAGCGTAATGGCCATCTTTACCCCCTTGGGTACCACGGTGGCAGTATTCTGTACCAGGTTGATATACAGCAGGTAAAGTGACGATCCGTCCGGGAATCCCACCAGTTCCACGCGGGTCAGGGCGGGGATGTCGCCCAGTTTTATCGATTCATAGTCCGTGGCAATGTGCGTCATGCCGTCCGAACGGTAATTGGTGCGGATATTCTGTGCCTGCATAATCAGCGAAACGCAAGCGAGGCAAGTGAGCAAAATGAGTCTTTTCACGCTAAATAAGTTTTGCATGCGCAAAGATAGCAAAATTTGTATTACTTTTGCATTATGAAACGTTTCATAATTGTCCTTACCACTCTCTTTTCCCTTCTTTCCTGTGGAAAAAACGGAACAGACGGTCTCTATATCAGTGTACGGAATACCTGCTGGCAAATCTCCACGGAAACGCAGGTGGCATGGCCTTGCTTCATCGGCAGCGATGTTGTCTCCATCGTGCAGGTAAACCATGAGATGGGCGCTTACCAGATTCAGAACGGTACCTATGCGGTGGACGGCCACCGGGTAAGCATCGCAGCGGAATCGTCCATCCTGATGGTGCGCACCTTCTCCAACCTGAAAAACAGCAGCAATAAAAACTTGCAGCGCCTTTCGCCGGAAGCTCCTTCTTCTCTCGAAGGCACATTGTGGGTATCCATGAAAGGCTACGATTTCACCTTTGTCTATAATGGAAAAGATAACCAATTCCTGTCCGGCCATTTCTTCAATTATGCCCGCAGGGAGGGCTTCCCTTATGGCTGGGACTGGGAAGCGGGTACTTACACCCTGAACGGCCACCAATACCAGGTGGACGGGCAAACGGCTACATTTTACGGCGACAAATTCATGCTGACGGATGAGTTGGCCGTACCGCGCGTATATAAGGCCGGCAGTATGGCGGGAACTTCCTCTCTGGAAGGGACCGTGTGGCTGCTGCAAACCACCAGCTATCCCGGCTTCATTATCTTTACCACCGCTACGGAGTTTGTGCGCGTCCTGGTGAACAGCAACGTTATCTTCTTGGTGTTGGAAGGCACATACAGCTTAAAAGGAAACTCCCTCGAGTTCGAGACGAACGCGGAGGAGTTATGCAGAACTTGCACCATTGAAGACGGCAAGTTTACGTATTTGGAGCGGACTTACGCCCTGACCGACTTTACGGATTCTGTGGTGACCCCTTAAGCATTTCCTTGACTTTGGGGAGGTAACCCTTTCCAAGGACAATTCCACAACCCAGTATAAATCCCAGGAACGTCCACACGATGAGCGTTTTGGCGCGGCTGTTGGACGGCTGGCGGGGCACCGTTACCGGCTGGATGACGGTGAGCATGGGCGTGTCCATTTTCACCTGCATCTTGGCCTGTTCCAGCTGTTTGGCCAGTTCTGTATAGATGGCGCTGGAAACCCCGTATTTACTTTGGATGCGCTCCTGTTCGATACGGGCGCGCGTAGTGGGCATGTCCTGAGAACGGTCACGGATAGTGGCCAGCTGGGCCTGCAGCGATTCCGTCTCTTTCTTTACCTCGTCATACCGGGCCTGTACATAATTGAGGTTATCCTCCGCTTTCTCTGTACGGAAGCGGGTAATCTCGTCCTGAAGCAGCTGCTGTGCCTTCATGGCCAGTTCTGCGGTTTGCAGGGGCTCGGAGCCGTTCACGGTAAGGGTGAGGTAGCCTTCTTTCTTATCAACGGCCAGGGTGACGTTTTGGGCAATAGCCTTGATCAAGCGTTCTTCGTCTTTGGTAATCATGATGGGCTTGGGGAGGGAATCCGCCGCCCCGCCGACACCCAACACCGGATCCGGTTTCTCCTTGCGGATCATGCCCAGCAGGGTGCCGGGCAACCCGACAGTGTACTTGAGAATGTAACTCATGACCGTGGGCTTGTTGTACTCCTTGGCGTAGGTGTACATGCTTACCATCGTGTCTGCTTTCTCATAATGCAGCGGCGTGTACATGAGCTCCCGACGGAACGGGACGCTGCTCACAATCTGCGGATAGATGAGCGGAGAGAGTTCCGATCCGGTATTGCTCATGCCCAGGTCGATACCGGCCAGCGAGGCCAGGGAACTCAGGGAAGAGGAGGAGCGGGACTTCATCTGCGGAACCATGGTGCTGGAGACGGTGTAGGTGCGTTTCATAGTGAGCGCCGCTACCAGTCCCAGGGCGATGAAGATGGCCGTGACGATGATGACGGTTTTGCGGCCTTCCCACAGGCTCCTCACGAGAGCCATGATATCCAGGCCTTCATCCTCTTCAACAGGGGTATTATAGGTACGATTTTCGTCCATAATTAATTAAGTCTTTCGATGAGCAGGATCATGGAGACGATGGAGGTGAGGCTGGACAGGGCGCCGGCGGCGATCTTGTCCCACTCGGGCTTCTCCTTAGGCTTCTGGTCCTTCTCGCGTTTCTCCAGGTTCATCTTCATGGAAATCGTGCTGCCGGGTTCTACCTTAGGATATATACGTATCCACATGAAGCGGCGTGTGCTGAGGCTTTCGCCGTTAGGCCGGGTGACAGTGACGCTATTGCGGTCTGCGTATTTGTCAAAGCCGCCGGCATTGTGGTTGATGTACCACTTGGCGTTGTGGGCACCCTGGTAGGTAACAGTCTTGTGGGTGGCAGAGAAATCGGCCGGAACGTACTGGCCAATACGGGTGCCGGTTTCACGGATGACCACCGTGTTTTCATGGCGCACCACGTTGATGACGTCTCCGTCCATGAGGATGGGGTCGTTTCGCTCGTTGCGCTTAGTGGAGAGGGCCTTTTTCAGGTCTATGGCGATGTTGCCGCGACCATTGAAGGTGCGGAAAAGGGTTGCAGAGTTTTCTGCATCTGCCAGCAAGCCACCGGCCATCTCGATGATGGTGGAGAGCTGGGTGAGGTCATCGTTCAGCACATAGGTGCCCGGGTACTTCACGCGGCCGTTGAGCTCGATGGAGCGGCCCGTAGTGAAGTTGGGCGTCATGCGGGCTACGATATGGTCGTAGGGCTGCAGCTGGAAGTTGGGATCCGTGCAGTTGAAATGCTCGTCCACGGCCACGGTGACATAGGAGAAGTCGACTTCGTCCGATTTGGAAATATCCATGCGGTATACCTGGATGCGGTCGAAGGAGGCGCCGGTGCTGAGGCCGCCGGCCATGGCGATCATGTCATGCAAGGTGAGCCCGCTGTCAAAGGTGACGGAGGTGGGGTTGTTCACAGCACCGCTGATCCGCACTTCGCCGATGTTGGTATATGTGGTGTTGTCGTACACGTTCAGCACATCCCCGGGCTGCAGGAGCAGGTCTCCTTCTTTTTCCAGGTTGACCGGAATGTACTGCATTTTCTCGGGGTTGGTGATATCCTGGCGGAAGATGTAGGCGACAGGGTAGACGGAAGGTCTTACGCCGCCGGCAAGTTCAATGGCCTGGGTGACCGTCATGCGGTCGTTGAGGCCGAAGCTGCGGGTGAAGGGACGGCGTACCTGACCGTTCACGGCGATGGTAGCAACGTCACGGTAGTCGGCCTGTTCCAGCACGGAGACGGCGTCGCGGGCCTCCAGCCGGAAGTCCGGATTACCGTTGATACCCGGGAAGGGAATCGTAAACACCTCCCGGGTCTCGTCCGGACGGGTACGCTCCACGATGACAATGTCCGTTCGGGCGGTATAACGCGGTTTGGCGTTCTCCAACAGGGTGGTAAGGCTGCGGTTGTTGTCCAGGTTATATCGGCCCGGATAATAGACATCTCCGCTAATATTGACGAAGTCCTCCAGGGGTGCATTGGCAACAAGGATGTTGACGGCGTCTCCGGGCAGCATGTTCACTACCTGGCGACCGGAGAGAACATCTGCCAGCTTGAATTCCAGCAGCTGCGGCTTGTTGTCCACGAAGCGGTCTATCTGCATGTACTCCGTATAGGCATTCTCGGTGAGGCCGCCGGCGTAATTGATGAGGTCCAGCAAGGTTTCTCCTTCAATGAGTTCATAGCGCATGGGGCGCTTGACGGCACCTTGGATGTTCACCACTTTTTGGGCCATGGGAACAAAGAGAACATCGTTGTTCTGGATGTCATAATAGGAGCTTTCCGTGGGATTCATCATGTATTTGTACAGGTCCAGGGTGTAGGTTTTACCGCCACGGGAGAGCTGGATGTTACGGATGGTACCTTTCTCGGTGGGACCACCGGCTGCGACCAGGGCGTTGAACACCGTGTTGAGGGCGCTGATGGTAAAGCCGCCCTGCACGCCCACTTCACCGTAGATGCTTACGCTAAGGGTACGGGCGGTGCTGATGGTGACGGCAATCTGGTCCTGGCGGAAGGAATAGTGCTGGGCCAATTTGGTTTTGACGGCGGCACGGGCCTGGGCCAGGGTGAGGCCCTTCAGGAAAATCTTGGTGGAGCCGGCCGGCTGGATGGAGCCGTCCGGACTGATGCGCTGGTGGATTTCCGTCTGGGAAGAGCCGAAGATGGAGATATGGATTTCATCGCCTTCTCCTAATACATAGGAATCCGGGGCCTGGGCACCGTCTGTGGTACGGAATACGTCCAGCGACTTGCCGGTGAAGAAGGAATGGCCGTAAATATCATTACCGGCGGTAGGGGAGACATGGTTCTCTTCCAGCGCCTTTTCCAAGGCTTGTTCGGCAGCGGCTTCGCCCATGGTGGTCTGTACCAGGTCAGAAGAGGATACGGTAGGAGCCACGACAGGGGCAGCCTGCGTTCCGGCGCCCAGCGTATCGGCAGGGTTGGCAGATTTGGCGTTTTTCTCTTCCTGCATCCGGTTCAGGATATCGATAACCCTTCCCTGATAACTGGGATAATCGGCAGGTTGGATGGCATCTACGTCAATGCCCTCTTGCAACAGGCGGGCGCGGACTTCCGATTCAGTGAGGCCGCGCTTTGCCAGTTCTGCACGGGCCAGGGACATCATGTTTGCGGACTGGGCAAGCGCTACTATGGATAGCAGAATGCACAGTAAAACCGAGACAATCTTTTTCATATAGCAATAATCGTTGTTACAACTTTATAATAGGTCATAAGACATGCAAAGTTACAAAAAATAATTCGTATCTTTGCCTTCACGCAACCAAAACATGACGTTAAATGGATATCGCACTTCCAATTTTTAAACTTCTGGGCAGCATCGCCCTCCTGATTTACGGCATGAAAGTCATGAGCGAGGCCCTGCAGAAGATGGCAGGTCCGCAGCTGCGTCACCTGTTGGGCGCCATGACTACCAATCGTTTTTCCGGTGTCCTTACCGGTGCGCTGGTTACGGTAGCCGTCCAGTCTTCGGCAGCTACAACCGTGATGACGGTGTCGTTCGTCAATGCAGCCCTCCTTACCCTGGCGCAGGCTATCTCCATTATCATGGGCGCCAATATCGGTACCACCATGAGCGCCTGGATCATGAGCGCAGGTTTCTCCTTTAATGTGACTATGCTGGTTTGGCCGGCCTTCCTGGCGGGTATTATCCTCATCCAGACCGGCAAGCACCGTTATATCGGCGATTTCCTCTTCGGTCTGTCGTTCCTGCTGTTCGCCCTGGGCATGCTCAAGGAAACGGGCATCGAGCTGGACCTGGCCAGCAAGCCGGCCGTGGTGGCGTTCTTCGCCCAGTTCAAGACCAATTACGGAACCATCCTGCTGTTCCTGCTCATCGGCTCCATCCTTACGGCCATGGTGCAGTCTTCGGCAGCCCTGATGGCCATCACCATGGTGCTCTGCTCCACCGGTGCCATTACCATTTTCCAGGGTATTGCACTGGTGATGGGTGAGAACATCGGCACCACCGTTACCGCCAACCTGGCGGCCATGTCGGCCAATACCCAGGCGCGGCGTACGGCTATGGCGCACCTGTTTTTCAACCTGTTCGGTGTGCTGTGGGTGCTCATATTCTTCTTCCCCTTCGTGCGGATGGTGTGCGGCGTGGTGGGCCTGGATCCCATGGCGGAAAGCCAGACGCCCACGCAGCTTTCCTTCGCTCTGGCAGCTTTCCATACGGCTTTCAACTTGATTAATACCGCCATCCTCATCTGGTTCATTCCGCAGATCGAAAAGCTGGTGTGCTGGATTATCAAGCCGCGCAAGGAAGAGCAGGAAGACGAATTCCGTCTGCAGTTTATCAGCAGCGGTATCATGAAGACCCCGGAAATCTCCGTGCTGCAGGCGCAGAAGGAAATTGCCGTCTTCGGCACCCAGATGCAGAAGATGCTGGATATGGTGAAGGAATTGTGGGAGACGGAAGGGGACGATGCCTTCGTCAAACTGTTCGACCGCATCAAGAAGTACGAGGACGAGTCCGACAAGATGGAAAACGAGATCGGCAAGTACCTGGGGCAGGTGAGCGACGCCCACCTGTCGGACGATACCAAGGAGAAGATCCGCGGCATGAACCGTCAGATCGGCGAGCTGGAGTCTATCGGCGACAGCTGCTTCAACCTGGCGCGTATCCTGCAGCGCAAGCGGGATAAGAAAGTACATTTTGACGATGACCAGTGGGGCGGCGTGGTGCAGATGCACGAATTGGTGAAAGGTGCCATGGCCCGGATGAACGAAACGCTGAGGGGCCGCAAGGAAGACTTCACCATCGAGCAGTCTGCGGAATTCGAGCGCCGGATCAACGACAAGCGCAACACCCTCAAGCAGCAAAGCCTGGCCGATGTCGACAACCGCGTATACAGCTACGACAACGGTACGGTTTACATGGACCTGGTGAACGAGCTGGAAAAGGTGGGCGACTATGTGCTGAACGTGGTTGAGGCCCGTCTGGGCCAGGAAGCCATCACTAACGCAGACTAAATAATGGAATTACAGTTAAATAGGAAAGAAGTGCCGGTGCTTCTGCTCACCGGGTATCTGGGAAGCGGCAAAACCACCCTGTTGAACCGCATCCTGTCCAACAAGAAGGGCATCAAGTTCGCCGTTATCGTGAACGACATCGGCGAAGTAAATATCGACGAAAGCCTTATCGAGAAAGGCGGTGTGGTAGGGAAGACGGACGACAGCCTGGTGGCCCTGCAGAACGGTTGCATCTGCTGTACCCTCAAGATGGACCTGGTGGCCCAGCTGGCGGACCTTACCGCGGCGGGCAAGTTCGATTATATCGTCATTGAAGCCAGCGGCATTTGCGAGCCGGCGCCCATTGCCCAGACCATCAGCACCATGCCTGCGCTGGCGCCCCAGTACACCAAAGGCGCGCTGCCGTACGTGGACTGCATCTGCACGGTGGTGGACGCCCTGCGCATGAAGGACGAGTTCGACAACGGTGCGGCTCTGGAGAAAGAGGATATTGACGATGACGATCTGGAACGCCTGGTCATCGAGCAAATCGAGTTCTGCAACATCGTGCTGCTCAACAAGGCGGCAGAGGTTTCGCCGGAGGAACTGGGCAAGCTCAAGGGCATCGTCCGGAGCATCAATCCCGGCGCCAGGGTGCTGGAATGCAATTATGGCGATATCGACCTGGACGAGCTCATCTATACGGGCATGTTCAATTTCGATGAGGTGGCCACTTCCGCCGCCTGGATTGCCGCCATCGAGGGAGAGGAGGACGAAGACGGGGAAGCGGAGGGCGAGGCCCTGGAATATGGTATCGACACGTATGTGTACACGCGCCGTCCGGCCCTGGACCTGAACAAGTTCGACCACATGGTTGCCACCAAATGGCCTTCCAACATCATCCGCGCCAAGGGTCTGTGCTATTTCTCCAACGATATAGACAAGTGCTACCTGTTCGAGCAGGCCGGCAAGCAAAAGTGCATCCGCGACGCCGGGCTGTGGTTCGCTACCATGGAGCCGGAAGAGCTGGCGGAAATGATGAACAGGGACCGTAAGCTTCGGGCCGATTGGGACCCGGAATACGGCGACCGCATGCAAAAGATCGTGTTCATCGGCCAGCACCTGGACAAGCCTGCCCTGGAAAAACTGATGGACAGCTGCCTCGCATAACTTTTTTTTGCGAACTCAAAAAAAGTTTCTATCTTTGCAGTCCCGTTTTTCGGGACTTAAGTCTGGAGAGATGCTCGAGTGGCTTAAGAGGCACGCCTGGAAAGCGTGTATACTCCAAAAGGGTATCCCGAGTTCGAATCTCGGTCTCTCCGCCAAAATGCCTTCTACAGTAGTGTAGGAGGCTTTTTTGATAAAAAATATCCCAAAAAATATCCCAAAAACTGGATAAAAAAATCCTTGCAGACATCTAACTTTATTTGGAGAGTAATTCCCAAAATCGAAGAAAACGAGTAGTCGATGTTAACAAAGCTCGCCTTTTGTTACATCATCAGATTCTCATATTTTCTTGAATATTTTTCCGCTCGAAAACCATGCTTTTTTAAGTGGATTTTTCGCAACATTTTAGAATTTTTTATCATTTCCGGATTTTGGTTGACTCGGATTATTGCGCCATTTTTAGAGGTCGATGTGCTATAAAATTTATTTGATTTTTGATGACTTTTTGCGACTTCGGCTGCAAAAACTGTTCGCCTCCTTGAGGCGTGCAAGGAGTTTCCCACGGGGAAACGCAGATGGGATTTGTAGCACATCTGCACTCCTTGCACTCTCCCAAATGTACTATTATCTTCTGGTCCGTCGCTTGCGAATATGTTACACATTTTGTGACGCGAGTTTGTGAATAAGCAAAAAACGGTAGTAGGAGAACACGGTAACACTGTATATACGGTAACACGGTAACACGGTAACACTGTATATACGGTAACGCTGTAACACGGTATATTCGGTAACACCGTAAATCAGATCATTTTTAAACGAGATGCGGCAATCTCGAAACGAAGGTTTTCCATGTCTGGGAAGTGGGCCTTGATTACATTCTGGGTGAGGTCATCATAGTGCATCTCCATCCATCTTTTAGTATTCTTCCCAACATACCAGATCAAGTCGTACTTCGAGTCATGAACTGGCCGAAAATCGCAAAAAGAATTGGGGTTTAGGATAAGTCGTGGATCAAGCCCCTCCAAGTGTTTCTCGGAGGCGTAGCAGTACAAATCCATCAGGCAGATAAGAAACTTTCGGATGAGGGACTCGTTGGAGATAGAAAGGCCTTGATCGCGGGCATTTTTACTCGAGCGTCCTTTTGCTGTTGTCTCTTTATTTGCATAAGAATATGCCAGGGATACGCGGCTTTTTAAAGACCGGTATCTCCGGTTCTTGGAGTCCTGCCAATTGTATCGGTAATTGAAATTGACAAAGTCCTGAACCTCTTTTTCTGGGTTAAATGCATCAAGTACAAAGAATATAACATAAAAATAAAAATCGTTGTCTTCGTTGTAGTCAGACTCTTTATTACTACAACAATCTATAAACATTCTTAATCTATCCTTATTCTTATACTTAATATAGGGTGGTATTTGACCACCGGGTTGGTGGTCTTTCACCACCGCGGCAAGTGGTATTTGACCACCGGGTAGGTGGTCTTTCGTCACAGCGGCAAGTGGTATTTGACCACCGGGTAGGTGGTCAAATACCACCGGCTGGTACACCTCTCTTCTTTTGGAGCATGGTATTATCGGCAAGCTCCCGGCTTCGACATCTTGCAGCAGCTTCTCATAGTTTGTGTAGTAGCATATGCTTGCTCGCCCACGGAGAGGCTTTTCGACTCTGGTTATGTACTGCGCCTTCATCAGCTTAGGGATGATGTCTTTTACGGTACGCTCATTGATCCTCAGACAATCTGCCAGCTGCTTGTAGTTGCCATAGTAGCCGCCACTGGATCCCCTGGAAAAAGAAGCAATCAAGGCGTAGACCACCAGGGTGTCTCCCCGTAGTCCCAGTACCCAAATCATCCTCAGGTCTATTATGAAGAATTGATAATTTGAGCTCACCATAGTCAGGTTTATTGGGTTTCGCGCTGCTCTCTCTGTGCCTTTTGGTAGTCATCGGCCAGTTGCCGGGCACGTTCTGCATCGAAGACGTAGCGGTGTCCAATTTTGGAAATGATGGCGTCGTCCAGTGCACCTGCTTTTTTGATGGCATAGATAGTGCTTTCACAGCAGCCTAAATAGGCGGCCAGCTCCTTCATTCCAATAACTTGTACACGTTTGACTGAGGAAGGGGCCGAAGTCGGGGCATTCATACTATTCGCATACTGCGTTAGCATGAAGAGCTCCTCTCCGGACATCATGCAGACGGGTTTTTTCATTAAGTCTAGGGCTTGATTCTCCAAGGGAATCTCGTTGTTCAGATTTTTCATAATATTGCATTTAAAGGTATCATTAATTTATATAGTGCGTTTTTCTGCGTTTTTCTGCGTTTTTGTTTGTTTTGTTTTGATTTGTTTTTTAATTTTGCCAATGTAAAATGAAACCACACATAACATCAAATAAAAGTGATAGCAAAGTAAGTATATTATTTTAATATTTGCAAATAATTAAGGAGATATATGGAGTCAAGCGACAATAAATTGCAGTTCCTGCGTTCCTTTATGGAAACAAATGGTATCAGCAAAATAGATCTTGCTCGTGTTATGGGCGTGTCCGCTCAGAACATCTTCGTATATTTCAAGCGTGACGATATGAAGCTTTCCTATGCGCAGGAAATCTTCGACAAGTTTGGCTACAATCTCACTTTCTCTTTGGAGAAGGAGCAGCAGTCAACGCAGGATGTCATTATAGACATACAGCCGCTGGTCTCGTCCGGCGGTCTTAAGCGCCTTGCCTTCCTTCGGGTTGCTTTTGCCCTCTATGACATCAAGCGTACGACCGTAGCAGAAGATCTAGGTCTGAACATTACGGGCGTAAACCGCTGGTTCCGCGTAGATGATATGTCCATATCCTATATCTTCAAGATAGCCGAATTATACGGTCTTAAAGTCCGCATCACCGCAACACCAAAAAAAGGAGGGTGACATTGTTGAGTCAACCTCTTTCTATTTATATAAAATGCTTATCTTTGAGATATGAAACGGTTATCTCTAAGCATTCTTGTAGTTGTCCTGGCGGTAATGTCCTGCGGGACACCTTCCCCTGAGAAACGGGCTAAAGAGCTCATTTCCAAAATGACCATTGAAGAAAAAGCATCTCTCATGCTGGACGAATCCCAGGCAGTAGAAGGCCTTGGAATCCGTTCTTACAACTGGTGGAACGAGGCCCTTCACGGGGTTGCCAGAAATGGAAAGGCCACCGTATTTCCCATGCCCATCGGCATGGCCGCCTCTTTTGACGAACCGCTGGTGTACAGCGTCTTCACCGTAGTGAGCGACGAAGCCCGCATCAAGTACCGCCAAGCCGTGGAGACAGGGCATGTGGGCCAGTATCAAGGCCTTACGTTCTGGACGCCGAACATCAACATTTTCCGCGACCCCCGCTGGGGAAGGGGCATGGAAACCTACGGGGAAGACCCTTATCTTACCGGACAGCTGGGCATGGCGGTGGTCCGGGGCCTCCAGGGACCGGCCGACGCCCCCATGCTGAAAGCCCACGCCTGCGCCAAGCACTTTGCCGTGCACTCGGGGCCGGAATGGAACCGCCATTCCTTCAATGCCGAAGTCAGCGAGCGGGACCTCCGGGAAACCTATCTTCCGGCCTTCCGCGACCTGGTGGTGAAAGCCGGCGTCAAGGAGGTGATGATTGCCTATAACCGCTTCCGCGGGGTTCCCTGCGGCGCCAACGACTACCTTGTCAACGACATCCTGCGTGGAGAATGGGGCTACAAGGGCCTGATTGTATCGGACTGCGGAGCCATCGCCAATTTCTACATGCCCGGACGGCACGGCTACAGCGAAGACGCAGCCCACGCGGCGGCGGCAGCCGTCCATACGGGAACGGACCTGAACTGCGGCGGCACCTATGAACATATACCGGAAGCGGTCTCCCGCGGCCTGCTGGACGAAAAAGACATCGACCGCAGCCTGGAGCGCCTGCTTTCCGAGAGGATACGCCTAGGCGAACTAGACCGCGACCTGGGGCCGTGGAAAACGCTGCCGGAGAGCATGGTGGAGGGTGATGAGCATTTGGCCCTGTCCCTTAAAATGGCCGAAGAAAGCCTGGTGCTCCTTCAGAACAACAATTCCATCCTGCCCCTTGAAGCCGGTACCCGCATAGCCCTTGTGGGCCCCAATGCCGACGACCGCGAAATGCAGTGGGGAAACTACAATCCCATTCCGGAAAAGACCGTTACCCTTGCCGATGCCCTTAAGGAGCGCGTCCCGGATTTAACGGTGGTCAAAGGCTGTGAACATGTTCTGGGTGAGGCCGATGTAAAAGCCGTACTTGAGCAAACGAAAGGTATTGAAACTGTGATTTTTGCGGGCGGAATTTCACCTAGGCTGGAAGGCGAGGAAATGTCCGTCGACCTCCCCGGATTCAGGGGCGGAGACAGGGAAGACATTGAGCTTCCGGCCGTTCAGAGAAACCTCATCAAGGCCCTGAGAGATGCAGGCAAGAAGGTGATCCTTGTGAACTTCTCCGGATGTGCAATCGGCCTGGAGCCTGAGACAAAGTCCTGCGAAGCCATACTGCAAGCATGGTATCCCGGAGAGATGGGTGGCACAGCCATCGCCAATATTCTCTACGGAGATGTGGTTCCTTCAGGCAAACTCCCCGTAACTTTCTACAAGAATGTCTCCCAGCTCCCGGACTTCCAGGATTACTCCATGAAAGGCCGTACATACCGTTATTTTGACGGTGAGCCGCTGTTCCCCTTCGGCTTCGGCCTAAGTTACACTTCATTTGAGTATGGCATTGCCGAAGTCAAAAAAGGCAAAGTCATAATCCCCGTCACAAATGCAGGAAGCACGGATGCCGAAGAAATTGTGCAGCTTTACGTAAGCCGTCCATCAGACACTGAAGGGCCTCTGAAAACCCTCCGTGGATTCACCCGCGTAGCCATTGCCGCCGGTGAAACCGTCAAGGTGGAGCTGCCGCTTACTGATGAGACTTTCATGGCCTGGGATGAGGACGCCCAGCGCATGCTCCCGCAGAAAGGAGAGTGGCTTTTGATGTATGGCGGAAGCTCCGGATCTTTGAAGAGTGTAGCGCACAGACTTTGATTCTTGACAAAACAACCTTGCATAATTGCGAACTCTGCACCCGACAAACCCGATTGACCAAAAATCGGGTTTGTTTTTTTTACTAAAGTCTGTACTTTTGGTATGCTTAAAGCCAAAAATAGCACTTTTAAACCATATAATCATGAGTTTTATTAAACGATTTGGTTTGTTATCCGGGATACTGATCCTGGTGGCGTCATATGGGGCTTATGCCCAAACTGTGACGGTAAAAGGAACGGTATCAGATGCGGTAGGCCCTGTTATCGGTGCCGTGGTTCTTTCCGGAAATGCCAATGCAGTAACGGACATTGACGGCGGTTACACCATCCGCGTTGCATCAAACGCCGTTTTGGAGGTTTCCTGCCTGGGATATCAGACTCAGCAGGTTCCGGTGAACGGCCGCTCTGTCATTGACATTGTCCTTCAGGAAGATGCAATGGTGCTTCAGGAGGCAGTTGCACTGGGTTACGGAGCCCAGACAAAGAAAAAGGACCTTTCAGCCTCAGTGGGCGTTGTAAACAATGCAGAGGAACTGGCTTCCAGGCCGCTCACCAGCGCCACGGACATGCTTCAGGGCCAGATTCCCGGCGTTATGGTGAGCTCCAGCAGCGGAGACCCCACCCAGGCTCCTTCAATCCTCATCCGCGGACAAGGCTCCCAGAACGGAGACTCTGTCCTGTGGGTGGTTGACGGCGTGCCCGGCGCCCCTATCGTATCAATGAATGACATTGAAAGCATCGTGGTGCTCAAGGATGCGGCATCGGCCGCAATCTACGGCGCAACTTCCGGAGCCGGCGGTGTAATTCTGGTAACTACCAAGAAAGGCAAGGACGGCATACATGTGGAATATGACCTTGTCGCAGGCGCCAGGGCCCTTTCAAAACTGCCCCAGTCCCTGGATGCACAGCAGATGATAGAGATGCGTACGCGTTCCCTTTCAAATGCCGGAATCATTGCTTCGGCCGGTTACAACCCTGAGGTCAACCCCTGGATTGCCACAACCCGCACCGACTGGTTCAAGGAGCTGTTCCGCACCGCTTTCTATCAGAGGCACAACGTAACCCTCAACTACGGAAGCGACAAACTCAAGTCTCGCCTTACCTTTAATTACCAGGACAATCCCGGCGTGCTTGTAAGCTCTTACAGCAAAACCCTTGGTGTCCGCGCCAACCTTGATTACCAGCTCAACAAGTGGCTCAAGATAACGGAGGACCTGAGTTATACCCACAACTCCTCCCGCTCCTCGGATACCTACAGTGCATACTCCGGCACCATCCTCAATGCCATATATATGCCCCGTTCCTCGGAGCTTATCCAGTCGGCAGGTCCCCTTGCCGGAACATGGGGAGGATCGTTCACCCAGGACCCTGAGTATTTTGCCCAGTACGACAACTACTCTTCCCTCTTTGACGGAGCAAACCCCGTGCGTATAGCATCGGCCTACAGCCTGTGGAATGCCTACACTAATTTTTGGAGCACTACCGGACTTGAGATTGGAGAGATTGTGAAGGGGCTCAAGTTCCGCTCCAATTTCAGCATACATGTGCAGCAGGATATGTCAAAGCGCTTCGACCCCAGGGTCAAGGAAGTTGGTGCCGTAGATAATTCCAATGAGTTGAGATGGGATTCAAGCCGCTACGATACCTGGCGCAGCGAAAGCACTCTCACCTACGACCGCACCTTTGGAAAACACACCGTAGGTGCTCTTGGTGCCGTAACTTTTGACCATTACAACGGACGCTATTTCAGCCTTACAGGTACCGGCTTTGAAAATGAAAGCGATTATCTGCAGTACGCATCCCAGGCTTCCAGCAAAAGCGGCAATGACGGTTATTCCGGAGACGATGCCAACATCGCCCTTGTTGCCAGGCTCGCCTACAGCTACGCAGACCGCTATTTTGTGACGGCTTCATGGCGCAGGGACTACGCAGGACGTCTCCCCAAGGATCATAAATACGGAGATTTCCCGGCCGTGACCGGTGCATGGAAAATCTCAAACGAGCCTTTCTTCCCGAAGGTTGACGCAATAAGCCAGATTAAACTTCGTGCCTCTTGGGGCCGAATCGGAAACCTTGGTTCCATTCCAATGAACTACCTTTCATCTGTGCTTCATGCTGCCGGATGGCCTCCGTCAGAACTTGCTGCCATATACGGTGTAGAGAACAACGGCCGCTGGGGTGCCTTCATGTGGCCGGCAAGGCAGGTCAACAACGCCCTTACCTGGGAAACCTCGGAGCAAACGGACCTCGGCCTTGACATAGATCTTTTCAAGGACCGCTTGAGCATCGGCGTAGACTGGTACAACAAACTTACTTACAACCTTATCCAGGATCAGTCCACCGGTTGGCCCATCACTATCGGCTGGGAACCCATGAAGGTGAACCAGGGCAAGATTCGCAACATGGGCGTTGAAGTGATGGCCGGATGGAACGATAAAATCGGCAAGGATTTCAGTTATCATGTTAGTGCAAACTTTGCCTGGAACCAGAACCGCGTGGTAACAACCGGTATCCTGGACGATAACGGCGAGGAAGCCCCTTGGGTTGACGACCGCTCTGCATGGCGCATGGTGCCATGGCTATACCGCACGGAGAAAGGCCAGCCGCTGGAGTCTTTCTATGTCATCAAGACAGACGGAATTTTCCAGAACGAGACTGAGATCTATCAGCACACGAAGGACGGAAAGCTTATCCAGCCAGCCGCCCAGCCCGGAGACCTCAAGTTTGTAGACTACAACAACGACGGCATCATTGACGACAAAGACCGCCAGTATGTGGGAAGCGCCATTCCTAAATACACCTTTGCTTTTACGGCAGGCTTCAACTGGAAGGACTTCAACTTCTCCATGATGTGGCAGGGAGTAGCCGGCAACAAGATTGCCTACGTTGCAAAGATGATGACACAGTCCGATGTAGAGGGCAATTTCAACCGCAGCGTCGAAATCCTCAATGCCTGGACTCCGGAGAATCCCACCTCCACCATTCCCCGTCTTTCCAAGAACGACCCTAACGGAAACTTTACCACCGCTTCCGACTGGTACATTGAAGACGGCAGTTATCTGCGCCTCAAGAATGTGACAGTGGGCTACGACTTCACGCGTCTTCTCCGGAAGATTCCTCACTTTGCTCTCAGAAACAGCACTGCAAGCATCTACTTCAGCGGTGAAAATCTCTTTACCATTACCAAGTATTCCGGCATGGATCCGGAGTGCGGAGGCTTTGACACCATGACCTATCCCGTTTCACGCGTGTTTGCACTTGGCGTTAAAATCAACTATTAGGAGGAAGAGCCATGAAAAAATATCATCTGTTTTTAATTGTCATAGCGGTATTGAGCCTGAACTCATGTGAGAAATTCCTTGATGTCAAGACTCAGGGATTCCAGGATGTGAGCAACTTCTTCAACACGGACCGTGACGCCATCCGCGCTATATCGGCCTGCTACTATGAACTCCCTCAGGAGAGCCTTATAGGGCGTGACATCTATTGGGAGCAAGGTTGCTGCAACGACTTCGTCTGGGGCCGCACCAGGGACTTCAATACCCTTGCAACCCTTCACTACACCGGTCAGGAAAAGCCCCTTCTGGATGCTTTCGGCCAAATTTACGCACAGGCAATGAACCGCTGCAACTGGGTGATTCAAGGGCTCACCAACCGCAGCAAGGAGCGTACACTCTCGGCCATAGAGACCCGCTCCCTTGGAGAAGCCCTCTTCCTCAGGGCCTACTACCATTTCCTCATTGCCTACCGCTACGGTACCCGTGAACTTGGCGTTCCTTTCATTGCTTACGAAACCGTGGAGGGCGGATACAACAACCAGATTCCTCCCCAGACAGAGAGCGTGATGAAGGACTACGAGCTTATCATCGAGGACCTTACAAAGGCGGAATCCCTCCTCCCTCGTTTTGAAGAATACGGAGTTGATGACAGAGGCCGCGCTCACAAGGCTGCCGCCGTTGCCCTGATGTCCAAGGTATATGCCTACTGGGCAGGCTGGGATCCCACTCAGTGGACTAAGGTGATTGAATGTGTAAACAAGCTCGACGCCCAGACTCCCGGCAGCGTATATGACCGTGACCTTCACCCCAGTTTCTCTGAGCTCTTCACGGCCGATGCCACTAAGTTCTGGACCAAGGAATACTGCTTCTCCTTCCCTTCCTACGGCGGGAAGAACAACAACGGCGGCGGTAGCATAGAATTCCCCGGCGTATGCCTTGAGAACAAGGGCTGGAGCGGAGAACTGCCCGCAGGCCTTGGTTACAACGGCTGGGGCCAGTTCAAGCCAACGGAGGAAATCTATCAGGAGATGGCAAAGGACAATGTGACTCCCGGCGTAAAGAACGAGCGCCTGGCAAAGTCCATCCTCGAGTACGGTGACGCCTTCACTTACTTCGGCCAGCCGTTCCTATTCCACTCTTCGTCCGACATCGAGGCCGGTTTCCAGATTAACAAGTACATGGAAGCCTTTATCCCGGAAGATGCCAGCGGCAACACCGCCCTTGACAATGAAGACTGGCCCTGCACCCGCATAAACTGGCCCATCATCCGTTTTGCCGACTGCCTCCTTCTTAGGGCCGAAGCAAACCTTGTGGCTGGAAACGGCGCGGCGGCAGCGCAGGACATCAACCGTATCCGTCTGCGCTCCAATCTTAAGCCGCTTACCAGTGTCGCCACCTGGACAGACCTCTATCATGAGCGCCGCTGCGAGCTTGCCTTTGAACTAGCCGCCGACCACGCCTATGACTGCAAGCGTTGGGCCGTATTCGGAGACCCTGAAATCCAGGCACTTGCCCTGAAGGAGCTCAACACACACCCTCAGGTGCGTCACCACACCAACAGGGCCGATCCCATGTCTTCATACACAGTTGGAGATTACCAGGATTATATGATTCCGGAAAAGGTCTGGAACCCCAGATGCCTTACTTTCCCTTATCCTTCTTCCCAGATTGCCAAGTCCAACGGCTTGCTCCAGAATCCGCCTTCATGGCAGTAAGAAAGTGTAATAAACCTAACATAAATCATTAACCATTAAACATCAATTAATTATGAAAAAAATTTTGTTAGCACTGGCAGGAATTGCCCTGCTCATTGTTGGCTGCAAGAAGGCCGAGCCCATTACTGATGGCACCCTCCTTCTTGAGTTTGGTGCAGATACCCAGACGGTAGATGTTGCCGGTACTCTTACCCCCGACGGTACCTACGACTGGATTACCATGACCCAGTCCGGCAAACAGGCTACCTTCAAAGTAACCACAAACGTTACTGGAAGCATTCGTACCGCCACCTATACGATGGCAGGCGAGGCCAACACCGCAAAATTCACCGTTACTCAGAAATCAGGTACTCCCGCTGTGTTCGTAAAGGCCGGAGAAGACCTTCAAAAAGCAATTGACGAGGTAAAGGACGGCGTTGAGATTCATGTAGCCGGTGGCGCAACCTTCAATGGCCCCTTCATGGTCAAGAAGAAAGGAACTGTCATTTCCGGTGGCTGGGACGAGACCTTCTCCAAACAGGATCCCAACAACCTCACTGTTGTGACCGGTCAGAAGAAAGGCCGCTGCTTCGTATTCGGTAACGGTTATGAAGGCACCACCCAGGCAGGTGAAACTCACCCCAAGCTTCCTTTCCCCATGGTTGGAACAGGCGTAGCAAAACTCTCTTACTTTGAACTCAAGGACGGCCGCAGCCAGAACGATGCCGGTGACCACCACGGATCGGCAGTATATGTATGCGGCGATGTTGAAATCACCAACTGCTACATCCACGACAACCTCAACGTTGGCAGCCGCCGCGGCGCCATCGCCATCGTCGAGGCAGGTGACTGGGGTGATGACCACGTGTCCAACCTCACCGTTGCCAACTGCCGTATCGAGAACAATTCCTACGCGGAACTCATTTACAATAACTACAATAACGGTATGGCACTCGCAGGCCTTGCTTCTACCAGCACATCCCATTCATATATTACCTTCATCAACAACTTTGTCAAAGGTAATAAGGCTTACAATATGGTGGATATCGGCCCTCACAACTACGGCTATGTGGTAAATAATACCATTGTAGAGAATGAATATGGCTGGAGCGCCGTGAACTACGCATCTGAGGCTCGCGGCGTAGTAGGCAACAACCTGGTTGTAGGTAACAAACAGCTTCTTTTCAATGACAAAGACGGCGATCGCTTCGGCCGCTCATTCAGCCTGGATCCCCTTGCAGGTGACACCCAGATTTCTACCGTTCAGGATTTCCTCGTAGAAGGCAACATCAGCGAAGGTGAAATCGTATGGCAGAGCTCCAACCCCGTTGCAGACCAGACCATCTATGACAAGAATGTCAAGGCTGAAATTGGCGTAGACCTCTCCACTCTCTACGATTCCAACTATCATCCTAAGGGTCTCGCTCTCTCCAAGGCCAGCACCAACCCTACCATCATGGAGTACATCGGCAAGTACCCTGTAGACCTTGCAGGTAACACCTGGGCTGCTCCTATGGCAGTTGGCTGCTACCTCAAGTAATCAAGAGTCATTATCAACCTTTTTACATGACGGCCCGGCCGGGCCGTCATGTTTTTTTCCCAGGAATAGAGTATCTTTGCTACAAAAGCACATACAATGAACAGATGTCATAGCATCGGCCTGCTGTTTTCGGCCCTTTCCCTAATTGCCGCCTGCAGGAATCAAAGCGGTGCCGCTTCTTGCCCGGACGGTCCCGGAATCCCTACGGACAGCATATACTGCCGGGACCCTTTCGTTGTGGCAGACCGGGAAAGCAGGACATACTATCTTTACCGGAGCTCTACCACGGAAGAAGGACTTGGAGGAGTGGAAGTGTTCAGGAGCAAGGATCTTCATGCCTGGCATGGTCCGGAGCGGGTGTTCACGGCCCCTCGGGACAATTTCATAAACGGCCCCGTCTGGGCACCGGAGGTGCATCGCTACAAAGGGGCCTGGTATCTTTTTGCCACCCTTAACAGTGACAAGACCTGGGCCGATACCATTGAGGGCTGGCCGGCTTTTACTTACAGAGGCACGCAGGTCTTCCGCTCGCGCGGCCCGGAAGGTCCGTTCCTGCCCCTTGGCAAAGAACTCACCACGCCTAAGGAATTCATGGCTTTGGACGGGACGCTTTGGGTAGAGGACGGAGTGCCGTACATGGTTTTCTGTCATGAATGGGTTCAGGTCCTGGACGGTACCTTCGAAGCCATGCCCCTTAAAACAGACCTTTCCGGAGCTGCAGGAGATCCCGTCACTCTATTCACCGCTTCGCAGGCTCCTTGGGTTTCTGCTGTGGCTTATAAGACAGATGCCGATGGTACCAGAACCCCGGGATATGTCTCTGACGGTAATTTCGTATACAAAACTAAAGAGGGAGACCTTCTCATCCTTTGGTCTTCCTTTAAAAACGGGAAATACAGCATTGCCATTTCGCGTTCCGCTTCCGGCAAGCTGGCCGGGCCGTGGACCCCGGACCCGGAACCAATCTTTGAGGCCGACGGCGGCCATCCCATGGTTTTCAAGGATTTTGACGGATCCCTAAAGCTGGTTTTCCATCAGCCCAACAGCGGATTCTCCCATCCTGTCATCCTTTCAGTAGAAGACACGGGACATACACTTAACATTCACAAATAATTGTGTAATCAGATGAAAAGACTCTTACCGGCCACTCTGGCCGCATTGCTGACAATCCTTTCTTGCTCCAAGGCAGACAACACCCCCCGTCTTGTAATCATTACCCTTGACGGCCTTCGCTGGCAGGAGCTCTACTCCGGAGCCGACGAATCCCTGATGGGAAGTAACAAGTACTGGAGAGAAACGCCTGCGGAGCGCCGTGAGGCTCTAATGCCGTTTATCTGGCAATATGTCCCGGAACATGGCTACATGATCGGGAACCGCAGCAAGGAGAGCTACATGCAGGTTTCCAACACAATGAATTTCTCCTATCCCGGCTACAGCGAGATGTTCTGCGGCTGGGCCGATGACGAGAGGATTACCTCCAACAATCCCGTCCCCAATCCAAATGTGAGCGTGCTGGAAGTGGCGTGGAAAGACCCTAGGTACAATGGCAGTCTCTCCATGTATTCTTCCTGGGAGAGCGTCCGTTATGCGGTTAACAGCGAGAGGGCCGGCTTTCCCGCCAGCAGCGCCCACGAGCCTTCTTTCACCAACACTTACGTTACCCGAATGCTTGAAGACATGGATGCGGCAACGCCGGGGGAGGGCTTCGGCTACAGCGAGCGCCTGGACCTCATCACTTATGGAATGGCCATGGAAACGCTCCGGGAGAGCCATCCCAAAGTCTTTTATGTGGCATTTGGAGACACTGACGAATTTGCCCACGAAGGACAGTATGACAATTATCTGGAAGCAGCCCACTGGACCGACAGATTCATAGGCCGAATAGTGGAGTACTGCGAGTCAGACCCTTTCTACAAGGGAAAAACTACCTATCTCATCACCTGCGACCATGGTCGCGGAGTGGGTCCGGAGTACACGGACCACGGAGAAAAAACAGCACGCTCCGGTGAAACCTGGTTCATGGCCTTTGGAAAAGATGTCCCTGTGCTTGGAGAGACATCCGGCAACGGGCCGTTCTACACAGGGCAGTTTGCCGCTACCATTGCCGATATCCTGGATGTAGACTTCACTCCCGGGAACGGCGTCAAGTCCGCCCCCATAGATCCTGAATACTCAGAGAATGACTAAAGTACCATTTCCGGCAACGCTTCTTTGCCTTGTCGCACTCTTTGCATGCTCATCGGCCCAAACGCCGCCTCCTTCAGACGGCTTTGTCACGGAGACGGTTGTTCCGCAGCGCGTAGTGTGCACGTCCGGTCCCGTCAATGACCCCCAGTATCTCCTTGACCCTTACTGCGGCCAAGTGTCAACTGACGAGGACCGTGAAACCGTTTTCAGTGAAGGTGGAAGCGTTGTCCTGGATTATGGTAAAGAACTCCAGGGAGGTGTGCGGATTGTACGCTCCATGTATGGCTCCCATAAAGCCGCAAAGTTCCGTCTGGTGTTTGGAGAGTCGGTCTCCGAGGCCCTCTCAAGTGTTTCCGATGCTGGAACTACCGCTACAAACGACCATTCCGTGAGGGATTGCACAGTGGAGGTTCCCTGGCTTGGAAGCGTGGAGTTCGGAAGCAGCGGCTTCCGTTTTGTCCGCCTTGAACTCATTGACGGAGACGGCGAGGACGTCGCCCTGGTGGCCGTGGAAGCCGTATCCAGAAAACGGGACATTCAGTATCAGGGTTCCTTCAGTTGCTCTGACGAAGTTCTCACCAGAGTATGGCAGACGGGAGCATATACCGTACACCTTTGTATGCAGGATTATCTTTGGGATGGAGTGAAAAGGGACCGCCTTGTCTGGATGGGGGACATGCACCCGGAAGTGATGACCGTCAATACGGTATTCGGAAACCAGGGCGTGGTTCAGAAAAGCCTTGATTATGTGCGGGACAAGACAGCCCCTGGCGGGTGGATGAACGGCATCTCATCTTATTCTCTTTGGTGGATAATAATCCAGCATCACCTTTACTCCTGGTACGGAGATTTTGACTACCTTAAGGAGCAGAAAGAGTACCTGGAGGCTCTTCTGGAGGATGTCGTTTCGGAGGTTGAGGATGGATGGGAGGCCTATGGGGACGGCAGGTTCATAGACTGGCCTTCATATGACAAGCCCGCCGTAATTCACGCCGGTCTCCAGGCTCTTACAGTTCGTGCACTTTCGGCCGGGGCCAGTCTGATGGAGTGGCTTGGCGAGCCTTCTTTTGCCATCAGATGCCAGGATCTTGCCAAGGAGATGCGTTCACATGTTCCCGGCACCGACTCCAGCAGCCAGGCGGCAGCCCTCCTCTCATTGGAAGGTATGCTGGACGCCGGAACCGCGTCGGAACTTATCCTTGAAAACGGGCCGGAAAAATTCACCTCGTTCATGGGTTATTACCTTTTGGAGGCCCTTGCAAGGAGCGGGCATTATGCCGAAGCCATGGATATGATAAAGGCCTATTGGGGACGCATGCTTGAACTTGGGGCCACCACTTTCTGGGAAGATTTCAATTACTCGGATGCCTCGGATGCCGCTCCGATAGACGAGGTTGTGCCGGAAGGGAAATTCGACATCCACGCCGATGGCGGAGCCTGGTGCTATGTGGGCCTCAGGCACAGTCTCTGCCACGGCTGGGCAAGCGGTCCCACCGCCTGGCTCAGTGCCCATGTGCTCGGAATAGAACCTGTGGGTATAGGAATGAAAAAGGTAAGGATAGAGCCTCATCTTGGAAATCTTGACTGGGCCGAAGGTACATTTCCTACACCCTACGGTATAATAAGCGTGAGGCATCAGAAACGCCCTGACGGAAGCATAGAATCCAAAGTCCGGCTGCCTAAGGGTGTCACAAGAGTAGAATCCCGTTCCGCGCCCTCAAAGACTACGGAGACTCTTGAGGTGATGTCATTCAACGTGCGCTATGGGTCGGCCGAAGACGGTGACAATGTTTGGAAAAACCGCCGTGAGGCCGCCGCTGCCATGATCATGGACCGCCACCCGGCTGTGTTCGGCGTACAGGAAGCGCTGGATTTCCAGCTTACTTATTTCGAGGAAAACTGTCCCGGCTACAAATATGTGGGCGTGGGACGCGAGGACGGCGACCACGACGGTGAGCACATGGCCGTTTTCTATGATACGGAGCGCCTGGAGCTCCGGGACTGGGGTACTTACTGGCTGTCCGATACTCCCGATGTGCCTTCCTATGGCTGGGATGCCGCCTGCAAGCGTACCGCCACGTGGACTCTCATGAAGGACAAGGCTACAGGCCGCCTCTTCTTCTTTGTAAACACTCACCTGGACCATGTAGGAGCGGAAGCCCGTAAAAACGGATTGCTGCTTCTGGTAGAAAAGATAGGCGCAATGAATCCGGAAGGCTATCCTATGGTTCTTACGGGAGACATGAATGTTTATCCGGAGGACCCTTGCCTTGTGGCACTGAGGGAACTGATGGAAGACGCCCGGGAAACGGCGCCGGTTACAGATAACGGTGTTACCTGGCACGATTGGGGCAAGGAGGTTTCCGGCCCTCCGATTGACTATGTTTTCTATTCCGGCTTTGCCGGCTGCAGTAGGTTCAGGGCCGTCCGGAAGTCCTATAAGGGCGTAGACTATGTGTCGGACCACTATCCCGTAACAGCCACTCTTAGATATGAGGATTAAAACAACTTAATTAACTATGAAAAGACGTGATTTCCTGAAGGTTTCCGGTGCGGCGACGGCCGGTCTAGCCCTGACGGGATGCCTGCCGGGCAGGGAGTCAAAGACCGCTTCGGCAACTCCCCTGGAGAATGAACAAAAAAAACTCTACAAAGACCGCATTTCAAGGGACGTTTCCCCCTATGACCCCCTTTACCTCAAGGAGATAACAGTAAATATCGGCCTCAAGGAGCCCTTTGACGTAATGCATGTTTCCGACAGCCATATCGCAAGGGCCGACGACCGTGACGGAGAACGCACAATCAAGCTTGCCGCTTCACGGTCAAGGGGAATGAATGCCGGAGAGCATTACCTGGACGAGGCCGTTAACATTGCCCGGAAGAAGGGCATGCACCTCATGCACACCGGTGACCTTATAGATTTCGTGTCGGAGGCTAATCTAGACACCTGTGCCAAGCATATGATGGATGAGGACTGGTTCACATGCTCCGGCAACCACGAGTTCTCCATTTACATGGGTGAAGACCATGAGGATGAAGCATATAAACGCCGCAGTTATGACGCCGTGCAGGGAGCATTCCCCAACGACATCACCTTTGCAAGCCATGTCATCGGCGGAGTGAATTTTGTTGCCGTAGACAATGTGTACTATAATTTCACACACGCACAACTTGAGCTCATGAAGGCCGAAGCAGAGAAAGGCCTTCCCATGGTGATGCTGGTGCACGTCCCCCTGTACACCCCGGCCCATTTCAAAGACGAGATGGAGGAGGTGGGCGGCGAGTGCGCCTATCTTGCGGGCGTTCCGGACCACCTTGTAGATACCTATAAGCCAGGCAGGCAGGAATCCCAGAGGGCAGATGCTCCCACCATGGAGTTCATTGACTGGCTCAAGGAGCAGTCCCTCCTGAAGGCCATCCTTGCCGGCCACATGCACCGTTTCTTCGAAGACCGCTTCTCCGCGACGGCAATACAGTATACGGTTGGGGCCTGTTATCTTGGGGAGGCCGAAGTAGTCCATTTCGTTTAAACGCTCCGGCATGAAAAGGACAATCATTACACTTGCGATACTTCTTCTTTGCCGGTTGGCCCTGGCCCAGGGGATAAGCGTTGAAACGGCAAAATTTCGCGTGGGAGACAATCCCGCGTGGGCGTCTCCTTCTTTTAACGACACCTCGTGGGATGTTCTCCGGCTGGATACGGACTGGAACGCCCAGGGCATAGACAACGACAACGCCTATGGCTGGTACAGGCTGCATGTGGTAATACCGTCTTCCCTGAAGGGGCGCGATTCGGATAAAATCCTTTTGGCACTGGGCACCATAGACGATGCCGACGAAACATTCCTAAATGGAGTTCTTGTTGGAAAGACTGACGGCTATGACTCTCCTCGCCGCTATATTGTAGACCGAAAACTGGTGCGCTGGGACAAGGAGAATGTTATAGCCGTGAGAGTCTATAACGGAGATCCTCCCGGGGGCTTTTATGGCAAACCCGCATGGATTACGTTGGTTTCGGGTCCCTATATCCTTACACCGCCAGCCCCGGCTACACCGCGCTACAACGGCCCGGCGGTCTTGGGCGTCAGACCTGGTTCGCCGGTTATTTTCAGGCTGGCATTCTCCGGCGAAAAGCCCATGCGATATGCTGTTGAGGGCCTCCCTGAGGGCGTTGTGCTGGACAGTGAAAAAGGTGTCCTCAGCGGGAGCGTGAAGGAGGAGGGAGATTATCCCCTGGTACTGAAGGCCAGGAATGCAAAGGGAAGTGCAAGCGCCTCTTTTACCCTTAAGGTGGGAAGCCGGATAGCGCTCACCCCTCCCATGGGCTGGAACTCCTGGAATTGCTGGGGAACAAGCGTGTCCCAGAAGAAAGTGATGGAATCGGCCATGGCCCTTGTAAGTTCAGGGCTTGCCGATTATGGCTACAGTTATGTCAACGTGGACGATGCCTGGGAGGCCGCGGAGAGAAATCCGGACGGGACCATCGGCACAAATGAAAACTTCCCGGACATGAAGGGCCTTGGAGACTGGCTTCACGGGAACGGACTCAAGTTTGGCATATACTCAAGTCCCGGAGACCGCACCTGCGGCGGTTATCTTGGGTCTCTCGGCCATGAAAAAGAGGATGCAGAGGTCTGGAACAGCTGGGGTGTGGACTATCTTAAATATGACTGGTGCGGATACTCCAAGGTTTACGGCGCCTCTTCTGACCATTCCGTGGCGGCACTTCTGAGGCCTTACATAAAGATGCAGCAGTACCTCAGGGAGCAGCCCCGGGATATCTTCTATTCCCTTTGCCAGTACGGCATGGGAAATGTGTGGGAGTGGGGCGCTTTTGTGGACGCCAATTCCTGGCGCACTACGGTTGACATTACCGATACTTGGGAATCCGTGCGTTCAATTGGCTTTGAGCAGCAGGATGGCCTTCATCCCTACTCCGGACCCGGCCACTGGAACGACCCCGACATGCTGGTAGTGGGCAAGGTGGGCTGGAGCGACAACCTGAGGGACAGCCGCCTTACCCCCGATGAACAGTATAGCCATATAAGCCTTTGGGCCCTCCTTGCAGCCAACATGCTTATTGGATGTGACCTCTCCAGGATAGACGATTTTACCCTTAACCTCCTGTGCAACAACGAGGTTAATGCCATTAACCAGGATGTTCTGGGAAGGCAGGCCCATAAGGACATAGAGGAGGATGGGATTGAGATCTGGAGCAGGGAACTGAGTGACGGCGGCCTCGCCATAGGGATTTTCAACCTTAACGAAGCCCCTGTTCCCGTGTATCTTGGCGGGGCGATAGGGAAGATAGACCTTGAGGCCGACTCCGTCAGGGACCTTTGGCGTCAGAAGGATATTCCCACGGACGCAACATATACCGTCCCGTCTCACGGAGTCCTTCTTGTGAAAATGAAAACAAGCAAATAACAGCAAATATGAGACATTTCCTTTCTCCTATTATCCTTGCGGGGACCCTTCTGTGGGTGTCCGCATGTCAGGTACAGAAACCGCAAGACCTGCCTCTGGCTCCGTCCCTTGACAGCAGTGCATGGGAGGTTTCAGAGTGGATATCGGCCTCTGATGCCCCTGTGGCAACGGGGCGGGTGTACAAAAGCGCCCCCGGTTCCTCATGGTTCCTTGGCCGCGTCACCAATGCCCGAAAAGTGAAGAAGGCCACCTGGATGACTACGGCCCTTGGCGTTTTTGACATTTACCTGAACGGTGAACTGGTGGGAAAGGAAGTCCTGAAGCCCGGCTTTACGCACTATGCCAAAACCAAGTATGCTTTTACTTATGACATCACGTCTGCATTCAAGAAAGGAGCCGGCGATGTAAACGAACTCAGCGCCCAGGTAACTCCCGGCTGGTGGGCCGACAAGATCATTACCCCGGACGATGACGGCAGGGATGGATTCATAGGAAAGAAATGCGCCTTCAGGGGCGTTCTGGAACTTGTTTACGCCGACGGAACTACTGAGCGTCTTGGAACGGATACCGAGCATTGGAAAGCCGGTGTGGCCGGCCCTGTAAAACATTCCGGCATCTTTGACGGAGAGGAGTATGATGCCCGTGAACTTCCGGGCTTCCTGGCTCCCGAAAAACTATCCACTCCGGAGGTTAACACCGAGTTTGCGGGAGAAATCCTTCCCACCTGCGGCGCGGAAATCTATCATAGGGAAGACCTTAGGCTACATCCTGTGGCCATGTATGCCTGGGAAGGCGTTACCGGTGCCGTTGAATCTGAGAATGAAGATGAGGTGGAATACGGTGTGGTTGACATTAAGCGCAGTTACAAAGACGGAGATGTGGTGGAACTGAACCCCGGAGAGACGCTTGTGGTAGACTTCGGCCAGAACGCCGCCGCCGTCCCTTCGTTTGAGTTCATGGCAGAGGAGGGAACCCGCCTGGAGTGCCTCCCCTCAGAGATTCTCAACGACGGGAACGGTGCCGAACGCCGTGATATGGACGGCCCCGAGGGCAGCATTCACAGGCGCAATCTCCGTGTGGACCACGGAGAGATATGGCTCACCTACGTTTTTGGAGACTGCAAGGGAAAATACGTGAAATTCCAGCCCCGCGCTTCCTTCTGGGGTTATCGCTATGTTTCAATCACTGCCGACAAACCGGTGAAATTCGCATCCATTGCCTCGGTGCCGGTTACATCAATTACACAGGAAATGGAAACCGGGCGCATGGTTACCGGAGACGAGTCCATCAATAAACTCATTTCCAATACGGTATGGGGAATGCGCTCCAACTATCTCTCCGTTCCCACAGACTGTCCCCAGCGAAACGAGCGCCTTGGATGGATGGCAGATACCCATGTATTTGCAGAGACTGGCTCTTTCTTTGCCTCAACAGGCAACTTCTTCCATAAATGGACCAGGGATGTGAGGGACAGCCAGGTCGAAACTGGCGGATTTCCCTCCGTCGCACCCTTTGCGCAATATGGCAACGAGACCATGCGCCTTGGATGGGCCGACGCCGGCGTGATAGTGCCATGGACGGTATGGAAGCAGTTTGGGGACCCTTCAATCATAGAAGAAAACTGGGATGCCATGGCGCTCTTTATGGAGCATGTGAACGCCACGCGCTATGAGCACAGCCTCCTGAGGGAAGAGAACGATGACTTCAACTACGCCGACTGGGTAAGTTATGAACCCCTGGAGACTTGCAGCGGAATTGCTTTCAAGGACGATGCCACCAGCGCACAGGCGGAACTGTACTGGAGTTATCTGGGAGGATGCTACTGGGCTGTTGACGCTGCAATGATGGCGGATATGGCTACGGCAAGCGGACGGGATGCTGCTCCTTACCTCAAGATGGAAAAGGACGCCAAAGAATACCTTAAGGCCACCTACCTCCTTCCCGACGGCTCTTTCCGTCTCAGTATCCTTAATACAATGCAGACTCCGACGCTTTTTGCCCTGAAACTTGGCCTTGTGAGCGGCGAAGAAAAGGATGCCATGTGCCGTAGGCTCAGGGAGAATTTCGCGGCCCACGGTGGCTGCCTCCAGACGGGCTTCCTTGGTACCGGCATCCTCATGCAGACTCTCACGGACAACGGCATGGCAGACATTGCCTGGGACCTTCTTTTCCAGCGAAGGAATCCAAGTTGGCTGTACTCCGTTGACAATGGCGCCACCACCATCTGGGAGCGCTGGAACAGTTACATGGTAGACAAGGGCATGGGGCCCAACGGCATGAACAGTTTCAACCACTATGCCTACGGCTGCGTGTGCCAGTGGCTGTGGGAGAGCGCTGCAGGAATTTCTGCCGACACTTCCGCCCCCGGCTTCACCCACATTTTAATGAAGCCGCTACCGGACAAACGCCTTGGCAGCCTTGATGCCGAATATAAGAGCGCCGCAGGAACCATAAAGAGCGCCTGGAAGTATGAAGGAGACGTTTGCACCTGGACCTTTACCATCCCTGAAGGCGCCTCTGCTACCGTTGTCCTGCCTTCTGGAGAGAAGGATTATTCGGCAGGTACTTATACCGTAGAATATAAGTAGTTTATATATGAGGAAGTCCTGTTTTACGCTATTCTTATTACTGCTGAGCCTGCCCCTGGCGGCCCAGTCGTTGAGGCCCGACAAAGGCTATGAGATAGCCGCTCATGATGGCCTTGTTCTGGATGTGAAGAGTGCCATGATGGCCGATTCGCCTGTTCTCCTGTCCACGCCTGAAGCCGGGAACGACAGCCAGGTGTGGCAACTGAGAAAAGTAAAAGGCAACGTATACGAATTTGTGAACGGTTATTCCGGCCTTGCCCTTGACTGTGACGGAGAGGGAGAGCACAGCGTGCTCCAGTGGGGTGCAGACCCTCTTAACATAAACCAGCACTGGGAACTGATTCCCGCTGGAGACGGCTCCTACAGGTTAATGAGCGTTTCTTCCGGCCTCTTCCTTGGCATCGGGGCAGATCAAAAAGCCTGGCAGCTTTCTGAGGGAGAGAAATGGACTATACGTGAATCGGCGACACCTCTTGACATTATCCCATACAAGACTTCTTCTAAAAACGACTGGGAGAACGAGAAGGTCTTTGCCGTGGGCAAAGAGCCCGGGCATCCCACCCTTATTCCCTATGCGTCGGAATCCGAAATGACTTCCGACCCTGCCTACGAAAAGCCCTGGATGCGCACCGGAAGTTCCCGCTACATGCTCCTTAGCGGAAAATGGAAATTCAACTGGGCCCCTTCTCCGGAACAGCGTCCAGTGAATTTTTACAAGCCTTCTTTCAGCGTAGCGGACTGGGCCGAAATTGACGTCCCGGCCAACTGGGAGATGGAAGGCTATGGAACTCCTCTTTATACAAACTCCACCTATCCTTTCGGCAATAATCCGCCTTTTATCCAGGTGGTGCGTGGTTTCACGATTGAAAAAGAGCCCAATCCCGTAGGCAGTTACAGAAGGGATTTCGTCCTTCCTGCAGACTGGGCCGGGAAAGAGGTGTACATACATTTTGACGGTGTATATTCGGCATTCTACCTTTGGGTTAACGGCCGGAAAGTAGGCTACAGCCAGGGCTCGAACAACGATGCCGAATTCAATATCAGCCGCTATGTGAAAAATGGCCGCAACACCGTGGCCGTGGAGGTTTACAAGTGGAGCGACGGCTCCTACCTGGAAGACCAGGACATGTTCCGTCTTGGCGGAATTCACCGGGACGTGTATCTTATGGCCCGTCCTAAGGCACATGTAAATGATATCTGCACGGAGACTGTTTTTGCACCGGATTTCTCCAGGGCTACCCTGAGGACTTCCGTAGAGACAAAGGCTCCGGTGGCGAAAGTCTCCCTCTGGGATGCCTCCGGAAATAAAGTGGGGGAGGGTGAGGAGATAGCGGTAGACTCTCCAATGCTTTGGAGCGCGGAGAAGCCCAATCTTTACACCGTTCAGGTGGCTCTTTTTGACAAAAAGGGAAAACTCCTGGAATGTACGTTCTTTAAACACGGTTTCAGGAAAGTTGAGTTCAGGGGCAATAAACTCTATGTAAATGGCGTGATGACATACCTTAAAGGAACAAACCGTCACGACATCCATCCGGTTTATGGCAAGGCCGTTCCGGTAGAATCCATGATAGAGGACATTGTGCTCATGAAGCGCCATAACCTCAACACTGTCCGGACAAGTCATTATCCCAACGACCCCAGGATGTACTCCCTCTACGACTACTACGGGCTTTACATTCTGGACGAGGCCGACGTAGAGTGCCACGGCAATTTTTCAATCTCCAAAATGCCATCGTGGAAAGACGCCTATGTTGACAGGGCTGTCAGGATGGTTCGCCGTGACCGTCTTCACCCAAGCGTTATTTTCTGGTCTTTGGGAAACGAATCCGGAAAGGGCGGGAACATTGAAGCCGAATATGATGCGGTGAAAGCCCTTGATCCCCGCCCTATACATTATGAGGGCCAGAATGAGGTTGCCGATTTTGACTCAAACATGTACCCTTCCCTGGAGCAGATGGAGAGTATGGACCGTAACGGTGCTGCCAGGCCCTACTACCTTTGCGAGTATGCGCATGCAATGGGAAATGCCCCCGGCAACCTTGCCGAGTACATGGATTACATAGAGAACAGAAGTGAGCGCATGATAGGCGCCTGCATCTGGGACTGGGTAGACCAGGCATTGGTGATGCCCGGTGCCAATGACGGGAAACTATACTTCGGAGGAGCCTTTGGCGATATGCCCAACGACAATGACTTTTCCTGTAACGGCCTTGTGACGGCCGACCGCCGCATTACCGCAAAACTTCTGGAAGTAAAGAAGGTGTATCAGTACGTGAAAATGCAGTTGGAAGTCCCTGGAAGACTCAGGTTGGAGAACCGTTACATCTCTTACAACCTCTCCGAGATGGAACTCCGCTACAGTTACCTTCACGAAGGTGTGGCCTTCCTGAGCGGCACGGCTTCGCTCCCTTCCACCGCACCTTGGGGAAAATGCACGGTCGCAATCCCTTGTCCGGAAATGCCCTGGAAAGGGGATGTAACCTTAAGGACGGACATTGTCCTTAAGGAAGGCACCCTCTGGTGCGGTCCCGGCCACGTTGTAGCCTCCGATGAATTCTTCCTTCAGAAGTTGGACGGACGCCTTCAGGAAGTGGAAAACGGGGGAGCGGAACCGCTTGAGGTGTACACCGAAGAAGGCCGGATACTCTGTGTCAAGAACGAGTGCATAAGTGTCCGCTTCGACCGCGCAAGGGGCATTCTTCAGAGCCTGAGGATAGGTGGTACGGACATTCTGTACGGTACGGACGGCATCTCTTTCAACGGCTACCGTTACATCTCCAACGACGGGGTGCGCTTTATCATAACGGGAAAAGATGAGAGCGTGTCCACTTCGGCCTCCCTGAAAAGTTTCCACTACAAGGCGGCGGAGCATTGCGTAAGCATAACAACCCAGATGGAGGCCATGGTTGGAACCGCCGTTGTCCCTTATAGCATCACTTACGACGTTTACAGTTCGGGATGCGTGGATGTTAGCGCAAGTTTCAGCGCCGGGGAGGACTTCTCCCTTCCGCGTATAGGGCTTACAATGGCGCTGAACCCTTCGTTTGAGAATGTCTCCTGGTATGGTCGCGGCCCTCAGGAGAACTATTCGGACCGCAGGCAGGGGGCATTCCTGGGAGAATGGAGCAGTACCGTAGACGGCTTCACTGAACCGTATGTACGCACCCAGAGCATGGGTGGACGTACAGATACCAGATGGGTGCGCTTCGGGACAGCTTCAGGTGACTCCATAAGTTTTGTGGCCGATGACAGTTTTGATTTCAGCGCCCTTCACTATACCGACAGGGACCTTTATCTTGTGAAGTATATGAACGACCTCCCCCTTGTAAGGCGCCCGCAGGTTATCTTCAACCTGGACTGCATCCAAAATGGCCTTGGAAACGGCAGTTGCGGTCCGGATGTCCTGCCACAGTATAAGATTGAGCCTGGAAAGACATATTCTTACAAATTCCGGATTTGTCGATGAAAACTCCTTTCCCCATACTTTGGACAGCGCTTCTTCTTTCCGCCTGCCAGCCTTCATTTGAAGTTTACGATCTTAGGTGTGAGGGCCTTGTGGACCCGCTTGCCATAGACAGCGCCAAGCCTCACTTCAGTTGGAAAATACGAAGTGACTCCCCGATGGAACAAACTGCTTTCCAGTTGCAGGTTGGAGAAAACGTGTGGAAAGAAGAAAGCTCGGATCAGGTGATGGTGCCTTACAAGGGAGACGGGATTTGCCCCAAGCAACTTGTCCGCTGGCGCGTCAGGGTGTGGAACGGAAAGGGACGGGTTTCCCGCTGGAGCCCCTGGCAGCGCTTTGCCGTGGCACCTTTGGAAGGACTTGCGGGGGAATATATAGGGAAAGGGGAGTCTCCGCTTCTGAGAAAGCGTTTCACGGTTGAGAAAAAGCCCTCCGAGGCACTTCTCTACGTGAATTCCCTTGGGTACCATGAGGCCTATGTGAATGGGAAAAAAGTATCTGAAAGCGTATTGCAGCCGGCTGTCTCAGAGCTTGCCAAGCGCTCCCTGATAGTTGCCTATGATGTTGCGGGGCTTCTTGAAAAGGGAGAGAATGAACTTCTTGTTGCGGCGGGCTCCGGCTGGTACAAGCCCGGGACCTTTGGAGCCGTATATGAAGGCCCGCTGGTAAAGGCCGAACTTGATTTTGACGGGAATGCCCTTCTTGTGACGGATGGAAGTTGGGAGGGCTCTCCAAGCGGCCGCCGGGACCTTGGAACCTGGGAGCCCCACGGTTTTGGAGGAGAGATGCTGGATGCCCGCGAAAAGCCTAAGTGGGGCCCCGTGGACGTTATAAGGGTGGATGGCATGAAGGCTTCGGCCCAGATGTGCGAGGCAACCACAATACAGGAAACACATGAAGCCCGGAGTATTACCGCCGAAGGTGATAGCTGCTGGCTGGTGGACATGGGAAAAGTCATGAATGGCCTTGTGGAGATTGTCCTCCCATCTCTCCAGAAAGGGCAGGAGATTAAAATAGACTACAGCGACGCCCTTACTCAAGAGTTTGACACCGAGGACTTCGGACAGGATATCTATATTGCTGCGGGGGAGGGAGAGGAACGTTTCACTAACCGCTTCAACCATCATGTCTTCCGCTATGCGCGTATTTATCCCCTGCCTGCGGCGCCTCTGGAAGTAAAGGTGCACAGGATAAGGACAGACTATGTCAAAGGAGGCTCTTTCACATCGTCGGATCCCCGTCTCAATGCCATTTACAACATGCTGGACTGGACGCTTGAAAACCTCAGTTTCGGCGGCTACATGGTAGACTGTGCCAGCGTTGAGCGGCTTGGCTACGGTGGTGACGGCAATGCTTCCACCCTTACTCTTCAGGAAATGGCGGATGCCGGCCCCATGTATCTTAACTGGCTTCAGGCCTGGGCCGATTCCCAGCGCCCTGACGGCGGTCTTCCGCACACGGCTCCGAGCCCCTATCCGGCAGGCGGCGGCCCTTACTGGTGCAGTTTCCTGGTCCAGGCCGCCTGGAGAACTTATGTGAGTTATGGAGACTTACGCCCTTTGGAGCGGTTCTACCCCGATATGAAAAAGTGGATAGAATATGTGGATTCCTTTGTAAAGGACGGACTTCTCAGGCCATGGCCGAATACAACCTACCGCGCCTGGTACCTTGGTGACTGGGCGGCGCCTGAAGGCGTGGATGTCCAGGATCCGGTTTCCGTGGATCTTGTGAATAACTGCGCCTTGTGCCAGGTATTTGAAGACCTGGCATTGATTGCAGACGTCCTTGGGCTGCCGGAAGAGGCTGCTACGTGGAGAACCCGCCTTGGGAATCTGCGTACACGTATCCATGAAGCCTTCTACAAGTCCGCTTCGGCCTCCTACGGGAGCGGCACCCAGATAGACCTGGTCTATCCGCTTCTTGTCGGGGCGGTTCCGGAAGAATTGGCCCCGGATATCGTGAAAACCCTTAAAAACAGTACCCCCGGATACTTCGCCACAGGCCTTGTTGGCATTCCCGTACTCACTGAATGGGCAACTATCTCCGGAGAAGCCGACTGGCTCAATAATCTTATCGTACATAAAGGCTATCCCGGATATCTACATATGCTGGAAAACGGAGCCACCGGCACCTGGGAGCACTGGGATGGCAATCGAAGCCGCCTCCACAACTGCTTCAACGGCATAGGAAGTTGGTTCTATGAGGCCCTTGGAGGCATAATTCCCCTGGAGCCCGGATGTCGTAAAGTGAGAATAGAGCCTCAGGTTCCGGAAGGCCTGGAATGGGTTGAGGTGAGCCGGAATACACCATACGGCCCCATCCGCGTGAAGCGTAACGGGGCCGATGTAAAGGTGGAAGTGCCTGTTGGCGTTACAGTTGTGGATTAAAGCCTGATTTTTCCGTCTTTCTCTACGCGGACCGTAGACTTTTGTCCGTCTCCCCAGATTACGGTAAGGTTGAACGGCACGTTTGTCTTGACCGTAATCACCGGCTTTTCGGAAGAAGATTTCCTGGCCGAAGCCTTTAGTGTCACCACTCCTTCCGGACCAAAGGGATACCGCTCTATCCCGTGTGCTTCCGTTTGTCTCAAATCCCACTCGATCATTTCATCGGCGTAGTTTGAACGTATGCCAAGGATGCATTCTATAAACTCTGCAATTGGAGGAAGACCGGCCCAGCCCACAAAATCCTTCCTGGCCATGAAGCCGGGCTGGGCGCTCTCAGGGGCATAGTATTCCCAGAAAGTGCCGGTATTCTTCCATACTTCAAGGACTGCGCCGTAATGGTTGTCGGCTATCTCGCGTGAAAGTTCCCTGTAGCCTTTGCGCCACAGGCCGTCAATGACCATGTAGTTGGTTCCTGGCCATACTCCGCCCTGCCAGTATCTGCCAAGGGGATTGTATTTTTTGTGGTCTGCGCTAAGGGACGGTACGCGGTGAGGGCGGTTGAATTCACTTTCATCGGAAAGATGCCCTACAATGTCATCCAGCCTCTCCTTTTCCAGAATGTCCGTTTGGAGGGCCCAGAAAGCGGCAATGGTCTTGACGCTAGAGCGGGAACCGTCGGCGTATACGTCGTAAAGGAACTTTTCTTCAGGGTCCCACATGTTCTCATTGATCCATTTCTTGAGGAATTTCATCTCATCCTCCAGTTCCTCTATTTCCTGCCAGCGCTCAGTGTAAAACCCTATCTGCATGAGGCACCAATCCACAAGGTATTGCTGGAGATTGGTGTCCAGCCAACTCATATGGCCGTTTGAAAAAATAGGGTTGTAACCCTCCTGGACCCTTGGAAGGTTGTCCATGCCGGTGCCCCAGCCGCTGCTCCAGTAGGTTCCGTCTGGCCACGTGCGGTTGAGTTTCCACCACTGGGCATATGCCACAAGGGCCGGAAACACGCGGTGAAGGCGGTCTGTGTCTCCATACTGCAGGTAATACAGGAGTTCCGCCCAGGGGAGGAGGTTGGGACCTGTGCTCACGGGGTCGTAGCGCTCGAAGCAGTCTGTCCCGTCTGCCCTGATTTCCCTGCAAATGAAGCCGTCCTGATGCTGCTTTGCGTAAAAATTGTCAAGGGTGCGCTGGAATGGGAAGAAGCGGTATCCGTAGCGGGCAAAAAGCATCATGAAACTGTCGTCCCACATGAAGATGTTGCCGTTGTATGCTACGTCAAGGTAAGGACTCACAAAGCCGGATCCCTTTTGCGGCTGACGGATGTTCCCTATGGCAATCTGCCAGGCATGCCAGTACATGTCCACTTCTTGAGTATGGCCTTCCCAGAATGGGGCGGGGAGCACTTTTCTGGCTTTATCAAAGCTTTGGGGCTCAATGGTTTCCATCTCCATGGTCCGATAGGGGTTTTCGGCCACGAAGATGTTTTTTACATAGGTGTTCTTGTAATTCTGGCCATGCCCCTGAAATGAGACAAGGAGCAGGGATATGGCAAGGATCGCTGTTTTTCTCATTTTCTCACCAGTTTTTTGATTTTGGCGGGTATCTCTATGTTCATGTATGTGCCGATGAACTCACGGGAACCGGGGCCGTATGCGAATACCGGTACTACGGTGGGTGTATGGTCGTCGGAGTTGTACACGGCAAGGACATGGCCGCTTTCAAGGTCTCCGTCCAGGATGGTAAGGCCTCCGGTTTCGTGGTCTGCGGTGACAACCACAAGGGTGTGGCCGTCTTCATCGGCAAACCTCAGGGCTTCGGCAATTGCAAGGTCAAAGCTCAGTTGCTCCAATACCGATGCGGGGAAGCAGTCGGAGTGTCCTGCATAGTCTATCTTTGCGCCTTCCACCATAAGGAAGAAACCCTTCCTGGAGTCTTTCTGCAGCTTCTTTATGGATGCACGGGTAATATCGGCAAGGAAATGGAGATTCTCTTCCGTGGCATATTCTCCCATGCGGTTGTCAAGGCAGATCAACTTTCCGCTTACCTTGTCTACTTCGACGGCATCGTTGGTGTAGCTGTATCCGTTGGCTTTTATGCCGGAGAGCATGTCTATGCCGTCTTCGCGGGTCCCCTCTATGCATCCTCGGCCGCTGCCGCAGATAAGGTCGGCCTTGCTCGAAAGCATTGCGCGGGTAATAAGTTCGGTGCTGTCACGCTCGGAGGTGTGTCCGTAGAAAACAGCCGGGGTTGCATCGGCGATGTCCCCGAGTGAAACTATTCCGGTTGCCTTTCCCATGTCCTTGAAATAGTCGGCAAGGGAGGGATAGGCTTCACTGCCGTCGTGATTTGTGGCAATGTGGCGCGTCCATGACATCTTTCCGGTTGCAAGGGCGCTGCCGCCGGACGCGGAGTCTCCGATGAAGTCGTCCTGGGGGTTGTAGAACTGGATTCCGGTACTCTTGATTTTAAGGAGTGAAAGATCCCGGCGGTTGGCATAGGCTCCGGCGGCAATCTGGTTTATTCCCATGCCGTCTCCGATGAGGAAAATGACGTTCTTGATCTTCCCTTTACAGCCGTCCTTCCTGTAAGTGGGGGTGTAGGTGGGGATGCGGGCCGAAAGCTGAAGTTTTTCGTTCTGGAAGCCTGAGAAACTGCGGGTGGCCTTGTCCAGTTTTTTTGTGCCCGTCACTCCGGACTGGACATTGTGACGGCCAATGATGAAGTTCTTGTTGCCCCAGTCGCTGAAGAACTGTGATGCTACGGCGGGTTTGTCTGTCCCAATTATGTCAACGCCAAGTTTCCAGAACGTGAAATATGCCGTGGTGCCTTCGGGGGCGTCCCAGAAGCGGATGGGCTTGCCCCAGGAATGCACCTTTTCTATGGCGGCCTTGACGGCGGCAAGTTCCGGGTCTATCATCCTTCCTTTTCCGTTCCATTTGCGTGAGAACATTCGGAAAGAATTGCTCACCAGAACCACTCTTTCAAGCTGCATGGGAGAGTAATCATCCCGGATGTCTCCATCGTAGCCTATCCACGAAGGGTACTTCAGGAAATCCTCCTTGGGCGGGACATTGCCGGTTATGGCAATCCGGACTCCGTTTTCAGAGGAGAAGACATCCGGATACTTCTCCAGAGCCTTCACAACTTCCGGAAGTTCATCTTCGGCCGGGCTTTTGAGCTCTATCATGAGGATGAGGCGGTCCGGGGAATCTTTCCACATGCGGCCTCCGTTGCTTCGGAAGGTCTGGACTATGGGCTGGATGTACATGGCGTCCAGGTTTCTTTCCGGGGTGAGGTCTTCTTCATCATGGCCTACAAGGAGCTTTCCGTCGGAGAGGAATACATCGGCTTCTATTGAGGCGCAGTGCTGGGAATAAGCCTCCCAGAAAGGCGCAGTGCGGTTATAATCATTGTGAGAGTGAAGGATCACCGGAAGCTGTGCCCATGTCAGCACGCTCACAAAAAGGAAAGGGATAAGAAGAAGTCTTTTCATAGCGTCTTAGTAGAACAGTTTATTTTGGGGGACCGCAGAGAAACTCTCTTCTCCGGGAGCTTTCCACTCCCAGGAGAGATGCTGCCCTTCGTAATCTTCCAGGTAGATGAGCCTGTATTGGTGCAGACCCTTTTTAAGAGGAATGCGTCCGAATGTCGCAATGGCCGAATGCGAGCCGTCGTTATCTACGGTGCGTACGCCGTCTATGTCCAGCACCGAGCCGTCGTCGCTGGTGAGGGAGAACTCCCAAATGCCGTCAGAGGGGACATCGATGTAGCCGGAGAAGACATATCCAAAGTGATCTTCATCCGGTGCACTGCCGATGGAGGGCTCTGCCATTACTCCGGAGGCTACGGCCGGCGAAGCCAGGACATGGGCCGTTTCAGAGAACGCTCCGAGATGATAAGTGTACCTGCAGCCGCTCCTGAGCCCGGTTTTTCTTGCCGGATCCCTGAAAATGGCCTTTGTGGCCTGGACGGTGAAAATGGGAGAAGGCGTAGCCCCTTCAAGGAAGGCCCGGGCCTTTACCGTGCAGCTCTTGTCTATGCCGATGGGCTTTTCATAAAGCGGGCTTGACTCTGTGGGGATGCTGCCGTCCAAAGTGTAGTGGATGCTGGCTCCGGCGGTGCGGCATCCAAGGGAAATCTCCGTATGGTCTATGAAAAGCGACAGGTTTCCGCCAGCATAAGGCGTTGAAACAATGTTTCCGTCACTCATGGAGTAGGGCGGCTCCATGTAATCCCTCCCATGAACAGGTTTTGCCGATGTCCGGAAACAGAGTTCTCCTCCTTCCATAATGTCATCGTAAAAGACGAAATTATGCTCCACGGGTTTTCCGTTAAACGTGACGTCCTTGATATAGCGGTTGCCGGGGCGGTCTGTTTTTATTGTAAGTGTACGGCCATTTCCAAGTTTTATTTTGGTTTCCTTGAAAAGAGGCACCGTGAGCTGGTATTCCCCGGTGCCGGGGCACGCGGGATAAATACCGGTCGAAGCAAGTACATACCAGGCGCTCATCTGTCCGCAGTCCTCGTTGCCGCAAACGCCTTCAGGGCCTGTCCCGTACATTGTGGAGAGCAGTTCCCTCACAATCTCCTGCGTGCGGGAGGGCGCTCCCAGCCAGTTGTAGATGTAGGCCATGTGATGCGAGGGCTCGTTGCCGTGGGCATACTGTCCCATCCAGCCGCTGATGTCGGAAATTGTCATGCCGGGATCTCTCTCTTCATAGGTAAAGAGAGAATCCAGCGCGGCTATCATGTTCTCTCTCCCGCCCATGAGTGCGGTGTGGCCGGCTTCGTCATGTGGAACAAAGAAACGGGCTTGCCAGGGGATGGCTTCCGTGTAGTCTCGGGTGCTGGCTATGGGGTCGAAGGGCTCGGAGAAGGTGCCGTCTGCATTGCGTCCGCGCATGAAACCCGTGGAGGCGTCAAAGAGATTCTGCCAGCTTTCGGCTCTGCGGTAATACTCTTCGGCAATATCTGCGTGGCCAAGATCTTCGGCCATACGGGCTATGCACCAGTCGTCATAAGCCATTTCAAGTGTCTGGGAAGTGGATTCGGCTATGAGATTTGCGGGAATATAGCCGAAAGACGTGTAAAGGGAAGAGATGCTTGTGCCCTTGTATCGGTTGGAAGACGCCACCATTGCCCGTAAGGCTTCTTCACCGTCGAAATCCCGGATACCCCTGAGCCAGGCGTCGGCTATGACAGATACGCTGTGATAACCTATCATGGTATAGGTCTCGGAATGGGCGAGGGGCCAGATGGGAAGTTCTCCGGTTCTACGGTACATGTCCAGCATGCTCCGTACCATGTTGGAGACAAGAGAGGGATTAATAATGGTTTGCAGGGGATTCCAGCTTCGGAAAGTATCCCAAAGGGAGAGGGTGGAGTAGTAGGGTTCCCCGCCAGCGTCTTCCATGAGGTTTGGACATACGAATGTATGGTAGAGACAGGTGTAGAACTGCGCTGTAGGGCCGCCGGTCACTTCCATGGTGCCAAGGACGCCGTCCCAGGTTTCCCTGGCCTCCGCAAGGATAGAGTCAAAACTCCTGCCGTCTGTTTCGGCCTTGAGGTTAAGCCGGGCTCCGTCTATTCCGGTGTAGGAAATGCCGGCATATACCGTTATCTCGTGGGTGCCTTCGGGAAAGCCGAGTAGCAGTTTTCCTTTGCCGGCAGGCTCCGCGCTTTCAAACGGAACTGAGAACCGGGCCGAAAGATATATGTCCCTGTCCTCGGCCCATCCGGAGACCCTGCGATGCCCTTCCACTGCGCTGTTCCCGTCCGGATGGATATCGTGTACGGATGCTTTGGTGCCTTCTCCGATGGAATGGACGGCATCTATCAGAATAACGGGTTTGCCATTTCCGGAGAATGTGTATCTATGGACGCCGGACCTTGGAGTGGCGGTAAGTTCCGCCGTAATGCCAACGGGAAAAACCACCTTGTAGTAGCCCGGAAAGGCGGTTTCGGCCTTGTGCGAAAAAGCAAGGGGCTCCGCTTTGTCAAGGCCCGGGGTGAATAGGAAGTCTCCAAGGTCGGCGCAGCCGGTTCCGGAGAGATGGGTGTGGCTGAATCCAAGTATGGCCGAGTCTGAGAAATGATATCCGGAACAGCCGTCCCAGCCTTCTATGCGGGTGTCCGGGCTAAGCTCCACAAGGCCGAAGGGGGTTGTTGCGCCGGGATATGTGTGCCCGTGAAGTCCTGTGCCGTTGAAAACATTTACCTGGCTTGAGGGTGTTTTATCTACAGCCGAGCAGGAAATAATGCCAATAAAGGCTAACAGTGCGGTAAGTTGTTTCATCTTATGCCGATTAGTATCTATACAAAGGTATGTAAAATATATGGTGTATCATCTATAAAAAGTGTAGTAAGACTTTGATTTTTGGCACGCATTGGATATCTTTGTGAAAAACATCGGACATGTCGGAAAACATTCATCACAAATACTTGTCGGTAAATCCCCAGGACAGTCTTTGGGGCATCGCCGTAAATACGGTGGGTACGCAGGAAATAGCTCCCGGGGAAGCATATCCACCGTCAAATCACCCTCAGAGGTACCTGTTCAGCGAAGAAAGGGGGCGTATCCTGTCAGAGTACCAGCTCATCTACATTTCCAAAGGCCGGGGCCGGTTCATGTCGGCAACCATCGGCCGCTGGGTCAACATCTCGGAGGGAGACATGTTCATGCTGTTTCCCGGAGAATGGCACTCGTACCGTCCAGACCCCAGGACCGGCTGGAAGGAGTATTGGATAGGCTTCAACGGCCATTTCATAGAGGCTCAGGAAGAGAATGGCTTTTTTACACGGGACAGGGCCGTGATGCATGTGGGCATACACAGCAAGATGTCGGAACTCTATGAGAATGCAATAAAAGCGGCCGCAGAGCAGAAGGCGTCGTTCCAGCCTCTTTTGGGGTCACTTGTGATGCATATGCTGGGCCTTGGCTACTTCTATGCAAGGCAAGAAGGCTTTACGGAAGTTGAGGAGAGGATAGACCGTGCAAAAATGATAATAATGGAGAATCTCTCCACCATCACCCCTGAGAAAATAGCCTCGGACCTTTGCATGGGTTACTCCAATTTCCGGCGTATTTTCAAGCAGTACACCGGTTTTTCACCGGCAAAATATATTATCCAGATGCGTATCAACCGCATCCTTGAGGCTCTTACCAACTCCCATGCCCCCATAAAACAGATTGCTTTTGAGAACGGCTTCGACAACTACGACTACTTTTTCACAGTATTCCGCCGAATAACCGGAACTACTCCGGGCGAGTATCGCGCCGTGACTCAAAGGGGAGGCGTAAAACCATAAATGTTGTTAAATATCAAAATTCGAAGTCCTTATGGCAACATGTGCATAAAAACAAATTGACGAATGCGTTATTTTTGCACTGTATGAAACCGATCCGGCCACATATCTTCCTTGCCTTTGACTGCGGAGCCACTTCAGGCCGTGCCGTCCTTGCTTCTTTTGACGGTGATGGTTTCAACATGAGGGAGGTTTATCGTTTTCCAAATCAAATATTTAAGGAAAACGGAAAGTTTTACTGGGATGTCTTCTCCATCAAGGGGCACTTTGAAAAGTGCATCGCATCCTTAAAGGAAGAGGGGGTCACAATAGATTCCATCGGCATAGATACTTGGGGCGTGGATTTTGGCTGCATAGGGGCGGACGGCTCGTTGCTAGGGATGCCGCGCGCATATCGGGACCCTTATACTGCAGGAATGCCGGAAAAAGTGTTCGGGACCATTCCCAGGGAGGAGCTCTATGCCGCCACCGGCATCCAGATAATGGATTTTAATACCATCTTCCAGCTGTACGCACAGACGGAAAGTGACGACGAATCGCTTAGGAATGCTTCCAGCATACTTTTTATGCCGGATTTACTCTCCTACATGCTTACGGGAAATAAAGTCTGCGAGTACACGGATGCCTCCACTTCCGGAATGATGGACCAGGGCTCCAGGCAGTTCAACAAAGGCCTTTTGAAGCGCTTGGGAATACGCACGGACATTCTTCTTCCAATTGTCCAGCCCGGTACGCGGATAGGGGAGTACAATGGAATACCCGTCATTGCCGTTGCAGGCCATGACACAGCATCGGCAATAGCAGCCGTCCCTGCGGCCGATGAACATTTCGCTTACCTTTCCAGCGGTACCTGGAGCCTTATGGGCATTGAGGTGCCGGAGCCTATTATCAACGCAGAATCGGCCCGGTTGAACTTCACCAATGAAGGCGGCATCGAGGGAACCACGCGCTTTTTGAAGAACATCACCGGCCTGTGGCTCCTGGAGCAGTGCCGCAAGGTCTGGAAGGCCGAAGGAAAGGATTACAGTTATCCTGAACTCGTTGCTATGGCGCGCTTGGAGGCCTCTTTCCCCGGCCGAATAAACCCCGACGACCCCCGTTTTGCCAACCCCGACAACATGGTGGAGGAGATCCTTCGCTCCGCTCAGGATGACAAAGGTGTCATTCTGAACGAAGTGAAGAATCTTAGTGACGCACAGATTGTTTCATGCATCTACCATTCTCTTGCAGACCGCTACAAGGAGGTGCTGGACATGCTCCAGCATTTTGCTCCCTTCAAGATTGAGAAACTTCACGTCATCGGCGGCGGCTCCGCCAACGACCTTTTGAACCAGTGGACGGCCGATGCCATCGGCATCCCCGTTGTGGCAGGCCCCACTGAAGCCACGGCCATCGGCAATGTGATGATGCAGGCTAAGGCCACCGGGCTTGTAAAAGACCGCTGGGAAATGCGCCGCATGATTGCCGACGCCTTTAAAATGAAGACTTATACCCCTACTGTCATTTCGAGCGAAGTCGAGAAATCTTAAATAACATAAAAATGAAAGAATCCCAAATCCTCCAGTCCTACGAGATAGCCAAAGAGCGCTACGCCGCCCTTGGAGTGGACACCGACGCTGCCGTAGCAGAGCTTGAGAAGCAGCAGATATCCCTTCACTGCTGGCAGACCGACGACGTAATAGGGTTCGAACGCAACCAGGCCCTTTCTGGCGGCATCCAGACCACAGGAAACTATCCCGGCCGTGCGCGCAACATAGACGAGGTCAGAAAAGACCTTGAGTTTGTGAAAACCCTCCTTGCAGGCAACCACCGCGTGAACCTGCACGAGATTTACGGAGACTTCGGCGGCAAGTTCGTAGACCGTGACGAGGTGGGCGTAGAGCACTTCCAGAGCTGGATCGACTGGGCCAAGGCCAACAATTTCAAGCTGGATTTCAACTCCACTTCCTTCTCACATCCAAAGAGCGGAGACCTTACGCTTGCCAATCCCGACAAATCCATCCGTGACTTCTGGATAGAGCACACCAAGCGCTGCCGCCGCATTGCCGATGCCATGGGCAAAGCCCAGGGAGACCCCTGCATCATGAACATCTGGGTCCATGACGGCTCCAAGGACCTCACCGTGAACCGCAAATACTACCGTGAACTCCTTGCTGCCGCCCTGGACGATATTCTGGAAGAGAAACTTCCCGGCATGAAATCCTGCGTTGAGGCCAAGCTCTTCGGCATAGGCCTTGAGAGCTATACCGTTGGTTCCATGGATTTCTATGAAGGGTATTGCGCCACCCGCAAGGTGATGTACACCCTGGACACCGGGCATTATGAGCCCACGGAAAATGTTGCCGACAAAGTGGCGTCCCTGCTTCTCTATGTGCCTGAACTTATGCTTCACGTGAGCCGTCCCATCCGTTGGGATTCTGATCACGTGACCATTATGAACGACCAGACTCAGGACCTCTTCAAGGAACTGGTCCGTGCCGATGGCCTTTCCCGCGCCCACGTGGGTCTGGACTATTTTGACGCCAGCATCAACCGCATCGGTGCCTATATCATCGGCACCCGCGCAACGCAGAAATGCATCCTTAGCGCCCTTCTGGAGCCGCTTGCCAAACTCCGTGAGTATGAGGCGGCAGGCCAGGGCTTCCAGCGTCTTGCCCTCTTGGAAGAGGTCAAGACCCTGCCCTTCGGCGCAGTGTTCGACTACTTCAACTACAAGAACGGCGTTCCTGTGGGTGAAGAGTTTATCCCGGCAATTGAACAGTACGAACGTGAAGTAACTTCCAAAAGGTAGAGATGCCCGGCTTGACCGGGAATCTGAAATGAGAATAATATGAATTTGGTTATTGGGTTAATTATTATTGGTTTAGGTGCGTTCTGTCAGTCCAGTAGCTATGTTCCCATCAACAAGATAAAGTCCTGGAGCTGGGAAAGTTACTGGATTGTCCAGGGCGTGTTTGCCTGGCTGTTGTTTCCTCTGCTGGGGGCTCTTCTGGCCGTCCCGGCAGGGGAAAGCCTGGCAGGGCTTTTTGCCTCCAACCCCAAAGCCAGCCTTATGACAATTTTCTTCGGCGCCCTCTGGGGTGTGGGCGGCCTTACCTTCGGCCTCAGCATGCGCTACCTTGGAGTGGCCTTGGGGCAGAGCATCGCCCTTGGCACCTGCAGCGCGCTTGGCGCCATTCTGGGCCCGGTTTTCACCGGTCATGCCGCCGACATCACTTCGGCAATTATCATCGGAGTGGTTGTTACCCTGCTGGGCATTGCCATAATAGGAATAGCCGGAGCCATGAAGGCGGCGGCACTTCCGGAAGAGGAAAAGAAGAAGGCCGTAAAGGACTTCAATTTCGGGAAAGGAATTTTTGTGGCACTTCTGGCGGGTTTCATGAGCGCATGCTTCAATATCGGCCTCAGTTTTGGTGCTCCTCTCACATTGGAGGGCACAAAGCCCATTTTCGCCACCCTTCCCGCAACGCTATTGGTAACCCTTGGCGGCTTTGTCACCAATGCCTGCTACTGCTTCTACCAAAATACCAAGAACAAAACCTGGGGAGACTACCGTCAGAAGAGCCTCTGGGGCAACAACATCCTTTTCTGCGCCCTCGCAGGCCTTCTCTGGTACAGCCAGTTTTTCGGCCTCAGCCTTGGAAAGGGCTTCCTTACGGATTACCCTGTCCTCATCACCTTCAGCTGGTGCATCCTCATGAGCCTGAACGTTGTGTTCAGCAATGTCTGGGGCATTATCCTAAAGGAGTGGAAGGGCGTTTCCCGCAAGACTGCCGCTGTTCTTGTGACGGGAATCATCGTTCTCATAATCAGTACGTTTTTACCTCAATTAATTTAGATTCTTCACTTAGTTCAGAATGACAAGTGTACTTGATGCCAGGCCGCTCCTCAAGGCCGAAATTGACAAAGTGGCCGAAGTGGCCGGATACCTTTGGACAAAGGGATGGGCCGAGCGCAACGGCGGAAATATCACAATCAACATCACGGAATTGGTGGACGATGAGATGTGCTCCATGCCGGCCATTAGTGAGCCAAGGGCCATCGGCAAGGAATTGCCGCATTTGAAGGGCGGCTGGTTTTACTGCAAGGGTACTCAGAAACGCATGAGGGACCTTGCACGGGATCCCATGGCCAACGGCTCCATCATCCGCATCCTCCCGGACTGCGCCCATTATGAGATTGTGGCCGATGCACCCGTGGCTCCAACCTCGGAACTGCCGTCCCACCTTGCAGTGCACGATTACCTGCTTGCCAAGGGCTCTCCGTACCGTGCCAGCCTGCATACTCATCCAATTGAACTGGTGGCGCTTACCCATAACAAGAAGTGGATGGAAAAAGATGCCGCCACCCGTATGCTCTGGTCCATGATTCCGGAAACCAAAGCCTTCTGCCCCAGGGGCCTTGGCATGGTTCCCTATATGCTCCCTTCCAGCGTAGAACTGGCCGAAGCCACCATCCGTGCCATTGACGAGGACTACGATGTTGTTATGTGGGAAAAGCACGGAGTCTTTGCCGTGGACACGGACATCATGAGCGCCTTCGACCAAGTGGATGTCCTGAACAAGGCGGCGCAGATTTACATATCGGCCCGTAACATGGGCTTTGAGCCGGACGGCATGTCAGACGCCCAGATGAAGGAACTGTCCTCCGTTTTTGGTCTGCCCAAATAATTATTTTACGGTAATACTGTTCAATAAATCCAGTTTTCCGCCCTCTGCCAGTTTGAGCACAAGTTCTCCAAAGAGAGTATTTGTCCAAGCAAACCAGGGACGGGTGAACTCGGAGGCGTTGTCCTTGTTGAAACTCTCATGGATGCACCCGGTGCCGGCGTCGGTCCGGAGGAGTTGCTCCATGCAGGTTTTTATTTCGGTATCGTCCGTGGCGGTCAGGGCTTTCATCATGATGCTCATGGGCCAGATTACTTCCTTCCCGGTGTGCGGTCCACCGATTCCTTCCCCTGCCTTGCCGCGCCAAAAGTAAGGATTGCTTTCGCTCCATACAAAGCGGCGGGTGTTTACGGCTATAGGGTCTGCCGCCATCTCGGGTATCAGATAAGTAAGGGAGAGAAGCGACGGCACATTGGCGTCGTCCATGCAATATGCGTTGCCGAAACCGTCCACTTCATAGGCGTAGATGTCTCCGAATTCCGGATGATGGATAACGGCGTACTTCTTGAGGGCATCTTTCACCTCCTTGGCAAGTGCCGTGCAGCGGGCCGCCAGGGCAGTGTTGCCATTAACTTCGGAGAGGATTTCGGCCGCTTTGTCAAGAATGCTTGCGGCAAAGAAATTGGACGGAACCAGAAATTCAAACTGCGTGGCGTCATCCGAAGGGCGGAAACTTGATGCGATGAGGCCCACCGGCTTCACCGGATGGCCCAGTCCGCCTCTGGCTTTGGTGTCAAGCTGACGGTCTGTCACCCTGAGGAAGTAGTACGGCCCGTTGCCATCCTTACGCTGCTGAGTCACAAATGTTTCCAGGATGGTCTCTACGGTCTTAATCCACAAGTCGTCGAAGATTGAGGTGTCTCCGGTGACCTTCCAATAGTGGTAAGCCAGCCTTACCGGATAACAATGAGAATCAATCTCCCATTTGCGTTCCCATACGTTTGGGTCCTGAGGTAAGCCGGTGTCGTCTGGATCTCCGAATTCGCCGGTAGGGCCTTGGTTGAAGGCATTGGCGTATGGGTCTATGTTTATGAGCGTAAACTGCTGGCGTATGACACCGGCTACCATTTTGCGAAGATGTTCATCTCCGGAACACAAATCCACATAAGGCCACACCTGCGCCCCTGAATCCCGCAGCCACATGGCGTGGATGTCACCGGTGTAAACAAAGGTGAGGCCGGTGGACTCGTCGTAGTGGACTGTGGTGTCAAGGGTGTTGGGAAAGCAGTTAGTGAACATCCAGCGCAGTTTTGGATTCTTGAGCTGCGGTGCAATTTGAGCAATTTTGGCTTCGACGGCGTCAGATACAAAAAGACGGTTTTCCGGTGCAGGACGCTGGTCCGGATATTTTTGCGCGCATGCTCCAAGGGTTACTCCAAGCAGCAGGGCGGTAAATGTGGCACGTAACATACGTATACTCCATGATTACCTACAAATATACTCAAATTCTCACAAAAATTCAACCAGTAATGCTGTCATTTCTAGCATCGTCCCTGTCATTTCTGGCGAACGAAGCGAGTCGAGAAATCTCAAATCATCAAATATGTATATTTGCCGTATGGATTATTTGGATCAGATACAAGACATTTATGAGGGTGACCACCGCGGGAACTTGTATCCAACGGGCCCCTCCCCCTACCCAAGTTGAGTCAACCTCCGATAGTGAAGCCCTTGGTGCGTTTTTTCGCTTGATGGTGCATTTTCTTGGTGCGTTTCACCGCCTTCTTGGTGCGCTTTTGCACTTGATGGTGCATTTTCATGGTGCATTTCGCCGTTTGATGGTGCATTTTTGACATGGTGCTCCCTGCGGGGAATCGTAATCACAAACTCCCGCGTCTTCTCATTGTCATCAAACTGTACTTCCACGCCGGTATCCATGGCACGGCGAAGACCGCTGCCCGCACCTGTGTAAGGCAATAGGTAGATGGCATTGTTGAAAAGTAGGTCGTTCCTGGGCATAGATACGCCGGCCACCATGGTAGTTACTCATGGCGCACATCTCACAACCAATGTCGTAGTTATCGGTAACACGTTCTTTGAATTGTACCTTACCTACCTCGGCCAAATCTCTCAGTTCCAGTATCTCTTTCTCGGTCATAGCCTTCATGTTTTTACAAAATTAAGCATTTTTTCGGCAGGGGCTACAACAAACTGTTGAATTTGGTCATGGATTCGGCCTTGATGGAGTCCACGATGTCAATGTAAGGCTTCATGGCCTTGTAGTCTGAGTGGCCGGTCCATTTCATCACGACGTTGGGTGGTATTCCCAAAGAAAGAGCGTTTACGATGAAGGTTCGGCGTCCGGTGTGCGTGCCTACTTTTTCCCACTTTTGGAAAACCTCGTCTATACGTGTGCTTCCCTTGTAGGTGGTAACACGAATTTCCTCGTTGATTCCGGCCAACTTGCAGAGTTCCTTGAGGTCCCGGTTCATGGCCTGGTTGGTGAGGGAGGGGAGAGCGCGATTCTCTTTAAAGTCAACCTCTTTATATTTCTCTAAAATGGCCGTGGTGATGTCGTTCAGTTCGATGGATATGCTATCGGCCGTTTTGACCGTTGTAATCTCTATATGCCCTTCTTTGATATCGCTGCGGCGAAGATTGTTGACATCGGAATGCCTTAGGCCGGAGAAACAGCAGAACAGGAGTACATCGCGTACCGGGTCCAGATACGCTTTGTCTGCAGGAAGATCCAGTGCCTTGATGCGGCTGATTTCCTCCTTGTTGAGGAAGATGACCTTCTTCTGTGTCTTTTTGAGGGTGGGCCGGAAGTTTTTATATGCTTTGTTGGTGTTAAATCCCATATCCGTGGCCCAGTTCAAGAACCAGCGGAAATAGCCTAGTTTCTTGTCGATAGTAGAGTTGCGAAGCCCTGTTACGTCTTCGTGGTTATAGTCCTGCCGGTCTCCCTTTTTCTTCCTGGGCGTATTCAGGCGTTTATTGTCACGAAGGTACACGACAAAGGCCGTGAACCAGGAGTCCGTGAGGTCTGCAAACTTAATGCTTTTCCTAAAAGCTTTCAGGTCCACTTTCAGCGCGTTCATTTTCTCGAATGTCGCGGGTGTCCATGCATTCTTTTCTCCTGCCTCTGCACAGAATTGGTCAAACCGTTCCCAGAATGACACCTCTTTGGGTTTCTGTTCACTCTTCTTGGGCTCTGGCTCAGGTTTTGGGGGCATAACCCCAGTGAGCCGTTCTTTATATTTGTTAGTTATCTCGGATGGCGTAGGAAAGAGATCGTTGAATTCAAAAAAATTAAAGGTCATCTCCATCTGATCCTTCTGCTTCCTGAGTTCATTGTTGATGCTGATGTCCGTTTCTCCTTTCGGCCCCTTATATCCCGCTTTTACAGATTCACTGTTTGGGTCCCACCACTCAAGTGAAGAGATTTGACATCCAGTAGACAAGTCTATCCGCTGACTATTGAATGTCACTCTAAACCGAATTTGATATTTCTTTTTGTCTTTCCCGTAGGCAAAAAGACTAAATGCTGTACTTCGTTTTATTTTCATATTGCAACCTCTCCGGAACGTTAAAAATATCCCAAAAATATCCCAAAAATGATTAAGGCCATTCACCTTTGTTTGCAAAAATACGCAATAGAAACCATTAAAACAAGGGTCTCTGAAGGGGTGTAGATGAAATTTGCGAATCTCGGTCTCTCCGCCCCCAAAGCCCGCCAATTTTGGCGGGCTTTTTTGAAATTGGCGCAGGTCAGTTTTTGTGTGGGTGACCGGCACCGCAAATCGGCTTCTCATGCATTCTGGTGGCGCGGGTCGGGGCACTTTCATTGGACCTGCGCCATGACGAAGATGCTTCCCGATTTCTCCGCATCCCGTTCACCTTTGCTTTTCCCCAGATTTTTCCTATCTTTGGAATATAATCCAGTAATACTCAACCATGAAAAAGCACTTGTCGATCGTCCTTTCAGCCCTCGCCGCGCTGACCCTCGTTTCCTGCGCCCCCAAAAGCCAGAGCGCCCCTGCCAATCCCGCCGAATATCAATCCATAAACCAAGAGAATATGCAACAGGTCAGAGATTTCCTGCATAAGACAGGGTTCTATTTCCTTGCTACCGCGGATGGCGACCAGCCCGAGGTCCGTCCCTTCGGAACCGCCGAAATCATTGAGGGCAAGCTCTATATCCAGACTGGCCATGTCAAGAACGTCGCCAAGCAAATTGCGGCTAACCCGAAGGTGGCCATCTGCGCCTACGATGTCGCGAACGGGGAGTGGCTGCGCATCAAGGCCACGCTCGTGGAAGATCCGCGTGTGGAAATAAAGAAGGCCATGCTGGATGCCAACCCGGGCCTCCGCTCCATGTATAACGAGAATGACGACAACACCGCCGTCTATTTCCTGAAGGACGCCAAGGCCACCATCAGTGCCTTCACCCACGAGTCCATCGAAATCGACTTTTAACATAGACCTGCCCGTAGCGGCGATGGAAAAGGTCCTCTCTCTGGATATGTATGCAAGCGCTGGCATAGGTGTGCTGGCGCTGCTTCTGGGGATGTACTTTACCCGCAAGATTTCCTTCCTGAAGCGTTTCTGCATCCCGGCACCGGTATCCGGAGGCCTTATCGTCTCCCTGCTCACCCTGCTGCTATTCAGCGTGTTTGGCGTGGAGTGTCGATTTGACGGTACGGTCAAGGACCTGTGCATGATGCTTTTCTTCACCTCTGTCGGCTTCCAATCCGATATGAAGGTGCTGCGCAAGGGCGGGAGGCCTCTTCTGGTGATGATCGGCCTGGTGGTGGTCCTGATTGTGACGCAGAACTTCATTTCCGTGGGCATCGCAAAAGGGCTCCAGCTGGACCCGCTCTTCGGCATGGCGGCGGGTTCCATCCCCATGAGCGGCGGTCACGGTACGTCCGGCGGCTTTTCGCCCCTGCTGGAGGAGATGGGCCTGACGGGGGCCTCCTCCATCACCATGGCGGCGGCCACTTTCGGCCTGGTGGCCGGCTCCTTGCTGGGTGGCCCGCTGGGAGAGGCGCTCATCCGGCGAAAAAGGCTATCGACACCGTCGGATTCGGCCGATGTGATGACCGGAGTAGAGACAACGGAATCCCATGAGGAAGTGACGGCAACGGAGGAGGGGACCTTCAAAGGCTATCTCCGCGCCGCATGTGTTTTGGTGCTTGCCATTGCCCTTGGGACCGGCCTGAGCAAACTGCTTGTGATGACCGGCATCACTTTCCCCACTTATTTTGGTGCACTCCTGGCTGCCTGCGCCATGCGGAATATTTTCGGCCTGTCTCCCAAATGGGCGAAAGAACTCAGCCTGGGGGAGATGGTTTCCATAGGGGACATCTGCCTGCAGCTTTTCTTGGGAATGGCCATGGCCAGCCTGCGCCTGTGGAAACTGTCCTCGCTGGCGCTTCCTCTGATGCTCATCTTGGTTGCACAGGTGGCTTTCATGGGCCTCTATGCGGCTTTCGTGGCGTTCCCGCTACTGGGAAAGGACTACGACAGCGCGGTCCTGGTGAGCGGCCTCTGCGGTTTCGGCCTGGGTGCTACGCCCAACGCCATGGCCAATATGTCGGCCGTGTGCTACAAGTACCGCTACGCCGTGAAGCCCTTCATCATCGTCCCCATCATCGGCGCCATGTTCGTGGACCTGATCAACACGGGCGTGATAACCCTCTTTTTGAATCTGATTCGCTAAGCCCTACAGGGCATCATACGCGGCGATGGCCTGGGAGAGGCGCTGCTCGAGGTCGGAGAGGCGGTAGAGGCCGTCGGGGTTGGCGGAGAGGCCGGATAGCGTCACTTTGACGGCCATGGGCGGGTTGTCGTAGGTGAGCGTGCTTATGGCGCGAAGCTGCGCGGTGGAGGCGTACACCAGCAGGAGGTCTGCGTATTCATTGCCATCGACCCCCTTGAAGCATTCAAAAATGAGTTTTCCGCCGATAGGCGTGCGCTTTTCCACAGAGCCAGGTAGGTCTGGAAGTTCTGCTTTCAGGGCTGCCAGGACGCTGCTCAGATTGGAGTCGTGGCCGCAGAGGAAGGTGAACACGCGTTTCTCGTTCTGAATCTCGTCCAGAATCTCCTGCAGCAGCGGATGGGCCACATTCACAGCTACGGAAGGGGCGTTGAAAAGAATGTCTCCGTACCATTCTTTTACGGAGGAGACCGTCACCCAATCATCAAAACTCAGTTGCTGTCCGAAGGCCGCTTTCTGCTCATCGGCTTCCTCGTAATATTGCAGCGAAAGGGCGTCGGATACCGAGCAGGCCATCTTGAGCCCGCCGTTCATGAACGGCTCTGCGTTGAGTTTAAAGCCTACAGAAGAAGGGAACTGGCTAAAAGAAGCGGTGTCCGGATAGGCTGGGGAGTGGGTAATGTCGATGACCCTCTCTATCAGCGTGCACCCGGTTGCAATCTTTGCCTCCAGATTCCCGAACAGTTCCTGAATTTCCTCCAGTGCCTGGGTGGTAAACTCTTCCGAGAGTTTGGTAATTTGCGGATTAAAGACCGGATCCATGGTGTCGAACGGCACGTTCATCTCTACCGGGGAATTTTTCCCGGGGAGGAGGGCATCGGCAAACTGCCGGGCGGTCGCCTGGCAGCGCTGCTTGGCGTTAGCATAGAAGCGGAAAGCATCCTTGCCGTAGGCAGACAAGATGCCTTTTTTGTCGAGCCATTCGCTAAAGAAAGTTCCCATCTTGGTTTCCAGCTGGGCACCTCTGGGGGTGAGTGTACCGGATTCTCCTTTCCAAGGGAACCACTGGTACTCCGCATTGGTCAGGCGCGTGAGGACGGAGTTCTTGCTTATCAGCGGTGTGCGGATATTGTGGCGGCTCAGCACCACCATCTGCTCCAGGGTATAGTGCTCCTGGAAGGCTTCCGGACGTGCAATCCACTCGGTTTTGACGACGGGCCGGGACCCCGATGGCGACGTACACTGGCAGGCAACAACGCTTGCCGCCATCGCAACAAGAAGGAAAAATCTTTTCATGCTTTTCGCAAATGAACCGCTAAAAAAATAGAACTTCCAGCCAATTAGAATGAGAACGGATAATCGGCCGGATATTTCTTTTTGATGCGGTATTTCATGGTATATACGGTGGCAGGCTCCACGTGCATGATTTCGGCAATCTTTTCCGTAGATTTCCCTTCCATGAACAAAACCAGGTATTTCTTTTCTACGGAAGACAGAGGCTTAATGGCGGCCTGTAAAACAGGATCGATGCTGCTGGATGAAGCCTCTTGCGGAGGAAGAGGGTGGCTGGTCGATTGTTTTGCCTGTCGATAATGCAGAATAACAAAGAGCAGGACAAGCAGACCCACCACTGTATTGAGCGCAAGCAACGATATGATAACGACTTCCACGGTTATGATCAATTCAAGAGTCCCTCTGCCTTAAGGTCCCGAATGAGCACGTTGTATTTGATGGGAATCAGGTAGACGCAGCTATATCCTTCAGTGACGGTAAGCGCTTGTCCGAGCACCTCAAACTGCACGTTTTTACCGGTAGCATCGGGCTTAAGATAGGCGTGCATCCTTTTTTTGAAAAAGTTGACGGCGTAGTCCTTGGTCTTGAGTTCCTCGCGAGGCTTGTTCATCAGTTTCCGATCGTCGTTGATGCCTTCTACGCCCGTATATAACAGGCGGTCGAAGAGCGTTTCTTTGGCACTTTGGAGTACGTCGGCCTTTTTGGCTGCAATTCCCTCTACGGCGAACAGGGCAGTTTTTCCGTCGAATTCAAGCAGTTCGACGGTGCCGCTGTGGTTCACCTGGGCAAGAGCCGTTGCCCCGGACATCAGGGCAACGGCCGCCAAGGCGATAATAAAGCGTTTAAACATTACAAACTATTGAGTACGTTGTTGATACCACCCAGAACATCCTTGGGAGGGCGGGAAGTAACCTGTACGGGAATTTCGTTGTCCAGGCAGTCCTGCAGCTCCCTTCCTCCTTTGGTTACTTTGCACAGGCTCAAGGAGCCGGTCTTGACTTCCTCTACCTTCATCTCGCCGATTTTCTCCGTGATTTTCTCGCCGGCAACTTCCATGATCTTGAAGATTTCAAAGATGTTTCCTTTGGCTACGCCGTCATCGGAGCCTGCTCCCAGATATACGGAAACGATGCCTTTTTTGGCGTGGGTTTCGTTGATGGCCTTGATTTCTGCGGTTACACGGAACACATTGTTCACCATGGCCTTGATGTCATTGTCCACCAGTCCGAATGACGCCGAGATGGCGGCATTGCGGTCCTGGGTGGAGTTGCCATAGTGGAAGTCCCGGTTGGAGTAGGCCGTGCTTCCATCGGCAATGCGATATAATTGATAGGCGAACTGCGTCTTTGCCTTATAATAAGTTTTCCCATTCAGGTACTCGCTTTCCACGTTGATGCTTTCCAACTGTGCCTCCAGGAGGAATTCCGCACCGGTATCCTTCAGTTGTCCTATTGCTTCGGCCGTTTGGGAAGAAAGACCGCTGACAGACTTGCCGTCAATGACGTCGATACGTCCGGTTGTCGTTAAGCCTTGGAGAATGCTGCTCTTAAGCATCATTACCCACTGTTGTCCCTCATTGCCACTCACGTTGCCCAATACGACACTATGTTTTTGTGCGAAGACCGGAGTCAGGCAAAGCAAAAATGCCAATACGATTGTAGTCTTTTTCATAATTGTATAAGGTTTTTAGTTTTATAGTTCATCCTGTGCCAGACGGAATCCCGTAAGGCCATTGCTCTCTTCCGGGCGCATAAAGCCTCGGAACCAGGTGTTGGACGGCCAGCTCTTTACCTTGAAAGGCCCGCCTCGCACCACTTTTTCATAACCGCTTTCAGGAACACTTTCCCGATAGCTTCCATACCAGTCCTGGCACCATTCCGCTACGCCACCCAGCATGGCCTCCAGGCCAAGGACGCTGCTTTTCTGCGCAGCCATTTCCCATTCGGCTTCCGTGGGGAGGCGGAATTGCGAGCCGCTCATCTGGTTGAGCTTGGCTATGAATTCCTGCACGTCGTACCAACTCACGTTATCGACGGGACGGTTGTCTCCCGGAGCCAGGGAAGGATTGCTGCCCATAACCGCTTTCCACAGCGCCTGGTTCACTTCCGCTTTTCCAATCTTGTAGGGGCGGAGTGCGGTTTCGTGGATGGGCGCCATCAGCGTACTGTTTTTGTCGCCCATTACACAGCGGCCTCCGGGGACATTGGCCATCTCATAGGAAATGCCTTCCAATGAGAAGCTGCCTGCGGCTTTCAGCTCTATCCGGAGCGTTCCTTTCCGACGCAACTCAATATTGAACTCACGCCGTTCCGTATTGAAACCGGGGGCACGAATCTCCGCGATATGACTGCCTTCCGGGCCCTCATATTCGAACGGAAGTACGCTGGAAAGCTTTTCCCCGTCGATATATACATCGGCATTGCGGACATCGCTCTCGATGCGCATTTTTCCGGTAGGGCCGGTATAAGCCACCTGCGGACGCTCTATCTGGAGAAGATAAGTACTTTTTTTCTGCAGCGGTTCCGGGAATTCGTATCTCAGGGGCAGATAGCGCTTGGTCTTAACCGTGAGCCACCACGATTTGTCCACCATGTAAATCCACCACTCACCGTCTTTGAATTCCTGTTTCACGATGGACCCTTCAAAGGTGACGTCGGTCATGACCAGGCCCACCTTCAGGAGGGCGCAGGGATTCCCGTTGAGGTCCTTCACTTCATACCGTACGGCGCTGATATCGGAAGGGTCCTGCCGGAAATCCTTCACGGTCAGTTCCTGCGCCAGGGCCATCCGGCTCACGCAAAGGGCGAAAAGCAGTAGAGTAAGGCGTCTCATCATCAGATCTTGAAGCTATCCAGGGTAAAGATGTCGTTCTGAGAAGTCTCCATGGGCTGCCAGGTACGGACGTCAATCTTAGGCTGGTCCTGATTGGTGAAGTCCCACACCAGGAACAGGATACCTTCGTCGCTGTAGGTGCTGGAATTCCAGTGTTGGATAAGGGTTACACCGTAGAAATTGGGGTTGGCGCCGTGACGCATCACCTTGATATCGTCAAATTTGACATTGATATATCCCTGGCGGGCGAACACGCGCTTGAGATTCTGCAGATACTGCTCCTTGCTTTGTTTGGAATACTGGATTTCCGGACGCATGCCCACGCCGCTCTCGTTGGGGATACGGCGGATGACCTTACCCGTGATGATGAGGGCATCTTCGCTGAAAACGGCATCCATGAACGCCAGGTCCTTCTGGTTATAGGCATTGCGGAACTGCTCCACATAATGGAGGATTTGCATACGGCGGTCCAGGTCGTCCAGTTCCACGCCTTCGCGCATGATACGCATGTACTGGTTCACACCCAGGGTGAGGTTGAAGTCCACGATGCGGCCACGGGTGTCGAAGTCGATGCAGATTTCCTGGATTTTGGCATCCGTATAGGTGGCATCCAGGGGCTTCATCTCGATCTCGATGTTGCGCACCTGGTATCCGCGGGTGCTGCCACCGTTCTTGAGCGTAAGGCAGCTGGTGACGATGTCGTCGTCCATGGTGCGGAAATGCACATTTTCCCAAAGCATGGCGATGCTGTGGGAGGCCATGTCGTCGATGTCCAGATTGGAGAAATTCACCGCCTGGGAGGAGCTTTCTGCTGCATTGATGGCTGTGAGCAAACGGGAGACCTGGGCCTCCATGCGGGTTTTGAGCGCGCCGCTGGAGATACCGTCTACCAGTTCAAAATTCACATTATCCTGTGCCCCGGCCAGCTGGAAGCCGGCGAGAAGGGTTATAGCCAGAGTCAGAATTTTTTTCATTGTCTTCTATTATTTAGCAAATGTAAACCAAATGATATCCGTATTGGCGGGAAGCGTGGCCGGTGCCGATGTCAAAGTGCGGAAGTCGGTGCGGGTACCGCTTCCGGGGCCCAGCACAGTCTCAACTTTTCCATCCTTCCCGACGAGCATGTAACATTCTGCGGGATTCTTGCAGGTGGACAGCGGCCCGGTTTTCTTGATTTTGTATTCGGCCTTCATGCGGCTGACAAGGGCCTTGGCGGCTGGGAAGGATTCCGCGCCCAACAGCTGGTCAATGACGTTCTGCTGCCAGGCGACCTGTAATTTAAGGGAAGCGTCTTCATGGCCGGGGACCGCCTCAGGCGCCTTTTCTTCGGGAGTGGGAAGGCTTACTTTCTCCACATTTCCCTGAACAGGGGCTGCCTCCTGCGGCTTTTCCGCGGGGGCGGCGGCAAGGAGGGTCGCATTGTCCGCAGTCTGAATATCAGATTTCTTCACATAGAGGAACACTTTTACCATATCCCCCCTGCGGAGTTGAACGGAATCCCGGGCGGAACTGATGTTCCGGATGAGGATATCCTTGTCTTCAAAGCCTTTTTTGTTGCCGGCATATTCCTTGACCTGGATCAGGAGAAGGTCGTTGGCAACCTCGAGGGCCTCGGCTGCTGTGGGCATGGTGGCCTCTGCATACAGATATTGGGAACTCCGTTTGATGGAGTTGATTTTCTTGGTTCCCTGGCCCCAGGTCATAACCGAGACCAAGAAGAGAGCCAGTAGGCAAGTAAGGAGTCGTTTCATACTATTGTCTGGTTTCTTCGAAAAGATATTTTAGGGAATGCGTCGGGACAAAGGGAGTCAGGCGGGCCTGGATATCCCCTTCTTTGCTTGCAAGAACCTTGTAAGGAACCTGCAGGCGCAACACATGGTTGAATCCGGCGGCCTCGTTGCGCAGAATAAGTTCTCCTTCCAATAGCTCTTCATCCATGGCGATGGTGCCCCAATAGGAAACACAGCCATTCTGTTGGGCATATCCCGCGAGAGAACGGAGAGGAATGGAAAAGTAATCCTGCTGCATTCCGTATATACTGCGTTTGATTTGAACGGTGATGGCTCCTGTATCCACCAATCCAGCCAGCATGTTAGCCATGGTCTCGGCCGGGTGAGCTGGTGTATCCACCGCTCGGAGCGCACCGTCCGGAGAGACGACAAAAAAGTGGTTGGCGTTGAGACGGGGGATGTAGTACCAGCCTCGTTCTTCTTCCAGGAGGTTGTCCGGCCTTTGGGTCAGTTCTTCGGCCGTAGGAAGTAGCGGCATTACAGGGGCCGCGGCATTGGCCAGTTCTTCCGGCAGGCGACGGTCGTTCTCTGCCTGGGACCTTCCCAGCAGCAATTCTGCATCGGCCGGGAAAACCATGGCAAAATCGCCCCATTCCAGGAGATGCCTGCGCCCTCCCAACTGGGAAAGCCGGAGGGGAAGACCCGGTTCGCCGCTCAGTCTGACGAGGCTGTTCAGCCCTCCTCCCCGGGGGAAGGAAATGCCGTCTTCCAGCAGCTGGACCTCCAGCGTTTTTTCCCGCTGTAAAGGAAGGTCCGCTTCCAGGGAATAGCGTTCCAGGAAGCGACTGATGGTGGTGCCGATGACCGAACGCTGTTCCTCGGAAAAGAGAGCATATCCGATATGCTCCACCGTTCCGGCGTTTTTCACCACGGAGACGGGCGTTCCAGCCCACGAGAGGCTGTGTACGCCATCCGGAAGGACGGCAATCGTCGCTTCCCCAAGGGCCTCAGCCATGGCCTCCAGGCGGTCGCTGCGGAAAGGAGGGACTGCTCCGGATGCTTTGTGCTCCGGGGCAGTCACTCCTGTGAGAACGATCAGAGATATCAGGATGCGCCGAATCATGGCTAATTGCCGATATAGAGGCTTTCCTGCTGTCCGTTGGCGTGGTGGATATAGCCTTGGACCAGTTTTCCGGCGTTGAACTTGCAGTTCACGACCTTGTCTCCCTTGGCAACGCTCTTGAACGAGCCGTTTTTCATGTCGATCTGGTAATCCTTGGTGACTTTGATCTCGCCACCCATACCGTGCGGCTTGCCACCCTGCATGGGACCTTCGTAGGTGCCCCAGCCCAGGTTGTAGGAGGTGGGGTTGGCCGGTTTGGTCGTGGGTTTGGGTTTTTCCGGGGCCGGTTCTTCTACCACGGGCTCCTCTACCACAGGTTCCTCCACGACGGGTTCTTCCACAACCGGTTCTTCTACTGCGACGGGTTCCTTTTCCGGCTTGTCCTTCTTGCCGCCCAGGAGGAGCGCTGCTCCGCCACCGCCCAGGATCAGTACTGCAGCGGCAATGATGCCGATGAGTTTGCCTTTGGCGATACCACCGCCTTTTTCAATCACTTCCAGTTCCTGACCGCACTTGGGGCATACATATTTTCCATCTACTTCCTCCAGGTCGGTTTCCTGGAAGATGGTTTCTTTATCGGCTTCCGGGCAGATGCCGTAGTTGCTGCATTTAAATTGTTTTGCCATAGCTCGAATGATTAGTTTTTAAGGGTTTGAATTGCCTTTTTGGCTGCATCCAGGAATTCCAGGAAGGCTTTGGAGCCCTGGTTGTTGCCCGTTTCCGGAAGCAGGGTCCCGTTCAGCAGTTCCTGAATCTTGGGACGGAGTTCCTCCACGCGTTTTTCAATGTTCAGGTAAGGACCTCTGAACTTTTCTTCCACCTTAGCCTTGATGCTTTCGCAGAAATCCTCCGTGAAGCCATCGGCATAGCCGATTTCGGTGAATTTTGCTGCCAGGGGTTTCAGGGTCTCGAAGCCGGTGTCTTCGTCCACATCCACGGTGCCGAACATCTTGCGGCCGGTGCCGTCCATGACATCGCCGTACTTGATGATGCCGGTGGCGTAGGCCAGCAGGAGCCAGGCCGTGTACTCGGCACGCAGCTGGGATTTCTGTTTGGCCGGGGTAAGGAACAGATCCGGGAACTGCTCGCCGGTGCCTTCGCCGTGCAGGATAACCTTGTTCTCACGGATTTGGGCGGCGGTCATGTTGGGATTGTTCACCAGATAGTCGTAGCGCTCCTTGTAGAACTTGAGGCTGTCCAGGGTGCGCATAGGCATGCAGTAGGTGATGTTCATTACGGTAATCTCGTTCTTGCGGTCCGAGGAAGAATCGACAAGGACTTTGATGCCGGCCTCTGCAGCAGCGATAAGGGCGGCTTTGAGGTCTGCGGCGAACTTTTGCACTTTCTCGTTGCCTTCCACCTTGGGCAGGCTCACCAGGATGACTTTCTTGGCGACGTTCTTGCCGATTTCGGTGGTGGGGTTGTTGGTGACGGAAAGGCCTACTTCCGTGTGGTTCATCTTCACCATCACGCCGCTTTCCTTCATGATCTTATGGGCAAAGATATTGAGGCTGTCGGCCGAAGTATATTGCTCTGCCAGCTGTTCGAGAATGCTCCGGTTGATGAGTTTCTCGCTGGTTTCGATCAGGGTGTTGTCGTGGATGGAAATCACCTTTTCGCGGACGGTCTTTTCGAAGATGTTGTCCAGGATATCCTGGTCGATGGCGGCGTTGGCGCGGGCAAAGGTCTTCTCCGAACCGATGGCTTTCAGGATTTCCTGACGAACAGCCGTGGAGATGTTCTCCTGGTTCTTTTTGCTGTGGACCATGGACATGGTGAATTCTTTCACCTTAGGCTGGTCGTAATAGCGGATGACGGTGCCTTCCATGCTGTTGAGGTTGACCTCGTCCTTGCAGCGGGAACCGGCCTGGCGGTCGGCCTCCTCGATGGCGTCGCTCACGGTGGAGACGAATTTCTCCAGACGGGAGTGGAGGATGTTCTCCTTGCCCACCAGCACTTTCAGCAGATCCAGGGCGAAGCCACAGGCTTCCACCTCCGTGCGGCGTACGCACACTTTCTGCATGGTCTCGGCATAACCGGCGAGCATCTGCTTGCCTTTGAGTCCGCGGGTGATAAGGCCGGCGTCGTTGTACTCTTTGGCGCGGGCCTGACGCTCCTGCTCCAATTTGTCGAGTGCCTGACGAAGTTTCACGCTGCGGTCTTCGAACTGCTTGATTTTGGACTGGGTCTCCGACATGATGGCTTCGCTCAGTTCCAGCAGGTTGAAGAGGGCGAAGGTGCCGTTGGCCCATTTGTCAAAGAGGTCGGCCTCCATGCGCTGCACAATTTCATCGGCAATCTTTTCGCGGGCTTCTTTCTTGCCGGCGAAGAAGTCTGCCACGCCTGCGGCGCGGAAACCGCTCTGCAGGCCCTTGGCTACCAGCTCATTGAGTTTGGCGATGGGTTGCGAGGTGGCTTGGGCGTCCTCCAGCCACTTGGGAACCACTTTGCCCCAATAGGCCTGGAAAGTACCCCACTTGCCTTCATCGGACGGCAGGATGGGAATGTCCAGGGTGAGGTGTTTGTCGGAGAAGCGCCAGTTTTCCAGCGGGTTGCCCAGCTTCTTGTCCTGGCCTTTTACATAGTCGTTCCAGTCCACGTTGGCCGGGGCGTCGCGGAAGCCAATGTCATCGTTCCAGTTGTTGTAACGCAGCTGGAGCAGGCTCTGGCGGCCCAGGGTCCAGGTGAAGTATTCTTTGATTTCCTCGTCCGGAATCACGATGCGCTTGATTCCGAAGGAACCCATGGCTTTTGTACGATAGGGGACGATGTCGCCGTTCTTGGCTTTCTCCCAGTATTCCGTACGCCAGTCGTCAATGTTCTCGAAGGAGAAGCTGCGTTCATATTCTTCCGTGTTGCCGTTGGTCTCCATGAAGACGCGGGCGAAGGCAAAGTCGGAGACGATCTGGGGCAGTTCGGTGTGCGGGTTCACGGTGTAACCGTTTTCGTTCACATCGGAATACACCATCAGACCGTTGGCGATGCGTTTGATGCCGCCGAATTCCACACGGCCGGTAGGGGACAGGCCGGTGAGGTCGAAGGGCTTGTAGGCACCCACCATGAGGGCGTTCAGCTCCTGCAGGGCGGCATAGCCATTGGCATGATAGCGACCGGCATCACATCCGCCGGGAGGTGTTACTTCCGGAATCATCGGGAATACCACGATAGGGGTGTTCTCATTGTTGAACTGGTCGATCTTGCGCGTTTGGGCAACTACATCCACGATGGAACCGGAACCGGTGCCGCCGGCCAGGCCGGAGAAGATGAGGATGGTGGTTTTATCGTTGCCGCTGATCTTCTTGCATTTTTCGAACTGGGCGTTCACTGCCTGACGATATTTGGCTACGTTGGCGCCAAAGAGGATGCGGCCGGCGCGACGTTTCTGGCCTGCAGCTGCACCCAGGTTGCCGATGGTCTTCTGCATCACCTCGGGGTCTCCGATAACGCCTTTGAGGCCGGGGAAGCCGGTAGGATTGGCAAAGATCTGGTCCAGGTCCACCCCTTTGATAAACACGAACTCATTGGTATTGAACTGGGCATTTTCTCCCAGCACATACCAGGTTTTGTCGCCGGGACGCATCATTTCATCGGTAGTGTCCACATAGACAAAACCTACGGGGATTTTGGCTCGTTCGTCTGCTTCAAATTCCTGGAACATTCTCTTCTTGAATGCTTTCAGAACTTTTCCTCCGGTGCCACCCAGGCCCACGAGGATGTAATTGCTGTTAGTGTTCATATGATTGTTTTGTGGTTAAATATTGTCGATGTCGAAATTGTCTTGATAGCCACTGTCGCCCTTGGACATGTCTATATCCTCATAATCTGACGGGCGGCCGGCCCTCTTGTACATTTGGAGCTCACGGTATGCGAGATAGCCGATAAGGCCGAAAGGAATCAACTGTACCAACAGGAACAGGAGGAACAGCCACCAGCGGGTTACGCGGACAATGCGTCCGCACTGTTCCTGCAGGTCCGACGAAATCTTTTTGACAGCCAGCACAAAGCCCTGCTCCAGCGGGTAGGTATGGCTTTTACCGGAGCGAAGGTAACTGTTGATATCCTGGGTGATTAACTCTGCGGGCACGCCGTCCTCGGCTTTGATAAAATAGCCGATGAAAGGATAACGGAGCGAAAAATCGCGGCAGGCATTCCCCGCATAGATTTGCCCGACGAGGACCTGCGTTTCCCGGTGGCTGATGGGGATGATGTCTCCACCTTTTTCCGGGGCTACATAGCCGCGCATGTCTTCCAGCCCGGACTCCTTGATGGCGTAGTAGGAGTCATGGAAACACCGGGACGACAGGTCGTTGTTGTACATGACTTCTTCGCTCCACTCGTCCACCATCTGTTCTGCGACCGGCTTCATGTTTTTAAGGCCGATAAAGCCGAGCGTCGCAAAGAACGTTACGAGGGAGGCCACGCCGCAGATGAGGTGGAAAGAGGGGGTTACCTCGTACACCCGGTTCCACAGTTTTGTGTAATGGGTGCATACCCACCAGATGAAGGCGCTGAGGGCCACTGCAAGGATGATGTAGAAGACGAGCCATGCCGTCCCGTCCATGCGCAGTCCTTCCGAGGTTATCTGTATAAAATTCCGGATCATATGCTTCAGTCAAGGTCTAGATTGTCGTCAAAGGAGGAGGAACTTCCCAGGTCGTCCAGGTCATCGTCGTTAGAGGAAGAGTAATTGTAGGAAGCTTTTTTCTTGCTCCCGGCATTGGCCAGGAAGAGGAGCAGCAGCACATTCAGAACGGCCATGACCACGATAGAAAGCGTTTTGGCCCTTTTCAGTTTGCTTTTGACTGTGTCGGCCGTGCCTTGCACATAGCCGTCCAGAATTCCGGATGCCGAAATCCCGTAACCGTCCAGTCCATATTCTTCTTGCAGCGCGTCTGCCTGCCCCGTCAAATTTTTTGCCCCCTGTTCCAAAGAAACTACATACTTCAGGGCCTTGCCGCTGGAAAGGGCGACGGTGCCTGCAACCGTGCTGCCCAGAATGACCAGGACGGCAACGATAATGTGCACTGCTTCGGGGGAAAACCGGGCATAAACGCCTTTGACACCAAGAAACAGCACGAGGGCTATCCCCAGCGAGATAAGAAAGGCTATTGCAATATTAGCAATCATAGTCTAAACGTATAATATGCAAATTTAAGAAAGGGCGTTCGGCAGTCAAATAGACAAATCTGGACAAATATAGTCTAAATTTTGATAGATTTGTCTATACGGCCCCGGGTTTATGGAAAATAATTGAGCCCCCGGTGCTTCACAGCAACGGGGGCTCTCATTCTAACCTAAAAACTTAACCTATTAAAAAAACTATTCGGTAGTTTTTACTGCTAAATCCGTGCCAAACTCTTCTTTTTTGGCTGCTTCATTTAATTCTTTATTGGGACGGATGGAAAAAATGCGCACATCCTGTACGGGACGATCCATGCGGTCCGTGCGCACGGCAGCAATTTTGTCGATGACATTCAGTCCCGCCACCGTCTCTCCAAACACAGTATATTCGCCATCCAGGTGCACACAGTTGTCCGGATTCTGCACCAGATAGAACTGGGAACCGCTGGAAGCCTTGAACGGATTGGCCAGGTCTCCTACACGGGCTGCTGCCAATGCCCCTTTTTTGTGCCGATGCAGGGGATTGCCTTCCGCATCCCGCATTTCTGCCGGAACGGTGTATTTGGGACCACCCTCACCGTACTTCTCCACCATGGACGTGTCTTTGGTAAACGGGTCTCCGCCCTGGATCATGAAGCCGTAGATGACGCGGTGGAACAGCAGGCTGTCGTAATAGCCGGAAATGGCCAGCTTTTCAAAATTGTCCCGATGTTTGGGCGTGTCCTTGTACAGTTTTACCCGGATGGTTCCCAGATTGGTGACGATATCGAAGATGGGCTCCGCCGGCAGGGCTTCCGCCGCCTTTTTGGCCGCCACGGTGTCCGTGGGCTCCACAGTTACCTCTTCCTGTACAGGCGCTTCAGCCTCTTTGTTCTTGTTCTTGCTTTTGCACCCGGCCACCACGGCCAGGGCCAACACTACATACAGATACTTCTTCATATTATTTCTTTTTCTTTCGGCAAAATTAACTAATTTTGTACAACTATGGCAAAAAATCCTTTGAAACAGCTGGCAGGGGAAACCGCTATCTACGGCTTCAGTTCCATTCTTGCCCGTGTACTCAACTTCCTCTTTGTACCTATCTATACGCGCATGCTCACCCAGGTGCAGTACGGCGTGGTTACGGAGTTCATGGCGTACATCGCCATCCTGCAGGTGGTGTTGGTGCTGGGCCTGGAAACCGGCTGTTTCCGTTTTGCAAACAAGGAAGGGGAGGACCCGCGAAAAGTGTACTCTGGTGCGCTGCTTACGGTCTTCGGGCTCAATCTGGCCTTCCTGGCCTGCATGGTGGCATTCTCGGGGACCATTTCCGCCGTATTGGGCTATGAAGGATACCGTTCGCTGATCATCTATGTGGCCGCCATCCTGTTCTGTGACAGCATTACGGCCATCTTGTTCGCCAAGTTGCGGCAGGAGCACAAGGCGGTCAAGTTCGCGGTGCTCAAAACCGTAAAAATCTTCACGGAAACGGGCGCCAACCTGCTGCTCTTCTTCGTGTATCCCGCCCGGCCGGACTTTTCCTATCCCATTTTTGCCATCTTCATCAGCTGTGTGCTGTGCCTGGTACTGTTTATCCCGGACATCCTCCGGATCCGGCTCACCTGGGACAGCGGCGTGGTCAAACGCCTGCTGGTCTATTCCATTCCGCTCATGATTGCCGGCCTGCCCGGCGTGGCCAACGACTTCCTGGACCGGGTGCTGTTCCGCTATTTCGATACTTCTTCCGAGGCCTGGCGGGCCTCCCTGGGCGTGTATCAGGCGGCCGTCAAGCTGGCCGTTATCATGAACCTGTTCATCCAGATGTTCCGCTATGCGGCGGAGCCTTTCTTCTTCCAGCGCGCACGGGACAAGAACTCCAAGGAACTCTATGCCGTTGTGATGGAATACTTTATGGCCTTCTGCGGCCTGGTGTTCCTGGGGGTAATCGGCTATATCGACATTATTTCCCTTTTCCTGGGACGGGACTTCCGCGTGGGTGTGGGTGTGGTGCCCATCATGCTGCTGAGCTACATGCTGCTGGGCATGCTGTTCAACGTCTCCATGTGGTACAAGCTGTCCGGTAAAACCAATATGGCCATCTGGATTACGCTGGCGGGGCTGGCGGTTACCACGGTGGTGAACATTGTGTTTATGCCGCGGTACTCTTATTGGGCATCGGCCTACGGCCACCTGGCCAGTTACCTGGTCATGTTCATCCTGAGCGCGGCGCTCGGGGCCAAATACTATCCCATTCCGTACAAATGGGCCCGCCTGGGGCTCATCGTCCTCCTGATGGGCGTGGCGTATGCGGGGATTCGCCTGTGTGACAGTTTTATCGATCCCGTATGGGGCCGGCTGGCGGTGAATACCGTGCTGCTGGGCGTCTATGGCCTGGTCTGCTGGAAACTGCTCCAAAATCCCTGGAACCGGAGCGTTCTTAATGGTGCGACAAACTAACCACTTAAATCATATGAGAAAATACATGTTCCTTTTTGCTACTGTGCTGGTCCTGGTTGCCTGCAGCCAGGTGCAGCCGCAAGCGTTTCACGTGATTCCCATGCCGGCGGAGGTTGTCGTCTCAGAGGGCGCCTACCCTGTAGCCGGCAAAGCCTTTTTCCTGGACCCGCGCCTGGATAACGCCTCGCAGGATGCCATCTGGCGCTTCAAAGATGCCCTGGAGGCTGCTACCGGCAGGACGAGCCCGCTGGGGAAGGGTGAAATCCAGTTCCTGGTGAACCCGGATCTGGCCCCCGAGCAGTATACGGTGCGGGTGAACGCAGACGGCGTGGTGGTGGAAGCATCGGCCCTGAACGGCTTTGTCTATGCCTGCGAAACCCTCAAGCAAATGCTCCCGGCCGCCATTTACGGCGGAAAAAAGGCCAAGGCCCACTGGGTGCTGCCGTATGTGAGCATCCAGGACCAGCCGCGCTTTGCCTACCGTGGCATGCACCTGGACGTTTCCCGTCACTTCTGGAGCGTGGATGAGGTGAAACGTTACCTGGATGTAATGACCGTATACAAACTGAACCGCCTGCACTGGCACCTCACCGACGACCAGGGCTGGCGCGCGGAAATCAAGGCCTATCCCAAGCTCATGGAGGTGAGTGCCTGGCGCAACGGAACCGTCATCAAGAAGGATTGGGGCTCCAACGACGGCATCCGTTACGGCGGTTTCTACACGCAGGAAGAGATGAAGGAAGTGGTGGCCTATGCCGCCGCCCGTGGCATTACCGTGATTCCGGAAGTGGACCTTCCGGGCCACATGGTGGCAGCCCTCGCCGCCTATCCGGAGCTGGGTTGCACCGGCGGCCCTTATGAGGTGTGGACCCGCTGGGGGGTGGCCAAGGACATCCTCTGCGCCGGCAACGATGCCGTCTTTACCTTCCTGGAGGGCGTGTTCACGGAACTGATGGACATTTTCCCCTCCGAGTACATCCACATTGGCGGAGACGAGTGCTTTGGCGGCGATGCAGAGCCTAATCGTCCGGACCCTTGGGACGTGTGCCCCAAGTGCGCCGCCCGCATGAAGGCCCTGGGCATCAAGAAGGGGCCCCAGGCCAAACACCTGCTGCAGAACTACGTGACCAGCCGTGTGCAGGCATTCCTGAATGCGCACGGGCGCAAGATTATCGGCTGGGATGAAATCCTGGAAGGCACCCTGACCGAAGGGGCCACCATCATGAGCTGGCGTGGCGTGGAAGGCGGTATCAAGGCCGCAGCCAAGGGCTTCGATGCCGTCATGACGCCCAACGGCTACTGCTACTTTGACTTCTATCAGACCCAGGAACGCGACAAGGAGCCTTTTGGCATTGGCGGCGACCTCTCGCTGGAGAAGGTCTATTCCTACGAGCCTTTCGAGGGCCTCGCACCTGAGGCGGAGGGGCACATTCTGGGCGTCCAGGCCAACCTGTGGACCGAGTATATTACCACGCCGGAGCACCTGGAGTACATGCTGCTGCCCCGTATGTGCGCCCTTTCGGAAGTGCAGTGGTGCGCTGCTGACAAGAAAGACTATGCCCGCTTCAACGCTTCCCTGGACCACACCTTTGAGATGCTGGATGCCATGGGCGTGAACTACTCGCTGGATTGCCGCGGTCTTGTGGGCCTGGACCGCCAGCCGGCCCGCTCAGCGGAAGAAATGGAGGAATATCTCTCCCATAAAGACTGGGGATGGTAATCAGTAGAGCAAAAGTCCCAGTACGGCTCCGGCAAGGATAACGTAGATGGGATTCACCTTCCCCCAATAACCGGCCGCGAAAGCTCCGCCCAGCAGGCACCAGCTTTTCCAGTCCGGAAAGTTCTCTGAAACCACTTGGACCTGAGGCACACCGCCCGTCCAGGTGGTTTTTACGATGAGGATGACGGCAGCGGCGCCAATCAGGCCGGCCACGCACGGCTTGAGCCAGTCCATGGTGCCTGCGTACAGCCGCGAGGTGCGGAAGCGCTCGTAAAAGCGCACGATAAGCAGGACGATGATAAACGACGGCAGCATGAGCGACAGGGTGGCGGTCAGCGAGCCGCAAACGCCCAGCAGCTGGCTTCCGGTAGCGTTGAAAAGCACGTCGTAGCCCACATAAGTGGCGCTGTTTATGCCGATAGGGCCGGGCGTCATCTGCGACACGGCCACAATGTCCGTGAAAGTGCTTTCGGAAATCCAGGGGTGCTCCACCACCACCTGGTTCTGGATAAGGGAGAGCATGGCATAGCCCCCGCCGATGGTGAAGGCGCCAATCACAAAGAAGGTCCAGGCCAACTGGAATATGAGTTGTAATACTTCCATACTCATCCGTTATGAGATTCTCTCGGCCCTCCGGGCCTCGGAATGACAATACAATTTGTCATACCGAGCGAAGCGAGCGTATCTCATTCCTTTTTCATTCTATAATACGTTATACTGAAGCCCAGCACCAGCACGCACAGGATGATATAAATGGGGGAGACATTGAGAAATGCCACCAGCACCAGCGACGCTGCGGCCACAAGCCAGGTCCACACGTTCTTGCAGGACTTGCGGGCCATGTTCACCATGGGCACGGCGATGAGCGAAATCACTACCGGCCTGATGCCCTTGAACGCCCGTTCCACGTAAGGGTTGTCCTTAAAGGCGGTAAAGAACATGGCGATGCCCAGGATAATCAGGAACGATGGGGTGATGCTGCCCAGGGTGGCAGCGATGCTCCCTTTGATGCCGCGGAGCTTGTGCCCGGCGAAGATGGAAATGTTTACGGCCATGACGCCCGGCGCGCTTTGCGAGAGCGCCACGATGTCCGGGAGGTCATCGTCCGAAATCCAGCCGCGACGCGACATCTCCGCCTGGATGATGGGTATCATGGCATAACCGCCGCCAATGGTGAAGGCACCGATCTTGGCGAACACCCAGAATATCTGCCAAAGTGAGACTCTCTTTTCCATATCGGCTACAAAGTTACCAAAAATCTCCGTCATTCCCGGCTTGACCGGGAATCTCTTATTTTGTATCTTTGTATGCTATGAAAAAAATACTAACCACCATCCTGGCCCTTTGCGCCATCCTTTCCCTGCAAGCCCGTAAACTGGAACCCTGGCAGGACCCCAACGTTTTCGAGGAAAACCGCTTGCCCATGCGGACCACCTTCACCACCGACCAGCAGCAAACCCTGTCGCTGAACGGCCGCTGGCGCTTCCACGGGAGCCCGTCGGTGGAAAGCCGGCTAAAGGGCTTCGAGGCAATGAGTTACAACGACGCCTCCTGGCGCGAAATGCCCGTCCCCGGCATGTGGCAGCTCAACGGCTTCGGGGACCCGGTGTACGTGAATATCGGCTTTGCCTGGCGGGGCCTTGCCCCCAATACGCCACCCGTGGTCCCGGAAAAAGGCAATTACGTGGGGCAGTACCGCCGCGTCTTTGACCTGGATGCCTCCTGGGAGGGAAAGCCCGTGTACCTGTGCATTGGCAGTGCCACGTCCAACGTGCGTGTGTGGATCAACGGAAAAATGGTGGGCTACAGCGAGGACAGCAAGCTGGAGGCCCGCTTCGATGTCTCTTCCTTCGTCCGTCCCGGCCTCAATGTGATAGCCCTGGAAATCTTCCGCTGGTGCGACGGCTCCTACCTGGAGGACCAGGATTTTTGGCGCCTGAGCGGCATCGCGCGCGGCGTGTACCTTTATACGCGTGAGAAGAGCCGCCTGGAGGACGTTCATATTTTGGCCGATGCCGACGGCAACCTCACGGTGCAGGCAGAGGTCACTTCCGGCATCGCCAAGGTGGAAGGGATTCTTGCCGACGCTTCCGGCCGCCGGGTGACCGCTTTCTCGGCCCCGGTGAAAAAGGGCAAGGCCCAGGTTCGGGAGATTGTGGACGGCGTGCAGCCCTGGAGCGCAGAAATACCGTACCTGTATACATTAAATGTGAGCGCCTGCAACGGCGCCGGGGAAGTGGTGGAGAGCGCGTCCTTTGAGGTAGGCTTCCGCTCCGTGGAGGTGCGCGGCGGCCAGCTCCTGGTGAACGGCCAGCCGGTGCTCATCAAGGGCGTGAATCGGCACGAATTAAGCTCCGTGAAGGGCTATGTGGTGTCGGAGGCAGATATGGTGCGGGACATCCGCATCATGAAAGAGCTCAATATCAATGCGGTACGCACCTGCCATTATCCGAATGACCCGCTGTGGCTCGCCCTCTGCGACCGTTACGGCCTCTATGTGGTGGACGAGGGCAATATCGAGTCCCATGGCATGGGCTACAAGGACGGGGAAACTCTGGCGCAGGACCCGCAGTTCCGGGCTGCGCACCTGATCCGCGACCAGCGCATGGTGCAGCGGGATTTCAACCATCCGTCCGTCATTATCTGGAGCCTGGGCAATGAGGCCGGCGCTGGACCTAACTTTGTGGATTGCGCCGCCTGGATCAAGGCCTATGACCCTTCCCGCCCGGTCCAGTACGAGCGCTGCCTGGAAACGCCGCAGTATGACTGCTCGGACATCATGTGCCCCATGTATGCCGGCCCCGGGGGGTGTGAGCAGTATGCGGCATCCAACCCTTCCCGGCCGCTCATCCAGTGCGAATATGCCCACGCCATGGGCAATTCCATGGGCGGTTTCAAAGAGTATTGGGATCTGGTGCGCAAATACCCGTCCTACCAGGGCGGCTTCATTTGGGATTTCCAGGACCAGGCCCTGTGGAACGGCACATTCTTCGCTTTCGGGGGCGATTACACCACTTCCGAACCCTCGGACGGCTCCTTTAACTGCAATGGCGTGGTGGCGGCGGACCGCACCTGGCATCCGCACGCGTATGAGGTGAAATACCAGTACCGGAACATTCTTACCGGCGGCACGCCGGAGGCCCTGGAGGTGCACAACGAGTTCTTCTTCCGGGACCTGTCGGACGTTCGCCTGCTGTGGACGTTGGAGGCCGATGGGGAAGCCGTGCGCACGGGTGTTGTGGAAAGTTTATCGGCCAAACCGCAGGAGACCACCTGCGTGACGCTGGGCGTGGGGCCGCTGGAGGGCCTGGAGGGCACCTTGACGCTCACGGTGCGCTATGTGCTCAAATCGGCCTGGCCGCTCCTGCCTGCCGGTACGGAGATTGCCTATGACCAGCTCCTGCTGCGGGATGCCCGTCCCGTCATGCTGGAGACAGAAGGCGGCAAGGTGGGCGTGTACGACAGTTCCACCACCCTGGTACTCAGCGGCACCACGGATGCCGCCGGAACGGCAGGGGAGCGCAGGGCGGTCTGGACGGCCAGTTTTAATAAGAAAACGGGTGCTTTGACCTCCTACACGCTGGAGCGGAAGGAGCTTTTGTCGGCCCCGCTCATGCCTTGTTTTAACCGTGCGCCCGTGGAGAACGACCTGGGCGCCGGGCTCCAGTTCCGGCAGGGCCTGTGGCGGAATCCCACCTTTGCGGTGAAGGACTTTTCCGTGACGCCGCAGGAGAGTTCCTGCCTGGTGGAGGTGACCTATGCGCCCATCGGCGGCGTGGCCACGGTTTCCGTCTTTTATTATATGGCGGCCGATGGCAGCCTGAGCGTAGTGGAGAGCCTCTCCGATGCCGGCGGGCTCTCGGATGCGCCGGACCTCTTCCGCTTCGGGATGCGTTTTGCCATGCCTGGTGCCTATGACACGGTAGATTTCTTTGGCCTGGGCCCCTGGGAGAACTACGTGGACCGTTGCAGCGCCGCCCTGCTGGGCCGATACAAGCAAAAAGTGGCGGACCAATACCATTACGGGTATGTGCGTACGCAGGAGTCCGGCACCCACACGGGTCTGCGTTTCTTCCGCGTGCTGGATCTGGATGGGAACGGGCTGGAGGTGGCATCGGCGCTGGATTTCAGTGCATCGGCCCTGCCGTTCTCGCTGGAGCAGCTGGATGTAGCCGCGCCGGAAGGGGACACCCGGCAGAAGAACCACAATAATCAGTATGGTATTCCCCGGCATCCGCAGGAACTCAGGCCCACCGGGAACACCTATGTGCATGTGGATGCTGTACAGATGGGGGTGGGTGGTATCGATTCCTGGGGCGCTATGCCGCTGGAGCAATACCGTATCCCCGCCGCCCCGCGCGAATTCCGCTTTGTCCTGCGTCCCGTGGTGAATCTGTAGCGGCTATTCGTCATGCCCGGCCCTGACCGGGCATCTTTTTACAAAAAAAGTTGAAAAATATTTTGTCAGTTTAGAAAACTTTACTACCTTTGCAGTCCCGTTTGAAACACAACGGGATTTTTTACGGCTCATTGACAATATTGAAAGACTAAAAGTACAAGCAAGTACCGGAAGTTGTAACATACAATTTCAAACTAAACGAGCGTC
>CAMKSQ010000009.1 GCA_946415475.1 uncultured Bacteroidales bacterium
GGGCATGATGGGGAAATATGGGGGTGGGAGTGGGGGTATTGTAAATTATTCGTATATTTGCAGGATATGGCAAAGCTGTGGACAGACATTGTGCTTCCGTTGGCGGTGGCCGGGACGGTGGCAGCGCAAACGCTGGGCGTGGAAGTGAACCGCGCCAGGGTGCTGCATGCCTGGTTTCCGGATGCCAGGCGGGACACGGTGCAGGTGGACTCCACCCACAGGTCCCTGGACAGCCTGGTGAAATCCCTGCCGGACACGGTCAAGCACCAGCCGGACAGTCTGGCTAAGGCACGGTTAGGCGCAAGCCACATGGATAGCATAGCTCACCTGAGCAAAGGCTATCTAGACAGTCTGATCCAGACAGACAGCCTCACCCTGGCCCAGGCAGCCAGCTTAACCCAAGCCGCAGCCCAGGCCGCCAAAGACACCCTGGAGGAGGAAGAGGACTTTTTCGGTGCAGAGGAGGACAACACGCCCGCCGTCTTTGCCAGAGACACCATGAAGGTGCCGGACAGCCTGAAAACCACAGACCCGTTCCTGTACCAGTGGTACGTCGCCACCAAGGACAGCTATACCCACAAGCTGGTGGTGGACTCCCTGAAAGCGGAGGGCGATTCGCTCATCTGGCCCCGCGTGGACTCCCTTTTCCTGGCCGATTCCACCCTCCAGGCCCAGATTGCCTGGGAGAAGAAATGGGCCGGTATGAGCAAGGCGGAACGCAAGCGCTGGATCTACGAAAACGTACAGCTCCCCGCCATCCTGCACAAACAGGACAGCATCCTCAAACGGAAAGACAGCCTCAAGCACATCAAGGACAGCATCATCCAGAACACCCCGCGTATCCTGGAAACACCCTTCCTGCCGGACAGCCTGCTGTACAAGCGCCTGACCACCTGGAAGCATAACCGCCTGTTCAACAGCATGGAGATGGTGAAATGGGACACCACCGCCAATTACCATTTCTACGATTATCCTTTCATGCGTGACGATGCCGGAGCCTCCTGGCTAGGCATGCCGGGCAGCGCCGTCCAGCAATACAACTACTTCCGCCGGGAAAAAGAACAGAGCGCCAGCTTCTACCAGGCCATGGAAAGCTGGACCTACAACGCGGAAAACTTCACGTTCTTCAACACCAAAACCCCGTACACGGAACTGGAATACTCCGGCAACCTGTTCAACAGCAACACCCTAAGTGCCGATAACTTCCGCGTCTTCACCACCCAGAACATCCTGCCCTCGCTCAACATCGCCCTGGAAATGAAACGCTACGGCGGCGCCGGTACCCTCAAGAACGAGAAGACGGACAACCGCACCTACTTTGTAAGCGGCAACTACCTGGGCAAGCGCTACATGGCCCATGCGGGCTTCATTTACAACAAAGTTTCCCGTCAGGAAAGCGGCGGTATGATCGACAACATGTGGATCCGGGACACCACGGTGGACGTGCGCGAAATCAACGTAAACCTGGCGGCGGCCACCAACAGCTACCGGAAAGCCACCGTCTTCCTGGACCAGACCCTGCGCATCCCCTTCACCTTCATCGAAAAGCTCAAGCATCGCGGGGACACCACCTGGCACCCCTCCGACACCCTGAACCGGGATGCCACCACGGCCTTCGTAGGCACGGCGACGGAATTCACCTCGTACAGTAAAAAGTACGTCGACAATACCTCGGAGCAACTGGCCGACTTCTACAACGACGTATTCAACCTCAACCCGGCCAAGAGCGTGGACTCCCTCCGCAACATGCGCCTGGAGAACCGCATCTTCATTCGGCTGCAGCCGTGGAAGGACAACGCCATCGTCTCAAAGATCGAAGGCGGTATCGGCGACCGTTTCCAAACCTTCTACCTGCAGGATCCGGACGAGGTCCTGTACAAGCCTTCCAGCCACAAATGGAACAGCATTTACGCCTACGCCGGCGTAGAAGGCAGTTTCAAGCGCTATCTCAAATGGGATGCTTCCGGCATGTACACCTTTGCCGGCAATGAGGTGAACGACTTCAGTGTCGATGCCAACGCCACGCTGAACTTCTTCCCCTTCCGCCGCCAGCCGGACAGCCCCATCAGCCTCAAAGCCCATTTCGAGACCAAGTTAAAGACACCGGACTTCTACCAGCAGCATTTCTATTCCAACCACTTCCGCTGGGAGAACGACTTCTCCAAGTTATCGACCACGAAAGTGCATGCGACGCTGGACATTCCCAAGTGGCAGCTGAAAGCGGAGGTCGGGTATGCCCTCCTGGCCAACCAGATTTATTACGATACCAAAGGCATTGTCCGGCAGCACAGTACCGCGGAGAGCGTGTTCACTGCCGCCCTCACCAAAAACTTCGCCTTCGGGCCGGTGCACTTGGACAACACCGCCCTGGTGCAGCTCTCCTCCAATCAGGACGTACTCCCCCTCCCTACCCTGGCCCTAAACCTGCGCTGGTACCTCCAGTTCAACATCGTGGACCCCAAAGTGCTGCAGTTGCAGCTGGGTGTCAACGCCCGCTACACCACCTACTGGTACGCACCGTCCTATAACCCGGTCACGGGCACCTTTACTACGCAAAACTCGGAGCGCTACGGCAACTGTCCGGTATTTGACGTATTCATCAACGCCCAGTGGAAGAAGTGCTGCATCTTCGTAAAACTGGAAAATACCGGCAACGGCTGGCCCATGACGCGCAAAGACTACTTCACCGCACACCATTATATCCAGACCTCCCGCGTCGTCAAGGTGGGTATTTCCTGGCCGTTCTACCCGCGTCTGGGCAAACTGCGTACGCTCAGTTCACGTGCCAGCGGCGGCGGCATGGGCGGCAGCAAAGGCGGAAACAGCGGAAGCGGCGGTGGATTAGGCGGTGGTCTGAGCGGCGGGCTCACCAACGGGCTTAAAAACATGACCCGATGAAAAAGGCCGCGAAATACGTGCTTGCCTCCACCCTACTGGTTGCCCTTTTCCTTATCCCCTATAAGGTACTCAAACACCGCGCTCCGGAGAGAAGTTTCTCCAAGGTTCAAGACCTCCCCGAGCCCCTGAGTCCCCATGATTCCCTCATCCGCATGTACGCAGACAGCATCGGCTGGGACTGGCGTCTTGTGGCCGCCGTCATCCGGCAGGAGTCGCAGTTCCGCAGCCAGGCCGTCTCACCCGGAGGCACCGTGGGCCTGATGCAGATCCAATCGAGCCGATACAGCCGCCAGACGCTGCTGGACCCGGAACAAAACATCCGCATCGGCACGCGTTACCTGCAAAAATTGGAACAGATGTTCTCCGCCGCCAGCGCCCTGGATACGCTCAAATTTACACTGGCCGCCTACAATATGGGCGATGAGAAAATGCGCAAGTTAAGGGCCGATGCCACCGCGCGCGGCCTGGACGCCGAGCAATGGGACCAGGTGCTCCCGCACCGCCACCAGAGCAGGCGCTATGTCAACAGTGTTTTACGGCATTACGAGCACTACCTGGCTACGCAACCTTCTGGCGCGCGTCTTCGTGCGCTTTCCGATACAATTCCCACGAATTGAACAGATTCTGCCAGATGGCATAGAGGCCGCCCGCAACGGAAGTGACGGGCGTTAAGTAATTGTATCCCAGCCAAATAAGGAAACCGGTATTCTTCTGACCCAGGGCCTGCCCCGCCGTGATGCTTTCCACTTTCTCCCGGCCCATCCGGCGTCCCGCAAAGAACTGCACGAAACAGCAGAGAATGGACACAAAGACGATTCCCCCTACCGCCCACAGGCCCAGGCTGCTCAGCACAAGCGCCCGCGTGGACAGCACCATGGCCAGCGTAAGGCCGATGCCCCAGACATAAAAGGAATTGGATGCCCAGCGCATCAGGCGCCGCTGCAGGCGGTGCGTAGTGTAGCGCACCAGCCAGGCCAGCAGGCCGGGCAGGATGAGCACCGGGAACACCTTGAGGGCGATATGCCCCACATAGGCCCAGAAGCCCAGGGTGGACGACGGATTCACCAGCGGAATAATCAGCGGAATCAGGAAGGTTCCCGCCACATTAATCAGCACCAGATACGTCACGGTTGCGGCCAGGTCGCCGCCCAGGCGGTCCGTGATAACGCCTGCCGCAGACGCCGTGGGGCAAATTATGCACAGCATGGCGCATTCCAGCAGCATCCGCACTTCCCCCTTAGTAAGCGCCACCAGCCCCGCAAGCGCCAGGAAACTGAGCACCTGGATGACCAGCGCGCCCAAATGCCAGCGGCTGAGTTTAAGGTCATGGGGCGATATTTTCACGAACTGGAAAAAGAGCAGTACGGCTATCACCAGCCGCTGCCCCTCCGACGCCATCACGTGCAGCACAGGGCCCCAGGGATGAAACATCGGCACAAAATGATAGATGACATAAAGGCCGATGCCCAGCACGATGGCACAGGGCAGCATCCATTCTTTGAGGAAGGAAATGACCTTACGCACCCGGGTGAATGTACTTTTTCACGATGGGAGCGAAGAGCTTATCCATGAGCGGATCCGTAAAGCGCATGCACACACCGGTTAGTAAGGCCAGGATGAGCGTGCCCTCGCGGATAACCACCGTGAAACCGTTGCCGGTGAGTTTGCCGAAGGAGAACCAGGCAAAAGCGGCCGTGAACACTACCAGAGCAATATCGAACACCACTTTTACGGTGCTGAACGGCGCCTTGGTCACCTTACTGAGAACGGCAGTGGTCATGTCGCCGGCCAGGATCCAGCCCTCTCCCAGCACCTCCAGTTTAATGCCGATAGCGGTAACGGGAACGGACGCCAGGCACAGGGCCATCTGAATGGCATACTCCGTTGACGGAGAGGCGATTGCGTCGAATACCCAAATAAAGAAATCGCACATATAGCCGAACACGAAGGCGGCGGGAATCTGCATGAGATAGCTCAACTTGAATTCCTTCCGGAGCAGGACCACTTGCAGGAGGATGAACACCAGGTGCATGATCCAGGTGAAGGTTCCCACGGAAAGCGAGGGCCAGGCCAGGTTGAAGATGGTGGGCGGGCACGACGGAGGCGCAATGCCCAGGTTGGACTTGATGGACATGCCCACGCCCAGCGCCACAATTATAAGGCCCAGGGTGGAAATGCTATACCGTGCAAAGATATTCTGTACTTTCATAAAATCGGATTAACTATGCAAATATCCATATAATTGTGTAATTTTGCAAGTTGCAAACTGCGAACTTATAATTTAAAACAATATGAAAAAAGGTATTATTCTTCTGATGTCACTGTTTGCCTTTGCGGCCTGCGCTCCCAAAAGCGGAGCCCCCGCATTAGACTTGACCGACCTGGACACCACCGCCAGCCCCAAGGTGGACTTCTACCAGTACGCTACCGGTGGCTGGCAGCAAAAGAACCCGCTCCGTCCGGAATTCTCCCGTTACGGCAGCTTCGACGCCCTGCGCGAGAAAGCCCAGGAAAACCTGAACGCCCTGTTCGAGAGCATGACCACCCTGGAAACCACTCCCGGCAGCGTAGAACAGAAAATCTCTGACCTCTATAAGATGGCCCTGGACTCCACCACCCGCAATGAGCTGGGTGCCAAGCCCATCCAGCCTTACATTGCCGAAATCCAGGCTGTGAGCACGAAGGACGAGCTGGCCACCCTGCTTGGCAAGATGAACCTCTACGGCGAAGGCGGCTTCTTTGGCGTCGGCGTAGAGGCCGACCTCACCAACAGCGACATGCAGATCCTGTACATGAGCCAGGGAGGCCTGGGTATGGGCGACCGCGACTATTACCTGAAAGAAGAAAACCAGAAACTGTACGAGGGATATCGCAACTTCCTGGTGAAGGTCCTCACCATGGCCGGCATCGAGAAGCCGGAAGCCGTAGCCGATATGGATCTGGTGGTGGAAACCGCCATGGCCAAGGCTGCCTGGCCCCGCGAGAAAAACCGCGACATGCAGGCCATCTACAACCCCATGTCCTCCGAGCAGATTATCAAGGCCTGGCCCGGTCTCCGCTTCAACCTGTTTTGCGAAGCCTCCGGCATCGAGCCCCAGGAAAAGATCATCGTGGCACAGCCTTCCTATTTTGAAGCACTGTCCCAGATGATGGAAAAGAACAACCTGGAAAACCTGAAAGCCTATCTCCTGTGCCAGTTCGTCTCCGGTTCGGCCGGTTCCCTCTCCGACGAAATCTACACCGCCAGCTGGGAATTCTTCTCCCACCAGATGGCCGGTGCCCAGGAGCAGCAGCCTCGCTGGAAGCGCGCGATGAGCGTTCCCAACGGCATTCTGGGTGAGGCAGTAGGCGAAATGTACGTTTCCCGCTACTTCCCGGAAAGCTCCAAGCAGAAGATGGTGACCCTGGTAGAGAACCTGCGCACCGCCCTGGGCCAGCATATCGAGACCCTGGAGTGGATGAGCGAGGAAACCAAGGTCAAGGCCCAGGAAAAGCTGGCCGCCTTCACCGTGAAGATCGGCTATCCTGACAAGTGGAAGGACTACAGCACCCTGGACATCACCCCTGACAAGACTTACTATGAGAACCTTCGCAACGCCAGCGCCTGGTATGTGAAGGACAACCTGGACAAGCTGGGCAAGCCCACGGACAAGACCGAATGGGGCATGACGCCGCAGACGGTGAACGCCTACTACAACCCCACCACCAACGAGATTTGCTTCCCGGCAGCCATCCTGCAGAAGCCTTTCTTCGATCCTGAGGCCGATGAGCCCGTGAACTACGGCGGCATCGGTGTGGTTATCGGCCACGAGATGTCCCACGGCTTCGACGACCAGGGCTCCATGTTCGACGCTTATGGCAACATGGTGAACTGGTGGACCGCCGAAGACAAGGCCAAGTTCGACGCCCTGGGAGACAAACTGGTTGCCCAGTTCGATGAGGTGGAGATTGCCCCCGGCGTAAAGGCTAACGGCCGCTACACCCTGGGTGAGAACATCGGTGACCACGGTGGCCTGTCCATCGCCTTCACCGCCATGGAGAACGCCGTGGGTAACGCCAAAGACCCGATGATCGACGGCTTCACCCGTGCCCAGCGCTTCTACCTGAGCTACGGCGCCATCTGGGCCCAGAACATCCGTGACGAAGAAAAGATCCGTCTCACCAACCTGGATGTCCACTCCCTGGCCGTGAACCGCGTGAATGTGAGCGTCCGCAACTTCCAGACCTTCTTTGACGCCTGGGACATCCACGAGGGTGACCCGATGTTCCGTCCGGAGGAAGAACGCGTACACATTTGGTAGCGGAGCGATTCATATCGCGTAAACTTACTTTTCAAGGAAACGTGGCGGCGATAGCTATCGCCGTCAGTTTCTTTGTTATTATCGTAGCGGTAGCCGTCACATCCGGCTTCCGTCATGCTATTCGGGAGGGGGTGGCCCAGCTTACCGGCGAAATCCGCATTGCCCCGCGTTCCAGCGAGGAGCAAAGCACGCCCATGCCGCTCCACCTCCCCTCCGAAGAGGCAATCCTGGCCCTCCCTGGGGTGCAGGCACTGGTGCCCGCCGTGGTGCGGGCCGGCATTGTGAAGCAGGGAGAGACCGTGCACGGCGTGCTGGTGAAAGGGGTGCCCGAGATGCCCGATCAGGTCGGGCATGACGAGGAGAGCGCCGTCATGGCCGGCACCGACCGGCCATCTCTGCCCGTATCCATCCCGCGGCGGCTCAGTGAGATCACCGGGCTGGGGGCGGGTGACGCCATCACCATTTATTTTGTCGGGGAGAAAGTGCGGGTGCGAAAGTTCACCGTGACCGAAGTGCACCAGGACCTGCTGGAACTGGACGATAACTTGCTGGTGTATGCACACCTGGAGGACCTGCAACGCCTCAACGGCTGGTCCGAAGACCAGGTTTCCTGCCTGGATATCCGGGTGAATCCGGACATGCCGCGGGAACAAGTGGAAAAACTGGCCCTGGGAGTAAGTACCCTGCTCCTGGACAGCGGTCATCCGGAAGAGGAAGACCTGCTGGTTTCCACCGCCTCCGCCAGTTATCCGCAGGTCTTCGACTGGCTGACGCTCCTGGACTTCAACGTCCTCATCATCCTGGTCCTGATGACGCTGGTGGCCGGATTCAACATGGTGAGCGGCCTGCTGGTGATGCTGCTGCGGAACGTGAGCACCATCGGCACGTTAAAAACCCTGGGCATGGATAACGGGGCCATTGGCCGGCTGTTCGTGACCATCGGCGCAAAAGCGGTGCTCAAAGGAATGCTGGTGGGGAATGCGCTGGCGCTGCTGTTTTGCTTGATTCAGAGCACTTGGCACCTGATTCCGCTGAATCCGGCCCATTATTTTGTTTGCTGGGTGCCGGTACATGTGAATGTACTCTGGATGCTGGCGGCCGATGCCATCGCTTTTCTGGGCATCCTGGCCCTGCTGTGGCTGCCTTCGCGCGTGATTGCGCGCATCGACCCGGCCGCTACCGTGAAGGCGGATTAAATGCGGGCCTCGCGGAAAACTTCCACTATCGACGGATAAGTATTTTTAAGGAAGGGCGGGAGTGAGCTTTTGGCCACCCACGCCGCTTTTGCTATGTCCTCTTCCCGCTGCGGAGTAAGGTTAGTGGGATCCGTGTAGAGCATATCGTACCACCAGGTGTGCTTGAGGTGCCATAGACCCTGACGGAAATAGACATGGTCCGTGATGCAGATGAGCCGCCGCAGTTCCAGCTGGTCCACGCCGGTTTCCTCCTGGACCTCCCGCATGGCACAGATCTCGATGTCCTCTCCGGGCTCCTGATGCCCCTTTGGAAGGTCCCAGAGGCCGCTTCTGGAGATAAGAAGATAGTCACCACGCCGGTTGCTCACCAGGCCGCCGGCCGCATTCACTTCCTTGAATTCCGTGCAGATGCGCCGGTAGGTGTTCTCGATATTGTCCGTGGGAATGTATATGCGCGACAAGGTGTCCTGGACCTCGAACATGCGCACCAGGGCATGGATGTTCAACTTCTCCCCTACGTGGAATTCTACGGAGTTAGGATCGGCCAGGGCTTCCTCTTCCGGCGAACATATAATGATGCAACGTTTCTCGAAGTAGATTTTGTGCATGGTTTTTACTATCTTTGCAAGCACAAATATACGAACTTATGACTGAAATCGAAAGCAAACACGGCATCGTTTCGCGTCAACCGTACGAGATGTACATGTCTTTTGTGGACTTACAGAACTTCCAGCGCATGCTGCCGGAGGATAAGAAGGATATGATCACGGCCGATTACGACACCCTCACCGCCACGGTGCAGGGCTTTCACATCGGCGTTAAAGTGCATCAGCGTGTCCCCTACTCCCGCATCGAGCTGGTGGATTTTGACGCGCCCTTCGCTTTCCATATCGTCCTGCATTTTGAACCGGCCAAAGAGGACCCTTACAAAACGGACTTCTGGATCAGCGTGGAAGCAGACCTGAACCTGATGATGAAGATGATGCTTTCCGGCAAGATTCAAGAAGCGCTGGACAAAGTGGTGGACGGCCTGGTAGATGCTTCCAACGGCAAAATGCCGGAGGGATTCGACCCTGCCAACTGGGCCAAGTAAATCAGCATGATCAAGTTTCCGGAGGGATTTGAGGCGCTGCTCACCGCATCGGTGGGCGCAGAGCGGGCCGCCACGGTGCTGGAAGCACTGCAGGCGGCGCCTTCCGTTTCCATCCGCCTGAATCCGTCCAAACTGCCAACCTGCCCGTTCCCGGACGCTATGCCCGTGGCCTGGAGCCCGTATGGCTACCTGCTTAAGGAGCGGCCGGTGTTTACGCTGGACCCGCTGTTCCACGCCGGCGCGTATTACGTGCAGGACACTTCGGCCATGTTTGTGGGCCATGTGTTCCGCCAGCTTCCGCTGCAGGAAGGCGCCACGGTGCTGGACCTCTGTGCTGCGCCCGGCGGCAAAACCACAGACCTGGCCGCCTCGCTCCGGGAGCGCCTGGGTGAACGTTTCACCCTGCTCTCCAACGAGGTGATGCGCGCCCGTTACGGCGTGCTCCGCAGCAACGTAGAAACCTGGGGAGACGCCCGTGTGGGCACGGTTTCACGGGACCCGTCGGCCTTTGGCGCCAACGCCCTGTTCGACATTATTGTGGCCGATGTCCCCTGCTCCGGGGAAGGCATGTTCCGCAAGGACGCACAGGCGGTAGCGGAATGGTCGCCGCAGACGGTGGAATTCTGCGCAGCCCGTTCCCGTCGCATCCTGCGCGACATCTGGCCCACCCTGAAGCCAGGCGGCTACCTGCTTTACTCCACCTGCACCTTCAACCACCTGGAAAACGACGACACCGTCGCCTGGGCTGCGGAAGAACTGGGCGCTGCCATCGTCCCTGTTCTGGCCGATGCCTCCCCTGCCGTTCCCACGCGCCACGGTTACGCCCTGCTGCCGGGCCTGGTTCCCGGCGAGGGACAATACGCCGCCGTCCTGCGCAAGCACGGAGAGCCGGACCCCCTCCGCACAGCCGACCCTTTCGTCCTGTTCCGGGCAGAACGCCTTTCCCCGCCGGAAGCACTCCCCCAGTGGGATGTGGACCGGCAAACTGCCTTACAGTATTTGCACGGCGACGCCCTGGTCCTGTCACCGGAGGCACCCATCGGCCCTATAACCATCTGTTACCAAGGCCTGCCGCTGGGACCCGCGAAAAACCTGGGGAAACGCTGTAACAACCTGTATCCCAAAGCCAAAAGAATTAGAATGGATATCCGATGAAAAACCGTATTCTCATCCTCCTGCTGGGCCTGGTGTGCCTGGTACCGCTGCACGCACAGGAATCCAAGGAAGACTACCTGCGCCGCTACAACAACCTGGTGGGCCGCGTGGGGCCGGACGGGCTGGGCGTAGAAACCCTGCTGAACAAATGGGAGGCCGCCTGGCCGGAAGACCCCAACCAAATGATCGCCCGTTTCTCCTTCTGCTTCCTGCGCAGCCGGCATACCAGCGTCGTCCCCATGGAGCAGGACCGCTACCTGGGCAACGCACCGCTCATCCCCATGACGGACTCCACCGGCAAAAAGGTGAACTATTTCGAGGTGGCCGAATTTGACGATGCCCTCTTTGCGGAAGCCAACGCCGCCATCGGCAAAGCTATCGCCACGGCACAGAACCACCTGGACTGGCAGATACTGAAGATAAACGCGCTCCTGGCCTATGAGAAAGAAAAGCCGGAAATGACGCTGCAGGAGCTCAAGTCCCTGGTGACTTTCCACTATACCCGCAAGCCGGACTGGGTGCACGATGAACTGGGAACGGTGACGCCGGAGCAGTTCGAAGCCTTTATCCAGGATTACTGCGCCGTCCTGTTCCGGATGAACACACCCACGTCCATGGAAGCGTTCAAATCCCTGTCCGAACACATGCTTACCTACAAAAAGGAGAATCCTCTGTTCCTGGACAACCTGGGCTCCTACTACTTGATAAAAAAGGACTACAAGAAGGCCCGCAAATACTACGACCAGGTGCTCAAGAAGCATCCTGACGACATGACCGCCCTCAAGAACAGCATCCTGATGGCCCGCACGGCCAAAGACATAAAGCTGGAGAAGAAATACCTGGCCCTGATGGCCGCCAACGGCGAAACCGAGAATGATCGCGCCAGTGCCCAGGCCCGTCTGGATGCATACAACAAGAAGTAGTGAAACTATTTTCCCAAATCATCCGTATTATATTAGTATCGAAAAAACGGAGCAAATGAAACTTTCACAATTCAACTTCGATCTTCCCCAGGATCGGATTGCCCAGAACCCTCCCCGCTGGCGGGACGAAGCCCGTCTGATGGTTCTCCACAAAAATACCGGCGAAATCGAACACCGGCTTTTCAAGGATATTATCGACTACTTTGGCAAAGGCGACGTCTTTGTCCTCAACGATACCAAAGTCTTTCCTGCACGCCTGTACGGTAAAAAGGAAAAGACCGGGGCCGATATCATGGTGCTCCTGCTCCGCGAACTCAACCGCGAGCAGCGCCTGTGGGATGTCATTGTGGACCCTGCCCGCAAAATCCGCATCGGCAATAAACTTTACTTCGGTGAAGACGAGTCCATGGTGGCTGAGGTAATCGACAACACCACTTCCCGCGGCCGTACCCTGCGTTTCCTCTTTGACGGCCCGTACGAGGACTTCAAGGAGGCCCTGTTCGCCCTGGGTGAGCCCTATGTTCCGGAATGGGTGAAAGAGAAGACCACCCCGGAGGATATCGAGAATTACCAGACCATCTTTGCCAAGCACGAGGGTGCAGTAAGCGCTCCCGCCGCCGGCCTGCACTTCAGCCGTGAGCTCTTCAACCGCATGATCCTCAAGGACATCGAGAAGGCTTTCATCACCGTGCACATGGGTATCGGTCATTTCCGCAGTGTCGATGTAGAAGACCTCTCCAAGCACCGCATGGACTCCGAGCGCCTCATCATCCCCGAGGAAGCCGCAGCGGTTATCAACCGTGCCAAGCGTGGCGGAAAGAAGGTCTGTGCCATCGGCGCCACCGTCATGCGCGGCCTGGAAACCTACGTTACCACCACGCACGAGGTCAATGCCTTCGACGGCTGGACCAACAAGTTCATCTTCCCTCCGTACGACTATTCCGTTCCGGATGCCATCGTCTCCAATTTCCACCTGCCGCAGAGCACCATGCTCATGAGCGTCGCAGCCTTCGGCGGATACAAGCCGGTGATGGCCGCCTACGAGGAAGCTTTGAAGGAAGGATATAACTTCGGCCCTTACGGAGACGCCCTTCTAATCGTGTAATTTTTTTACCGAATCGGTAGAAACAGCATAAAAAACATGTGAAACAACGCAATCTTTCAACCGATTGCGTTGTTTCTCGTTTTTATGCATTACTTTCGCCGCATGATGGATTATGAAGAGCAAGTGGCGCTGTGTGCGCTGAACAAGATTTTCGGGTATCATCCCCGCTTGGCGATGGCCCTGATTGAAGAGACCGGAAGTGCGGCGGCCGTTTTTTCCGCCCCAGATTTAGAAGTACCGGGGCATCCGGAACTGGCTGAACGCGTGGAGCCGGCCATGCTGGACTGGGCGAAGGGTGAACTCACCCGTATCCGGGAGCGGGGTTTCCGCTTTCTGGCATACAAGGACAGTGACTACCCTGCCCCGCTGCTGGAAATCCCGGACCCGCCGCTGGGCATTTACCTCAACGGGAGCACGCCGCCCACGCAGATTTTCGACCTGCACCCGATGGTGGGCGTCGTGGGCACGCGGGACCTCAGTCCGTACGGGCGCACCTGGTGCCGGAAACTGGTGGAAGGGCTGTCGCGTGCCAAGGTGCAGCCGTGCATCGTGAGCGGCATGGCGCTGGGGGCCGATGGAATTGCCCATCAAACCGCCCTGGAATGCGGCCTGACCACCGTTGGCGTGCTTCCCACGGGAATCGACAAGATTTATCCTTGGCAGCATGAACGCCTGGCGATGCAGATGGTGGAAACACCGGGATGCGGGCTGGTGACGGATTATCCCACGGGGACGGCTCCGGTGGCGCTCAACTTCCTGCGCCGCAACCGGATTATCGCCGGTTTGACGCGCGCGGTAATAGTGGTGGAGTCCAAAAGCCAGGGAGGCTCGCTCATGACGGCACGCTATGCGGTGGAGTACGGGCGCGACGTCTATGCCCTTCCCGGACGCGTCGATGACATCCGCAGCGCCGGCTGCAACTCCCTCATCCACCAGAATATGGCGGAGATTATCACCACGCCCGAAGACCTGGTGGCGCGCCTGGGGCTGGGTGCACCGTCCCGAAAGGCGGCTGTCATCGGCCCAAATGTTTTTGCCGATGCGCTTGAGCGGCAGTTCGGCGCCGGTTCCATTGAGCGGGCCGTCGGTCTCGGCGTCCAGAAGAACCGGGGCGTCACGGTGGAGGAACTGTCGGCCCTGATGCGCCAGCCTTTTGCCGCCACAATGACGGCCGTCAGCACCCTGGAAGCGGCCGGATTCGTGCGGATGGACCTGCTTCGGCGCTGCTCACTGGCGCCGGAGTGGGAATGAGAATTGGGAATTATTTTGTATATTTGTGGGTATGTTCGTAGACACCCATACGCACTTTTACGACGAATGGCTGCTCCCGGATGCGGAGGCGGCCATTCAGCGTGCTTTGGAGGCCGGCGTGGGAAAAATGATTCAGGCCGATATAGACTCGCTGGAGCGCCCCCGGATGTGGGAGATAGGCCTGCGGCATCCGGGGGTGCTGTACCAGATGCTGGGCCTGTATCCCGGCTCCGTGACGGCCGACAACTGGAAGGAGGAACTGGAGCAGGTGTACCGCATAGCGGCAGGAGATTCTCTCGCTTCGCTCGGAATGACAGAAAGGTCGGATGTAGCACCTCGGAGCGAAGCGACCCAGGGGGTCTGGGGGATTAGGCCCCCAGAGAGTGAAACGGGTTTAAAGCCAATGGCGTTTACCGCCATTGGCGAGATAGGCTTAGATTACCATGAGGGGAAGGAATTTGCCCGGGAACAGAAGGAAGTGCTGCGGCTGCAGTTTGAGCTGGCAGCCAAGCTGGACTTGCCGGTAAATATCCACCTCAGGGATGCCTGGGAGGACTTTTTTACCGTGCTGGAAGACTGCGCCCACCTGCACCTCAGGGGCAACCTGCATTGCTTCTCCGGAAGCTATGAGGTTTACCGGCGTGCCAACCGGAGCGGAGACTTCTCCGTGGGGATCGGCGGGGTGCTCACTTTCAAAAACGCTTCCCTGCCCGCCGTCGTGGCCCGCATTCCCATGGAGCACATCCTTCTGGAGACCGACGCCCCCTACCTGGCCCCCGTCCCCTATCGCGGAAAACGCAACGAGAGTGCCTACCTTCCGCTCGTCGCCGCCCGCCTGGCAGAGATTAAAGGCCTGAACCTGAACGAAATAGAAACTATTACCACAGATAACGCAAAACGCTTGTTTGCCATATGAAATCGTCCATTCTCATTATTTACACCGGTGGCACCATCGGCATGAAGGAAGACCCGCAGGACGGCACCCTGAAGCCCTTCGACTTCAGCCAGATCAAGGACGAAGTGCCGGAACTGAACAAGTTCGACGTACGCATCGACTCGTATACCTTCGACCCGCTCATCGACTCTTCCGACATGGAGCCGTCCATCTGGGTGCAACTGGCTCAGCTTATCAGCGAGCGCTACGAGGACTACGACGGCTTTGTGGTCCTGCACGGCACGGACACCATGGCCTACAGCGCATCGGCCCTGAGCTTCATGCTGGAAGGGCTCACCAAACCGGTTATCTTTACCGGGAGCCAGCTGCCCATCGGCGTACCGCGTACGGACGGGAAGGAGAACCTGATATCGGCCGTGGAAATTGCCGCCGCCAAGGACCATGAAGGGCACGCACGGGTACCTGAGGTGTGCATTTTCTTTGATTCCAAGCTGCTGCGGGGCAACCGCTCCACCAAATATAGCGCAGAGGCCTTCAACGCCTTCGCCTCCCCCAACTGCCCGCCGCTGGCGGAGGCCGGGATCAACATCCGCTACAACACGGATATCATCCGCAAACCCGTGTACTGGGATACCATGCTGCGGGTACAAACCCAGCTGGATACGCGCGTAGCCATCCTTAAGGTACACCCGGGCATGACGCCGCAGGTGATGCGCGCCGTAGTTGCAGACCCGCAGACGCGCGCCTGTATCATCGAAACCTATGGCTCCGGCAACGCCCTGTCCAAACCCTGGTTCCTGGATTTGGTGAAGCAAGCCAGCGACGAGGGAAAGATCCTGCTGAATGTAACGCAGTGCAAAGCGGGTACCGTGAACATGGACTTATATGCCACCGGTGCCAGTCTCAAGAATGTAGGCGTCCTTTCCGGGGCCGATATCACCACGGAAGCCGCCCTGGGAAAACTGTTTTCACTCATGGGACGGAGCGAGAATGACAAGTGGGTGAAAACCATGTTAGAAAAGGACCTTTGCGGCGAAATAAGCAAATAAAATTGGGAATTCGGAAAATATTTCCTAAATTGCACGACCAAATGAGACAATAAATTCATTAACTAATTCAACTTAATAACTAACAACACAAAAACGATTATGAAAAAGTTTTTCATGTTTTTGGCAGTCGCCGGTCTTATGACCTTCACTGCAAACATCGCTTCCGCTCAGGAGGAGGCTGCTGCCCCCGCCGCTGCTCAGCAGGTAGAAGAAGCTGAAGAGGTTGTGGACCTGTTCGCCGGTTCCGGTGAGGAAGTTCCCCTCCACCAGGCTCTTAAGACCAAGTTCATCGAAGGTGGTGCAGGCTTCATGTCCCTGATCATCATCTGCCTTATCCTTGGTATGGCTATCGCTATCGAGCGCATCCTGTACCTGGCTTTCTCCAAGACCAACACCACCAAGCTCCTCGAGGCTGTGGAAGCTGCTCTTGAAAAAGGCGGTATCGAAGAAGCAAAGAAAGTATGCCGTGAAACCCGTGGCCCCGTGGCCAGCATCTTCTATCAGGGCCTGCTCCGCGCAGACCAGGGCGTAGATGTAGTGGAGAAGACCATCGTTTCCTATGGCGGTGTTCAGATGAGCCTCATGGAGAACGGCCTCAGCTGGCTGGCTCTGTTCATCGGTATCGCCCCGTCCCTGGGATTCCTCGGTACCGTTATCGGTATGATCCAGGCCTTCGACGCCATCCAGGCAGCCGGTGATATTTCCCCGAACGTTGTTGCTGGCGGTATGAAGGTGGCCCTCATCACCACTGTGGGTGGTCTCATCGTTGCTATGATCCTCCAGATCTTCTACAACTACATCATTGCCAAGATCGACGCTCTGTCCATCGACATGGAAGACTCTTCCATCCGCTTCGTGGACGCTATGGTAAAATTCAACAAGAAGAAATAAGTAACCCCTTAAATTCCAATTACAATGGAAAACCAGAAATACGCTAAAATTTTCAAGATCGTCCTCTGGGTCCTCATGGGCCTGAGCGTCTGCGTGCTGGTCTGGGGTTTCTTAACGGGATTCGAGGCCAATGACGGTGCCGCAACGAATGTGCTCCTTGGCTGGGCATATACCGTTCTGGGCATCGCTCTCGCAGCCGTGATCTGCGTGGGTATCTACATCCGCGCCATCACCGACCCTAAGAGTCTTGTTAAACTCGGCATCTATGTGCTCGGTGCAGCTGTGCTGGCCGGCCTGGTGTATCTGATTTCCCCGGGCAACCCGGCAGTCGGATTCTCCGGTCCCGTCCCTCCCTCCGCCAATGAGCTCAAAATGACCGACACCATCCTCAACCTCGCTTACATCGTAGGTGGCTGCGCCGTCCTTTCGATTATCGCAGGTGAAGTCATTATGGCCCTCCGCAAAAAATAAGAGAAACCATGGCAAGAAGAAAAATCGGAACAATCGGATCCACGGCTGACATTGCTTTCCTGTTGCTGTGCTACTTCCTCATGACTACCACCATGGGGGACCAGTCAGGTCTGCAGCGCCGCCTTCCCCCGATCCCGGACGAAAAACAAGCCCAGGACCAGAAGGTTAACCGCCGTAACATCATCATCGTCAGAATCAACTCTGCCGATAAGTTGTTTGCCGGTAGCGAGCCCATGGATATCTTATACTTGAAAGACAAAATCAAAGAGTTCCTCACCAACCCCGCCAATGACCCCAACCTCCCTGAAAAAGAGGCCAAGGAAATTGAAGGCAAAACCTACATGGTCTCCAAGGGCGTTATCTCCCTGCAGAACGACCGTGGTACCAGTTATCAGGCATACCTCCAGGTACAGAATGAGCTGGTAAAGGCCGTGAACGAACTCCGCGACGACTTCTCCAGAGCCAACTTCGGCAAGAAGTTCTCCAAACTCACCGAAGAAGAGCAAGACATTGTTAAGAAGGCTGTGCCTCAGAACATCTCCGAGGCAGAACCTAAGGATACCGGTAAAAAATAGTAGGAGGTAAAATCATGTCAAAATTTGGAAGTTCCAGCAATAAAAAGGAAGTCCCGGAGGCATCATCGAACTCCCTGTCCGATATCGTGTTCATGCTCCTGTTCTTCTTTATGGTGACCACGCAGATGCGTGAAACAGAGCAAAAGGTGAAGGTAACCATGCCTGTCGCCTCCGAAGTCGCCAAATTGGAGAGAAAAGACCTGAGCGCCAATATCCTCATCGGTTCCCCTACCCTGCAGTATCAGGCTATGTACGGTACTGATGCCCGTATCCAGCTCAACGACTCTTTCAAGACAGTTGCAGATATCCGCGACTTTATCGCCGCAGAGCGTGACGCCATGTCCGAGGCAGAGCGGTCCCTGATGACCGTGAACCTCAAGGTGGACCAGGACGTCCGCATGGGTATCGTCTCCGATGTAAAACAGGAGCTGCGTCGCTGCTCCGCCCTTAAGATTATGTACTCTGCCCGCAAGCCGGCTAAGGACTAAGGGATTTACATCGTACTTTGTTAAAAAGCAGCTCTTCGGGGCTGCTTTTTTTGTGTCCTCTTTCGGCTACTTTAGCGCACCAATTTTTTAACGCTAAAGTATCATGAAAACAGATCTAAAAATGGGACGCAGCACCCGCAGAAAGCTGCAAAGCGTATTCATGCATCATGAGTTGGTTACCCTGGCCGTATTTGCCAATCAATGGATGGAAGCGGAGGAAATGCACTACACCGATGCGTATCGACGCGAAAGATGCATGGAAGTACTCCAAAAGTTTCTGGGAAGCAAGGCAGGTCCGGGACTGCTTCAGGAAAAGATGGAACATCACATGCACGGCATTCTCTCCCGGCTGCGGGAGGACTTTCCCACCATCTCCTGGAAATCCATCCTGGTATTCTCTTATTCCGCTGCAGGTTTCACCAATGATTTTATCGCCAGGCTGCTGAACCTGCGCTGTCCGGCAGATGCCAGCCGCCTCAAAACCCGCCTGAGAGACCGCATCCAAGAATCTGACTCCCCTTATAAAAAAGAATACCTGGCACTCCTGCCCCGTAAGGGTTGCCGAGTGGGAGAAGAATTGCAATACCTGCAAGATCGGAGGTATCGGCAATTATGGAAACTGTGAAAAACTAACAGCTGTCCCGTACCACAAGGGTAGGTGGAATCAGTAACTGGCGGGGAGCCGGCTCCGGAAGAGACCGCCTGCGGGCATCCATAATGGCAAAAAGGGTTTCCACCGCCTGACTGCCCGCCTCCCGCAAAGGCTGCTCCACGCGGGTAACAGCCGGATCCAGGAAATCCAGGAACCCGTTATTATCGAAAGAAATGACGCCCACATCCCGGAGGGGTCGCAACTGAAGCTGGCGCAAAGCCTGGATGGTTCCCAGAAGGATGGTGGAGCTGAATGCAAAGATGGCATCGTAGGGGGGCTGAGAGGCGCTAAAAGCCTTCTGAGTCTCCCTGAAGCCATTATCCACCGAGAAAGCGTCCCCCACCACGCTGCCGCTGGCGCCGGCCTTTTCCACGGCCGACAAAAAACCACGCGCGCGCTCCTGATTAGGCATGGAGGCCGGCACGCCCTGAATAGCGAGGATACGCCGGTAGCCTTTTTGCAGCAGATACTCCGTAGCCATGTAAGCTCCGGCGTAGTTGTCCGTGCACACATAGGAGAGTTTTGTCTCCCGGAAATAACGGTCCAGCAGCACCAAGGGAATCTTTCGGCCGATTTCCTCATGCAGGGCCGGAGAAGAAGATACCGGGATGCAGATGATGCCATCGACACTGCGACTCTGGAACATGCGCAACGCTTCCCTCTCCTCCTGCTCGGACTCACCGGAGTCGGCCAGGAGCGTATGGTATCCGCGCGCGCCAAGCACTTCTATGACGATGGCAGACAAGGTTGCAAAGAATGGGTTCTCGATGCCCGGAACCAGCAGGCCGATGGTCTGGGATTTTTGGGTACGGAGCGACTGCGCCACCAGGTTGGGCCGATAGTTACAGCGGTCGGCCTCCTGTGTAATGCGGTCGATGGCGGCCTGGCTGATGCGGTACTTATGTGCCTTTCCGGAGAGCACACGGGAAACCGTGGTAGCAGAATACCCGGTTTTCTCCGAAATGGTGAATATATTGTTCTTCTCCATAAAAAATCCGGCACAAATATAGAGAATTGTTCAATTTATTTCAAATAAAAGTCGAATATTCAAAATTTTTTTCTAACTTTGCTCCTAGGAATAGCGCAATCGTTTGCGCAAACCATTCAAAACCGCTATTAATAACACTTGGCCTATGAATAACAAGCGAATTCTGGTCATTGGCAGCAGTAACACGGATATGACTGCCAAAACACAGGAACTTCCCCGCCCGGGAGAAACCGTTCTGGGCGGCGTCTTCACCATGGGAGCCGGCGGCAAGGGTGCCAACCAGGCCGTGGCGGCACAACGTCTGGGCGGCAATGTCCAGTTTATCTGCAAAGTGGGACAGGACATGTTCGGAGACAACGCCATCGAGCATTATAAAAAGGAAGGGCTCGACACCAGCGGCATCCTCCGCTCCCTCCTCCCCTCCGGCGTAGCGCTTATCTATGTAGACAGCCACGCCGAGAACTGTATCGTGGTAGCCTCCGGCGCCAATGGGGACTTTACGGAGGCCGATATCGAAGCTTCCAAGCAGGCTATCCTCAATTGCGATATTCTCCTGCTTCAGCTGGAAAGCCCCATCCCTACCGTCCTCAAGGCCGCCAAGATGGCCCACGAAGCCGGCGCCACCGTGGTGCTGAATCCGGCACCCGCCTGCGCGCTTCCGGAAGAGATCTTCCGCTATATCGACCTCTTTATTCCCAACGAGACCGAGCTGTCCACCTTCAGCGGGCTTCCCGTAACCGATAAGGAAACGGCCGAAGTTGCCGCCAAAGCCATGCAGCAGAAAGGCGTGGGCAAACTCATCGTCACCATGGGCAGCAAGGGCGCGCTCATCTGCGACGGCGGCCCTGCCACTTTCGTTCCCGCCCACGAGGTGAAGGCCGTGGACACCACCGCTGCCGGAGACACTTTCTGCGGCGCCCTGTGCGTAGCTGTCAGCGAAGGCAAGAGCCTTAAGGAAGCCGTCGAGTTCGCCTGTGCGGCATCGGCCCTCACCGTCCAGAAGATGGGCGCACAGAATTCCATCCCGTTCAGAAAAGATATTAATATTTAAAGGATAAGACTATGTTCATTGTAGGAAGTTACACTCTGGCAGTTGTATTCTGCTTCGTTACCATGCTTTGTTGGGGCTCCTGGGGCAACACCCAGAAACTGGCCGCCAAAAGTTGGCGTTATGAACTCTTCTACTGGGATTACGTCATCGGCATGGTGCTCTTCTCTCTCCTGCTGGCCTTTACCGCCGGCAGCATCGGCACTGAAGGACGTCCTTTCCTGCAGGATATCGCCCAGGCCGACTGGGCCAGCATCGGCTGGGTCCTGCTGGGCGCTGTCGTCTTCAACGTATCCAACATCCTGTTAAGCGCTTCTACTTCTATCGCGGGCCTGGCCGTGGCCTTCCCGCTGGGCGTAGGTATCGCGCTGGTAATGGGTGTGTTGAACAACCTGCTCCTGCATCCCGTAGAGGGACAGAATACCAAGCTGCTCTGGCTGGGCGTAGCGCTGGTGGTGGCGGCCGTCATCTGCAACGGCGTAGCCTCCGGCAAAGTGTCCAACGAGCAGCGTGACCCCAAGCAGAACCGCAAGGGTATCATCCTGGCCGTTCTCGCCGGTCTTATCATGTCCTTCTTCAGCGCTCTGGTATATAATGGTGTGGACCTCGCCGACTTCCGCCACCCGGCCGCCGGCAAGCTCACTCCCTACACCGCCATGGTCATTTTCGCCCTGGGCGTGTTCCTGAGCAACTTCATCGTGAACACCATCGTGATGAAGAAACCCTTCGTGGGAGAGCCTGTCACTTACAAGCAGTACTTCGCCGGCAACTTCAAAACCCATCTGGTGGGTATGCTGGGCGGTGCCATCTGGGCACTGGGTACTTCCCTCAACTACATCAGCGCCGGTGAGGCCGGTGCCGCCGTCTCCTACGCCCTGGGTCAGGGCGCTCCCATGATCGCCGCCATCTGGGGCGTGTTCATCTGGAAGGAATTCAAAGGCGCTCCCAAGCAGGTGTACGGCCTGCTGGCCCTCATGTTCGGCCTGTTCATCGCCGGTCTGGGCTGCGTAGTGATCGCCGGCATGTAATATAATTTAAGGTAAGCGCGCTATGAATGCTTTGAAAAGATTTACGCTGGTTGCTGCACTCCTCCTGATAGGGTTGGGCGCCAATGCACAAAACAAAACAATATCCGGAACAGTTCAGGATGACCGGTCAGAACCGCTTCCCGGTGCCACATTGGTTGTAGCTGGAAGCAATGCCTACGCCATTACAGATTCTAACGGCAAGTTCTCCCTCAGTGCCTCTCAAGGCCAGGAGATCACCGTCTCCTATTTAGGATTTGACGATTATGTCTTTACCGTTACAGGCACTTCCCAATACAACATTAACATGCGCCCGTCAGAGGCCACCATGCTCAATGAGTCTGTCGCCATCGGTTACGGCACAACTACCAAAAAGGAAGTGACCGGTTCGGTGACCAGCCTCCGCAGCGAAGATTTCGACAGGGGCGCTTATAACAGCCCCGCTGGCATGCTGCAGGGAAAAGTAGCCGGTCTGCAAATCACGAATCCCAATGGCGGTGATCCCAACGGATCCTTCGAGATACTGCTCCGCGGTACCAACACATTGAGCGCCGGTCAGGGACCGCTGATTATCATCGACGGTGTAGTGGATGCCGACTTAAGCACCATCAACTTCCAGGAAGTGGAAACCATCGACGTGCTCAAGGATGGTTCCGCAGCTGCTATTTATGGTACTCGCGGCACCAATGGTGTGATTATCATCACCACCAAAAGGGCCCAATCCGGCCGCACCAGTGTGGAATATGACGGACAAGTATCTGTCCAGACGGTCCTGTCACGGGCCAAACCCATGAATGCCAAACAGTTCAGAGAAGCCGTAACGGCCTATGTCAATGGGGGTGAAGCGTATCTTTACGGCGGCGAGACAGACTGGTTCGAACAAATCACCCGCACGCCCATCAGCCACAAGCACAGTCTGGCCATCTCCGGAGGATCGGAAAAGTTCAGTCACCGTACTGTCTTGAACATAGAACAAAACCAGGGTATCCTGAAGAAAAACGATGTCAGCAAGTATCTCGTCAAAACGAATATCCACCAGGAAGCCCTGGAAGGCTGGCTCGTATTTGACTACAACCTGAGCTATACCAAGCGTAAATATAACGGAACCCGCTCCGGTATCTTCCGTCAGGCTTTCTTCCATAATCCCACCGAATACGTCTACGATCCAAGCGATACGGAGAATGGCGGATACTTTACGGTAACGGCCATGGACTACTACAATCCAGTAGCGATGCTCAACGAGCGGAATGGAGAAACGGACGTCGACGTGATTGGAGCCAACGGACGCGCTACCCTGAACATCAAACCCGTCAAGGGTCTCAAGTGGGACAATTTCATAAGCTATGGAATTACCCGGCGCGAAAGCCGTGATTATAAGACCCGGTATTACCCGGGCGAAACTGGAATGATGGGGTCGGCCGAAATTGAGAATTCGATATCTACCGATCTCCAGTATGAGACAACGCTCAATTATAACAATAGTTTTGGCAATCACAACCTCCAGGCCATTTTGGGTTACACCTATCAGACGCGTGGCTACCGGGGTTCCTACATGTACAACTATAGTTATGACACAGACTTCTTCGGGACAGATAATATCGGTTCCGGCTACGCGTTGCAGGACGGAATGGCACAGATGAGTTCATCCCGTTCTTCCAGCAAATACGTCGCTTTCTTTGGTCGTGTAATGTATAATTATGCCGACAAATATCTGGCCTCTGTTTCTTTGAGAAGGGACGGATCTTCGCGATTCGGCGCCCAAAACAAATGGGGTTGGTTCCCGGCCGTGAGCCTGGGTTGGCGCATTACGCAGGAAAACTTCATGAAAGAGGTTACATGGCTGAACGAACTGAAGCTCCGTGCAGGTTACGGTGTCACCGGCAACCAGGACTTCGATAACTACCGTTCCCTTTTCCTGATGTCCACCAATGGACACTATTACTCCAACGGCAGGTGGTACAACACCTACGTTCCGGCCAGCAATGCCAACCCGAACCTGGGATGGGAAAAGAAGTCAGAATTCAATGTGGGCGTGGACATCAGCGTCCTCGATGGCCGTTTAGGCGGAACCATCGACTATTATTACCGCCTTACGACTGATCTGCTCTACGACTATGCGGTTCCTGTTCCTCCCTATGACTATAAGTCCTTCTTTACCAATGTAGGCTCTATCAGTAACAGCGGTATCGAAGTTACCATCAACGCCATCCCGGTGAAAACCAGGAACTGGGAGTGGAACACCACATTCATTTTCTCCCGTAACTCCAATAAGCTCATCAAATTCACCAACGAAGAGTTTCAGGGACAGGAATACAGAATTGGCTGGGTAAACACTCCGCTGGGTGTTTACAGCCAGCGTCTGATGGAAGGCGAGAGCCTGGGCAGTTTCTACGGTCCTATATATCAGGGCGTGGATGAAAAGACCGGCAATGCCATCGTTTCCACTGACGATGAAAACGAATGGGTGCGGCTGGGCAGTGCCTATCCGGATTTCAGCCTCGGATGGAGCAACAGCCTGCGCTGGGGCAACCTGAGCTTAAGTGCTACGTTCCGGGCCTCCATCGGCGGAAAGGTGCTCAACCAGATGCGTGGTGTTTATGAGAACATTACCAACATGGGTCTGCAAAACATTCAGGAATCCTGGCTGTATGACCAAAGTTATACCGGTGGCGTTGTGTATTCTTCCAAATATCTGGAAGATGCCACCTATTTGAAACTGGATAACGTCTCCCTCACCTACAACATCCCTCTCAATACCAACTTCATCAAGGGACTCCGCGTATATGCCACGGCACAGAACGTCTTTATTCTTACCGGATACACGGGTGTCGACCCTGAAGTTTCCCTGACCGGCCTGGCTCCCGGCATCGCTCCGCTAAGCTATTACCCTCGTACCCGTACCTTCACCCTGGGAGCCTCGATAACCTTCTAAAATGTGACCGCCATGAAAAAGTATATCTATATGCTTGGAATTGCAGCCTGCATGTCGGCAGCCTGCACCAACCTGGACGAGACCATCTATTCCCAGTTACCCAAGGAGGAGTTTTTCAAGTCCGAAGCCCAACTGACCACTTACAGCGCACGTCCTTACACCTTGCTGCAAAACTGGGGAACGGAACAGAGCATGTGGACGCTCATCATGCAGTTGAGCAATGAGGTAGCCGTCCCTAAATCCTACAATGGCAGCTGGTCAGAACCCCGCTACCGGGAGATTCAGACCCACAAGATGCAAACCAACAACAAGCTCATCCGCACCGCCTGGGAGTTCTGCTTTAATGTAATCGCCGGATGTAACGACGTTATATATGAGGTGGAAAAATCTGGCGAAATGAATGCTGCCAAAGAAAAGATTGTGGCCGAAATGAAGGTCCTTCGCGCCTATTGCTACTTGCTGGCCATGGACTGCTGGGGAAATATCCCTTATTCTGTGGACAAGAAGCAGGAAGGCTATCCGGATGTCAAGGGCCGGGATTTCTTCTTTGACTTTATCGAGAAAGAAATCAAAGATAATATGGGCAAGTTGGATGCCGCTCCCAGTGCAAGCAATTATGGTCGGCTTACCCAGGATGCCGCACACTTCCTGCTTGCGAAGCTGTACCTGAACGCCAAGGTTTGGGTCGGGAAAGAAATGTGGGCCGAAGCTGCCGCCCAATGCAAAGCCATCATGGACGCAGGTCACTTCCAGCTCACCAAAACTTACAAAGAGAATTTCGAAGTACACAATGAAAATTCTACCGAAGCCATTTTTGCCATCCCCTATAGCACCGGCATAACGACATCGGACCGCAACGCCTTCTATCCCTTCTGTCTTACCCTTAACGCCGACTGTGAGAAAATCTGGAACGTCAGCGGTACTTGGAACGGAGCCTTTATCGGCCAACCTGACTTCATGGCCACTTACGATGCTGCCGATACCCGGAAAAAAGACTCATGGCTTTATGGTCAGGTTTACGATTTGAACGGAAACAAGTGGCGTATCTCTATCGGCGTGAACAAGAAAGGAGAGCCTGTTTACAGGGACTATATTCTGGAAGACATCAATATCGATCCCTCCAAATTCTCCTATGGTCTGTCCCGTACCGATGGTGCCCGCATCATCAAGTGGACTTATCAGAACGACGGTAGCCTCACCAGCTATCAGGTGAGCATGGAAAACGATTTTATCCTTTTCCGTTATGCCGATGTTGTCCTCATGTACGTAGAAGCTTTGGTGCGCCAAGGTCTGATAGGAACGGCCGCAGGCGTCCAGGAGTTCAAGGACATCCGCACACGTGCAGGTCTGTCTCCGATAACGGCAGCCAACCTTACCCTGGATAATCTCTTGATTGAACGTCAACATGAGCTGTGCATGGAAGGCTGGAGCCGTCAGGACCTGATCCGCTTCGGCAAATACTTGGACGCCTGGTGGTGCAAGGAAGCCGGTCCCGAAAGAGAGCTTCTGCTTCCCATCCCCGAAGAAATGAGAGGCGCCAATCCCAAACTTCAACAGAATCCCGGTTATTCCAGCGCATCAGACGTACAATGAAAAAGTATCTTTTCATAACCCTTTCCCTCCTGCTGCTGGCCTCCTGCGCCCAAAAGCCGCTGGAGATTACCCGCACGCAGCTCAAGGACAAGATTGCCGGCGCCTGGCTGGGCCAGATGGTAGGTAATATCTATGGACTTGAATACGAGAACAAGTTTGTCGATGAACCCGGCGAAGGTCCCTTCGTCTTCAACAAGGCCATGACCAAGATGGCCGCCGTGGACGGTGCTTTCTCCGACGATGACACCGATGTGGAATACCTCTATCTCCTGATGATGGAGAAGTATGGCATCGACATCACTTACCAGCAGGTGAAGGAAGGCTGGATGTACCATATCCGTGACCGGGTATGGCTGGCCAACCGCGCCGCCCTGGGCCTGATGCACTATGGTTTCACGCCGCCTTACACCGGCAAGAAGGAATACAACCCGCACTGGTTCCAGATCGACCCCCAGCTCATCAACGAGATTTGGGCCTACACGGCTCCCGGCATGCCCAAGTATGCTGCCGCCATCTCCGACTGGGCTGCCCGCATCACCTCCGACGACTGGGCTGTCTCCCCTACCGTGGTATATGGCGCCATGTACTCCGAGGCCTTCTTCGAGAGCGACATTCCCACACTCATCCGCCACGCCAAGGAATATCTCCCCCAGGGAGACCGTTTCCGCCATATCATCGACGAATGCCTGGACCTGTGGCAGAAGAACCCCGACGACTGGAAGGCTTCCCGTAAGGTGATTGCCGATGAGCTCTATGTAAACGAGCCCGACATCACCAAGAGCATCTGGAATGCCGACCTCAACGGCGCGATGGGGATCCTCTCCCTGCTATACGGCGACGGAGACATTGAAAAGACCCTCCTCATCGGTTGTGCCATGGGCTTCGACTGCGACAACCAGACCGCCACGATGTGCGGCCTCCTGGGCGTCATCAACGGCGTAGGCGGCGTTCCGCTGGACCGCGCCATGCCTTTCGAGCACTGGACCAAGCCCTTTAACGACCGCTACATCAACGTGACGCGCTACGATATGCCCGACGCCTCCATCGAAGATATCATCGAGCGTACCGTAGTGCTGGCCGAAAAGATTATCCTGGCCCGTGGCGGATCCGTCCGGGAAGAGAACGGCGAAAAGATCTATACCATCAATCCCAAGGCCACCTTCAAACCGGCCCAGGAACCCGCCGCCACCTTCACCCTGCCTGAAAAGCACGGGCGCAACCTGGCCCGCGAAGCCAATGAAATCCTGGCCCTCACCCGTGAGACCGACCGTGCCACCCTGGATTCCTGCTGGCTCACCATTCCGGTTTCCTATCGTGCCTATACCGTCGATGTCATCAACGACGGTGTCGTAGGCGGCCCCGGAGCAGCCTTCTATTCCCTGGGCAGCAAGTCCAACGCGCCCAAGCAGGATTACTTCGGCTATCGCTGGGACAAGCCCGTCACCACCGATATGGTATCGTTCCACTATGGACCGCTGGAGGAATTCGGCGGCTGGTACAGCAACCTCCACGTGGAATATCTGGACGAAAACGGTAAATGGCAGCCCGTGCAGGACGCCACCGTTACCCCGGCTTGGCCGTATTGCGACGAAGTCTTCTTCCAGCCGCACAACGGCGAATTCATCTTCACCTTCCCTAAGGTGACGACAACGGCCATCCGCGTCATCGGCGACGATGCCGTGCTCATCCACTGGAACAAGTACACCAAGGACGTATCGGCCTTTATCTCTATTACTGAACTGGAAGTTTATGAAGCGCAATAGCTTTTGCATACTGCTGGTGGCGCTGCTCACAGCCTGCGCCGCTCCCAAGGCACCGGAGTCGGTGACCCTGTCCAAGGATGCCCTTATGGACAAGATTATGGGCGGCTGGGCTGGTCAGACCATCGGCGTGGTGTATGGCGCCCCCACGGAATTCAAGTTCTGCGGCACCATCATCCCCGAAGAGATTCCCATCGGCTGGGGAGAAGGCTATGTGAAGCACTGGTGGGACCGCAAACCCGGCCTGTTTGACGACGTTTACAACGACCTCACCTTTGCCGAAGCCTTCGAACAGCTGGGGTTGGACGCCACGGCCGAGCAACTGGCCCTGCGTTTTGCCTACGCACCTTACCACCTGGCCCACGCCAATCAGGCAGGCCGGTACAATGTGCGCCAGGGCATAATGCCGCCCGCATCCGGTAACTGGATCAACAACCCGCACGCCGATGACCTGGACTTCCAGATCGAGGCCGATTTCGTGGGCCTGATGGCTCCTGGCATGGTTCCGGAAGCCCTGGATATCGCCTCCCGCGTAGGTCATATCATGAACAGCGGAGACGGCTTCTACGGCGGTGCCTTCGTGGCCGGCCTGTACAGTGCCGCCTTCGTGGAGAATGACCCCGTCCGCATTGTTGACATGGCCCTGGAGGCCATTCCGCAGGAGAGCACCTTCTGGCAGTGCCTCAACGACGTACGCGTATGGCACAAGCAATATCCTGACTGGAAAGACTGCTGGTTCCAGGTGCTCAAGAAATGGGGCCTGGACACCGGCTGCCCCAAGGGCGTAAGCCTGAGCTTTGACATCGACGCAAAACTGAACAGCGCCTATGTGGCGATGGGCCTCCTTTACGGCGGCGGTGACTTTGGCAAATCCCTGGAAATCTCCACCCGTTGCGGACAGGATTCCGACTGCAATCCGGCCACCGTGGGTGGCGTGCTGGGCGTAGTGCTGGGTCTGGAGAACATGCCGGCCTTCTGGAAAGACCCGGTGATGGAAATCTGGAACCTGGATTTCGAAGGCACCGACGTGTCCCTGGCCAAGGGTAGCCAATACTCCTTCAACCACGCGCTCCAGCTCATTGCCAAGAATGGCGGAAACGTCACCGAAGACAGCGTCACCATTCCCGTAAGCCGGCCTGAAGTGCTTCCTCTGGAACGGAACTTCGTGGACACCTATCCCCTGATGCGGGACCAGAAGGACCACTGGATGTCCGACGTCTATGAGTTTGACTTCTCCGGTAACGGCTTTGTCATCTGGGGCAATCTGGTGTGCCTGCGGGGCATTACGGCCGATTACGCCGCGCGCGTGTCCAAGAAGCACGTGGGCAGCGAAGTCTTCGCCCTGGCCGAAGAGAATGACCCGTATGTGGCCGAAATCGAGGTATGGATTGACGGAGAACTGGACCAGGTTTCCCTCCTGCCCATGAAAGGCACCTCCCGCAAACTGGAACCCGCCTGGAAATACCAGATGCAGGAAGGCCGTCACCACGTGAAGATGGTATGGCGCAATCCCCTGCCGGACACTTACTTGCTGCGTATCAACGCCATCCAGTACTATAGCCAGAAACAGAATACGGACACTTATTACCATAATTAGATGAAGAAACTGCTTATACCGCTTGCGATGCTGCTGGTCGCCTGTTCCCAGGCGCCCAAGGTTCCCTATGGGGAAACTGTGCGGATGGACCAGGCTACCCTGATGGACAAGATCCGGGGCGGCTGGTACGGCCAGACCATCGGCTGCACTTACGGCGGTCCCACGGAGTTCAAGTACAAGGGCGGGCTCATCATGGATGAGATTCCCATCCCCTGGTACGACGACTACATCTATGACACCTACATCGAGGATCCCGGCCTGTACGACGATGTCTATATGGACCTCACCTTCCTGGAGACAATGCTCAAAGAGGGTCTGGACGCGCCTATCGACGCTTATGCCAACGCTTTTGCCTATGCCGACTACAAGCTTTGGCACGCCAACCAGGCCGCCCGGTACAACATTCTGAACGGTCGCGGCGCTCCGGAAAGCGGACATTGGAAATATAATCCCCATGCCGATGACATCGACTTCCAAATCGAGGCCGACTTCATCGGTATGCTCTATCCCGGACAGGTAAACAAGGCCAGCGTACTGAGTGACCGCATCGGCCACATCATGAACTATGGCGACGGCTGGTACGGAGGCGTCTATATCGGCGCCATGTACTGCCTGGCCTATGTGTGCCAGGACATCCCGACCATCGTCACCGAAGCTTTGAAGACCATTCCGGAGGGCACCAAGTTCCATAGCACCATTGCCGATGTCATCAAATACTGGAAGCAGTATCCCGATGATTGGAAGCAGTGCTGGTTCGAGGTGACCAACCGCCACGCCAACGACGTAGGCTGCCCGGAAGGCGTCTGGAACGGCTTCAACATCGACGCCACCATCAACAGCGCCTTCGTGGTCATCGGCCTGCTATATGGCGAAGGAGATTTCTATAAAACGATGGACATTTCCACCCGCTGCGGCAACGACTCCGACTGTAACCCGGCATCGGCCGCCGGCATCCTGGGTGTGATGTACGGCTACAGCGCCATCCCCGAAGAATGGAAGAAGGGTGCCGAGCGCATCAAGGACATCCCCTTCCCTTACACGTCCCTTTCCCTGGAACAAGTTTGCAAGGCCAATTACGATTTGTTAATTTCTTGCAACGAAAGCAGTGAAAATTGCATCTTATTTACTGTAGAGACGCCTGAGACCGTCCGCTATGAACAATGCTTCGAAGGCATCAAACCTGTAGAAAAACGTGTCCTCAAAAAGGCATTCACCACCTCGGTGGACCTTCCTTTCCAGGGTAACGGCATTGTAGTGGAAGGAAGCGTCCGCAAAACTGGCCACGCCGATGACAGCTATGTAGCAGATGTCACGGCCCTCCTGGACGGAGAAGAGATTGAACACTTTACTATGCCGATTGATTATATCAAGCGGAAGTATGAGATCTTTAGCACCTACTGCTTTGGCAGTGGGCAGCATGTGCTTACCCTCCGCCTGAACAATCCTCGCCCAGATTATGAACTGTATGCCTCAGAAATGGTTGTGTATGATTCAGAGTAATTTCATTAGCTTGATTTGCATCTTTGCTACGCTGTTTTCTTCCAGCGGTTGCACCAGTGCAAAGGAGAATGCTACCGATAAAAAGCCGTCTCAAGAAACGGAAGTCCCCGAAGAGGAGCAAAAACCCGGGGATAATACGCCTAGTGATCCCCAGCCGGAAGCACATGAGCTGTATCTTCGGGATCTGGTGCTTGAGAGTACAATACTGGATATGGACATCCGCTATTCCGTCCTGCTCCCGCGTGATTATTACGAAAAAACCGATCAGCGTTACGCCGTAGTCTATATGCTGCATGGCTATGGAGACAACCAGAACTCCTGGAACGGAGAGTGGCTTCACGCCCGGGAACGTATTACTGATTTGGAGGATGCCGGCTTGGAAAAGATGATCTATGTCTATCCCATGGGGTTCCAGAGTTATTACGTAAATCGCTATGACGGGTCCTTCAACTACATGGATATGTTTGTCCAGGAGTTTATTCCCCTTATCGACTCCAGTTTCCGAACCATTGCGGACAAGCAGCATCGCTCCATAACCGGTTACTCCATGGGTGGATTCGGCGCTTATGTCCTGGCAGCCAAACACCCGGAAGTATTCATGTGCAGCGCTCCCCTTTCCATGTCGTTCCGCACGGACAAGCAGTATATGACGGAATCGGCCAGCGGATGGAATAGCCAATGGGGCACTAACTTCGGCGGAAAAGGAGAGAAAGGAGAAGGCCGGCTCACAGATTACTACAAGGCGCATTGTCCCTATTATGTATTCAATGACGAGAACCGTCAGGCGTTGGAAAGCGTGAAATGGTATTTCACCTGTGGAGACGACGAAGAGCAGCTTCTCATCGCCAACGATTCACTGCATGTGATCCTGCGAGACCGCAATTTTGCTCATGAGTTCCGCGTAGACAATGGCGCCCACACTTCCACTTACTGGACCAACGCCCTAAATGAAGTCCTCAGCTGGTTCTCCTTCTATATGAGCGGCGGTGAAAAGTGGCCCGGACGCAATATAAAAGAACCCCATGTCCCGGAAATCAGCTTCGATGCAAACGGTGCTTACAAGTCTGCAAGCTTTAACAATAACGGCACATTGGTCCTTGTCGCGTTCCACCAGATGGATCGCTCCGACCAAGTGCTGGCCGAGTTAAGCCGGGTTTCAGGTAATTACGCTCTCCTGCCCTGCGACCTGGATGTGAGAAGCCTGTCCGAATGGAAGGAATACTGGTCTTCCCAATATGAATGCGCCAAAACGCATATTGTTGCCCTTGGAGGCGCCGGAGCTGCTGCTATGGGCCTGCAGGATCAGGTGAAACAGATTGTTTTCTACGATGCCGCCCTTGGCGAGGATGTTTCCCCTGTCAAGTCTTGCAAATATATCATCCTCAACACCGATACCGGTGTCAACTACCGTGATATGGGAGCATTATACACCGCTTGCAAGCGTAGTGACTGCTCCTTTGAATACCGGGTGGCAAAGGGTACGGATGACCCCTTCAAAGATATGCTCCGAATTATTGAAACATATAAATCTTTATTTAACTTTTAACCAATGTTTAACTTTTAACCAAATTAGTGTTATGAAAAAAGTATTTGCTTTTCTCTTGGCGATGCTCGTAGTGATGAGTTTCGTCGGTTGTAAAAAGACGGAACCTTCCGTAAAGCCTCAGGACAAAGAACAAGAAGGCGAAAAAGAAGGTGAGAAAGAAGGTGAGAAAGAAGGTGAAGGTGAAACCGTAGAGTATGAAACTGTGGAAGTGGTGATGAAGACCGCTTACATTGAAGCTATCTGCGACTGGCCTGAGGAAAATGACTGGAAGGCCACCAGAATCGGTGAAACCCGTTGGGATCTCAACTACGATGAGTTTGGTAATATGGTGAGCGCCATCGTGAAGGATGATCCGGAAAAGAGTTACCTCTTCGAATACGACGAAGATTTCACCGAGTGTGAAATCACCACACAAGCCGATCCTGAGATTGTCATTTACGATCTTGAACTCAACGAAGACGGTCTCTGCACCAAGTTCACTAACAACACCAAAGATCCCGCCGAGGTTTGGACTTACACTTATGATGCCGACGGCTTCCAGCTTACCGCATCTAAGGGTGGCGAAGTCAAAACCGAATACAAGATCAACAACAAGAATATCTTCACCTGGAGTCGTGACGGAAGTCGTCTCAAAGAGCACAAGTATAATGACAAAGCCAACGTGGCCGACATTCATACCTCCTATTCTGAGGATGCTGGTCTGAGCCGCTTCCTCTATGAAACCGGTCTGTTCGGCCGTAGCTCCGCCAATGTCTGCACCGAGGCTAAGTGGCAGGACCGTGATTCCAAGGCCACTTATGAATATGAGTTCGATGAGGCCACCGGTGGCATTACCAAGGAAATCAAGTATTACGCCGGAGATTACGACTTCGACGTCTGCTTCGCAGTTGCCAAGAAGTCCATCAAGAGAGTGAAGGAGTAGTCTTCATTCCCCTAATCTTCAAACGGCCGGTGATGTACCGGCCGTTTTTGTTAGCTATGCGTGTTTGCTGTTTTGGCGAAGAAATGCTATATTTGCATAATTGTAGCTGAAAATCTATGGAAACACTTAAAAGAACCAAAATCAAGGCTCTGCTCGCCTCGGAGCCGGGCGCAGAAGTACTGGCAAAAGGCTGGGTACGTACCAAGCGAGGCAACAAACAAGTGAAGTTCATCGCCCTCAATGACGGTTCTACCATCAATAATATTCAGATTGTCGCCAATACGGAGCTCTTCGACGAAGAACTCCTCAAACGCGTAACCACGGGGGCTTCCCTGGCCGTCAAGGGCCAGCTGGTAGCTTCCATGGGCAGCGGCCAGGCCGTAGAAATCCAGGCCACGGAAATCGAGGTCCTGGGAGACTGCGACCCCATGCGCTTCCCGCTCCAGAAAAAGGACACCACCCTGGAATACCTGCGTAGCGTGGCCCACATGCGCCTGAGAACCAACACCTTCGGTGCCGTCCTGCGCATCCGCAACGCCATGGCCTTCGCCATCCACAAGTTCTTCAACGAGAAAGGCTTTGTGTATCTGCACACCCCGCTCATCACCGAGAGCGATGCAGAGGGCGCAGGCGATATGTTCCAGGTAACCACCATGGACCTGAAGAACATCCCGCTGGACAAGAAAGGCAACGTGGACTTCTCCAAGGACTTCTTCGGGAAAAAGACCTCCCTCACCGTTTCCGGTCAGCTGGAAGGTGAGCTGGGCGCCACGGCCGTAGGCGAAATCTACACCTTCGGACCCACCTTCCGCGCAGAGAATTCCAACACCCCGCGCCACCTGGCGGAGTTCTGGATGATTGAGCCGGAAATGGCCTTCTACGACATCAATGACGATATGGCCTTGGCGGAAGAATTCGTGAAGTACCTGGTGCAGTATGCCCTTGACAACTGCATGGATGACCTCCAGTTCCTCAACGACAAATACGACGACGGCCTCATCGAGCGCATGCGCAGCGTGCTGGGCATCGCCTTCCAGAAGGTCACCTACACCGAAGCCGTGGAAATCCTGGAAAAGGCCATTGCCGATGGTGTCAAATTCGAGTACCCGGTGCACTGGGGCACGGATTTCCAGAGCGAGCACGAGCGTTACCTGGTAGAGAAACACTTCCAGAAGCCCGTCATCCTCATCGACTTCCCCAAGGACATCAAGGCCTTCTACATGAAGCAGAACGAGGACGGCCGCACCGTACGCGGCATGGACGTGCTCTTCCCCAAGATTGGCGAAATCATCGGCGGCTCGGAGCGTGAGGCTTCCCTGGAAAAGCTGGAGCAGCGCATCGACGAGCTGGGCATGTCCCGCAAGAACCTGGAATGGTATATCGACACGCGCCGTTACGGAAGCGTCCCGCACAGCGGCTTCGGCCTGGGCTTTGAGCGCCTGCTGCTCTTTGTCACCGGCATGGCCAACATCCGTGACGTCATCCCGTTCCCCCGTACTCCTAAAAACGCAGAATTTTAACCTACAATACTATGCTCGTTATTGGCATTGCCGGTGGATCCGGTTCAGGAAAAACAACGGTTGTAAAGACCATCGTCAACCAGCTGCAGGGCCGCGTGGTGGTTATCCCCCAGGATTCCTACTACAAAGACTCCAGCCATGTGCCCGTGGAAGAGCGGAAGAACATCAACTTCGACCACCCGGACGCCATCGACTGGAAGCTCATGTGCCAGCAAATCCGTGAACTCAAGAGTGGGAAAACCATTGAGCAGCCCATCTACTCCTACATTACCTGCTCCCGTTCCACTACGGAAACCATTACTGTAGAACCGGCCGATGTCATTATAGTGGAAGGCATCCTCATCTTCACCTGCAAGGAGCTGCGGGACCAGATGAACATCAAGATTTTTGTCGATGCCGACGATGATGACCGTCTTATGCGCATCATCGTCCGCGACATTGCCGAACGCGGCCGCACGATAGAAACCGCCATCGAGCATTACTGCGACACCGTGAAGCCGATGCACCTGCAGTTCATTGAACCGTCCAAGCGCTATGCCGACATCATTGTTCCACAGGGCGGGCATAACAAAGTGGCAATCGACATACTTACTACCACGGTGGAAAAGGCACTGCAACAGAAAAAGACCAAACGCCACAAATGAGATTGAGCCCGGATCGCAAAGCAGGAATCTATATCACCGTGAGCGTGCACCTCGCGGTGATTATCGTATTGCTGGCGGTACGGATTGATTATGAAGTGCAGCGGGAAAACAGCTTTGTGCTGGACTTTACGCAGCAGGAAGAATTGGAGCGGCAGCAGGAGCAGGCACAGCTGCACGAGATAGCGGAGCAAGACTTGGAACGTATGCTGCAGGCCGCCGCGGCCTTGCAAAATACCCAGGTGAGGAACGTAGCTGTGGACCGCAGCGCGCTCAAAGACGACAAAGGCATCGACGCAGACCAGTTGTACCGGGATGCGGAACGCCTGGCACAGGAACTGAAGGACGGGCAGAATAGGCAGGTGGAAGACCCAGAAGCCTTCGCCGCCACGCAGCCCAGTCCTGTAAAAGAAGAAAAAGAGGAACCGCGGGCATATAGCGGTCCATCCGTGCTCTCCTGGAGCCTGGACGGACGCAAAGCCTCGCACCTTCCCATTCCGGCCTACCGTTGCTACGGCGCCGGAGAAGTGACGGTGATTATCACCGTAAACAACCAGGGCACCGTGGTTAACGCCAAGGTGGACGATAAACTCTCGGCAGACGACAACTGCCTGCGTACCTTCGCCACCCGCGCCGCCCGCCTGTCCAAGTTTTCGGCCTCCCCTACTGCCCCCGCCAGGCAGATTGGAACCATTACTTATGCTTTTATTGCGCAATGAGTATGAAAGAAGACGAAGCCGTTTTAGGTCCTGAGAAATTGCGGGACATGCTGGGGCTCAAAGGAGCCTTCGGCAAGTTGGTTGCCAATGTGGTCATCAAGGCTGTGGAGATAGACAAGGTGAACGAGATGCGTCCCAAGTTTGCCGGAGAATGCGCTCCGGATTTTGCCCGGGATGTCATTAAAGAGGTGGGGGTCCACTATGAGGTTCCCGAGGAACAGCTGGCCCACATTCCCGCTGAAGGTGCGTTCATCACCGTCTCCAACCATCCCATCGGCAGTGTCGATGGCCTTATCCTGTGCGATATGGTAGGTCACCGGCGTCCGGATTACAAGCTCATGACCACCTACCTGCTGTCGCTCATTCCGGAACTCAAGGACCACTTCCTTCCCGTAGACAATATCACAGGTGAGCTGGTTGCCCAAAATGTGGACAGCATACGCGATGCCCGGGAATTCCTGCAAAATGGCGGCGGAGTGGGCTTCTTCCCCGCAGGAGAAGTATCCTCCTACCAGAAAGAGGAGGCGCAGCGGACCGCTGTCGGGGACGAGCCCGTCATTGAAGACATTCCCTGGTCCCGCACCATCGCCAAGCTCATCAAACGGACCGGTGTTCCGGTGATTCCCATTTATTTCGATGCTTCCAACTCGGAGAACTTCCACAAGCTGGGAAAGATTCACCCGCGCCTGCGCACCATACGCCTGGTTCATGAACTGTTCAATAAGCGGGGTGCCTTGGTAAAAGTTCGGATCGGCCAGCCCATTCCGGCGGCAGAACTGGCCGAAATGGATCCCGTCACGCTCAGCAAATATGTCCGCAACCGTACCTATGCACTGGAAGCCCAGTGCGTGGAAGAGCCTGTGACAGAGAATCAGTCTTCCCTGCAACCGCTGGCCGCCCCGGTGGATCCGGCTCTCGTGAGGGAGGAGATGGAACGCATTACAGACCGCGTTGTCTTTACCTCCGGCGACTACCGCTGTTACCTGGTCCCCTCCGCGGAAATTCCTAATACCATGAAGGAACTCGCCCGCTTGCGGGAAATGGTATTCCGTGCCGTTGGAGAAGGCACCGGGCAGCCGGAGGACACCGATCAATACGACACCTATTACAGGCAGCTCATCCTGTGGAGCATCTCCAACCAGGAGATTGCCGGTGCCTACCGCATTGGCGTAGGCAGTGAGCTCATGGCCCGGCCGGAAGGTGCCCGCAGCTTCTATTCAGACTCCCTGTTCCACTTCCAGGAGGGCCTCATGCCCTATTTACCCCAAGCCGTAGAACTGGGCCGGACCATCATCCTTCCCAAATATCAGCGGGATGTAACCACCCTTAAACTCCTGATGTCCGGCATCCTCACCTCCATTGGACGTATTCCGGGCATGCAATATACCTTGGGTCCTGCCAGTATCAGCAACAGCATTCCGTACTTCTACAAGAGCCTGATCGTGCATTTCATGTTAAAGAACTGCGCCGCTCCGGAGTCCGAATCCATGGTAAAGCCTTTCCACCCCTTCAAGCCGGATTTCCTGCGCGTAGATCCTGACAGTCTGCTGGTCAACTGCCACAGCCTGGATGACCTTGACCGCCTTATCCTGGCCCTGAGCGAAGGGAAATACCGCCTGCCGGTCCTTCTGCGCAAGTACGTTTCCTTCGGGGCACGGGTAGTCGGGTTCAACGTGGACCCGGACTTCTCCAACTCCCTGGATGCCTTTGTGCTGCAATGGATTCATGACATGCCGGAGAACTCTTTCCGCTCCATGGGCAAAATGCTCACGCCGGAAGAGCTGGACGAGGTTAGAATCCGCACCCAAAGAGTGTAAGTATGCCCATTCTTCTCGCCATACTGCTGTCGTTCCTGCCATATGCGGATTCCACCGTGAACGATGCAGGCCGGGAAAAACCCGCCAAGCAGTATCCGAAGCTGGTTACCATGGGCCTGAACCTTTGGGAGCGCCTGAAGCAACCGGACCCCAAGTTGGAAACGGAATGGATTTACCAACCGCAAAAAGGCTTTGGAGTGGGTTTGGGTTATGAACTCACGCAGATGGGGGTGAGCCTGAGCTCGCAAACCAGCAGTGTCATGGACACAGATGGGAAAATGGTAGCCAACTTTGATTTTAGGTTGGCCCCCTACTTCAACCACCGGCTGGGAATAAGAGGAACGGCCGGGCCCCTATCGGCAGGTTATTCCTTTGAACTCAAGAAAAAAGGTGAGCGTCCCAGCAGAAGCCTTTTTTTTAATTATCTGGCCAGTCATTATGGTGCCCAGTTCCAGTACAACCGCTACGATGCCAATATCCTGTACAAGGGTTACCTTCGCCTGAACGATGCGTCTTTAGGGGAACTCAACAACCGTTTTCCCTCCGACAAGCCGGCCCGGATCTATAATCTGATTGTCGATGGCTTTTACGCCTTCAACCGGCATCGCTTTGCCTATACAGCCGCCTATAACGGGTCCCTCTTGCAGCGGCGTTCTGCGGGTTCCTGGCTGGTTTCGCTCAAATACATGCAGGGCGACATCCGCCTGGAACCGGACGACGACACCACCCTCTTCCTGCAGGGACTGGGCTGGTTCACCACTTACCAGCTGTCTGTCGGCGGCGGCTATTCCTACAACTGGGTGCTGTTTCACAAGGACCCCGTGAGCCGTACCAGCTTCCAGGGGCTGCGGAATGTAACGCTGAACATCACGGCCACCCCTACCCTCTCCCTGTTCAATCGGATGGTAACCCGTCAGTATGAACGGATTGACGAAACCGGCAAGCCTATAAAGTATACTTCCAATGTAGCGGACTCCTACCCCGTCGACAGCTTTGGCATGCCCAATTTTATTGCCCGTGCAGGCATACACGCCGCCTTCGGCCATTTTTACCTGAACCTTTGGGCAGACTACACTTACTTCTACTTTAAGAACCGTGGGAAGGAATTCCATCGGGGCAGCGGCGTGGTAAACCTATCCCAGAACGGCGGCTTCTCCACTTTCAAAGTGAACCTGGCATTGAACTATCGTTTTTAATTATGGTATATACGAATCTTACGGACCTTATCGGCCATACTCCGCTCCTCAAACTGCATGCGCTTGAAGGACAAAAGGCCGATATCCTTGTAAAGCTGGAATATTTCAACCCCGGCGGCAGCGTGAAAGACCGCGTTGCACTGGCCATGATAGCGGATGCCGAGCAAAAAGGCATCCTGAAGCCCGGCGCAACCATCATCGAGCCCACCAGCGGCAATACAGGCGTGGGCCTGGCCTGGGTGGGTATCGCCAAGGGGTATAAAGTCATCCTCACTATGCCGGAGACCATGAGCCAGGAGCGGCGTAACCTGCTCAAGGCTTATGGGGCCGAGCTTGTGCTTACCCCCGGCGCAGCGGGCATGAAAGGTGCCATCGAAAAGGCCCTGGAACTACGGGACGCCATCCCCGACGCCGTCATTCCGGGCCAGTTTGAGAACCCCGCCAACCCGGCCGCGCACGAGCGCACCACCGGCGAGGAAATATGGGCCGATACCGAAGGCAAGGTGGATGTGCTGGTAGCCGGTGTAGGCACCGGAGGCACGCTGAGCGGCACTGGAAAGGCTTTGAAGAAGCATCGGGCCGATATTCAAGTGGTGGCGGTGGAGCCCGCAACATCGGCCGTCCTGTCAACCGGCGTCGCCGGAAAGCACAAAATCCAGGGCATCGGAGCAGGCTTTGTCCCCAAGACCTACAACGGCAGCATCGTGGACCGGATTCTTCCCATTGCCGATGACGATGCCATTGCCGCCGCTCGCCTGCTGGCCCGGAACGAAGGTCTCCTGGTGGGCATTTCTTCCGGCGCGGCTTATGCCGGAGCACTAGCCCTGGCCCGCGAGGACGCCTATGCCGGAAAAACCATCGTGGCCGTGTTGCCTGACACCGGTGAGCGTTATTTGTCAACGATTTTGTTCGACTACCAGAACTATCCCCTGAAATGAACTCCATCAAAGAAACCAACGAGCGGCTCCGCTTCCTGATGGACAACATCAAAGATGTGGTGTTCCCCATGTATAGCGCCGTACACACGGAGTATGCCCTGCGCGTGGTCCGGGATGTGGTAAGCGCACTGACTTCGCCGGAGATTGCAGCCCAGTTCGTAGAAGGACTTCCGGCTATTAAAGAATTGGTTGAGAGTGATGTGGCGGCTATCGCCAAGAATGACCCGGCTGCCGTTGACCAGCGGGAAATCGTGTTCTGCTACCCGGCCGTTACGGCCATGCTGCACTATCGCTCCGCCCACTTGCTGTACGAGCTGGGCGTACCGCTGATTCCGCGCATGATTACGGAGCTGGCGCATTCGCAAACGGGCATCGACATTCATCCGGCCGCACAGATTGGTTCGGGCCTGGCGATTGACCATGGAACCGGCATCGTCATTGGTTCCACTTCCGTGATTGGCAACGATTGTGCATTGTATCAAGGTGTTACGCTGGGTGCTAAGAATTTTGTGTACGACGAATGCGGCCTTCCGCGCGACATTCCCCGTCATCCGCATCTGGAAGATGATGTCACCGTGTACTCCAACGCTACCATTCTGGGAAATATCACCATAGGAAAAGGCTCCGTGATTGGTGGTAACGTATGGCTCACGCACTCCGTTCCGCCCCATTCCCGTATTCTGCAGGGGAACGCAGTGGAGTCCTTTACCGACGGCGCAGGGATTTAGATTTTCTGATAGGCCAGGCGCGGGTCGCCGGAGGCCAGGTAGATGATGCCGCAGTACGAGAATCCGTGTTTGAGGATGTTGTGCTGCATGATGTGATTGTCTTCGTGAGTGTCGATCCGGATGTTCCGGTCATGGGCAAAGGCGAAGTCCATGATGGCAGCGAACACGCCGTGCACCTCCGGAAAGCTGGCAATCCGGTGGATGACATGGTAAGGCTGTCGGTCGTCCAGCCATGCTCCTCCATAGATGGTGCTATAAGTAGGCTCCGGCGAGGGCATGAAGGTAAAATACCCCACCACCCGGGAGTCCTCCTCCAGCACATAACCTTGCTGTTTGTCGATATCGTCCTGAATCACCTGCTCCGACGGATACCCGTCCGCCCACTGGTGCATATTCCCGTCCGCCCGCATAATCCCCTTGGCCGCCTCCAGGACGGTCATAATAGCCTGAATGTCAGGCGCTATAGCACGGCGTATGGTCATCGTTCCGCAAAGATACAACAATGACCGATTATATGCAATCGCCGCGGCGGGCTAGAGATTGATCTCGAGCTCCTGCTTGCCGGGCTTGTAGGGGATGAAGACCTTGCCGCCTTTTCCGGTCTGGTGGATGACGAGGTGGTATTCGGCGTCACGGAAGCGGCGGAGAACCTTGTAGGTGCCGATGGGGATGCATGGCTCCACGAGCAGGCCATCGAACTGCGGCTTGATGCCCAGCAGGGCCTCGCTCACGGCCTTCCAGGTCCAGGCAGCTGTACCGGTGAGCCAGCTGTTCTTGCCCTCGCCGGGTTTAAAGGCATCCTTGCCGGCCACCATCTGGCAGAACACATACGGTTCCACTTTCCGGAGGGACTGATCCTTTGCAAAGGCGGGCGTAATCTTCTGATAATGGCGCCAGGCATCATCGGCCCGACCGGCCATGGCCTCACCGATAATGACCCAAGGATTGTTGTGGCAGAAAATGCCGGCGTTTTCCTTGTAGCCTTCCGGATAAGAACTGATTTCGCCGTAGTCGATGTAGTACTTGGTGTAAGCCGGATTGTTCAGGACCAGGCCGTACTCGCATTCCAGGTACTTCTTTGCGGAGTCCAGCGCCTTGTCGCAGAGGCCTTCTTCTGCCCCGATGCGCGCCATGGTGCACCAGCCCTGGCTCTCGATGAAGATCTTTCCTTCCTCGCACTCATGGGAGCCGATCTTGTTGCCGTAAAAATCGTAGGCACGCAGGAACCATTCTCCGTCCCAGCCATCCTTTTTCACGGCTGCTTCCATATCGGCCACGGCCGCCTTTACGCCGGCGGCATCGCTGTCCCCTATCCGATCCAGGAGTTCGGCAAAGTCGCGGCCCTCGGCCACAAACAGGCCGGCGATCATCAAGGATTCAGCCTTGGAGCCTTCGGATTGGTTCTCGGTGGTCTGGAAAGACTCGTCGGGATTGTCCGAGAAGCAGTTCAGGTTCAGGCAGTCGTTCCAGTCCGCGCGGCCGATTAACGGCAGTCCATGAGGGCCCAGGTTGTCCGTAACATGCTTGAAGCTGATTTTCAGGTGCTCCAACAGCGAAACCTCCGAACCGGGTTGGTTGTCGAAGGGTACGAGTTCATCCAGGATACCGAAATCGCCGGTTTCCCGGATATAGGCCACGGTGCCGAAGATGAGCCACAGCGGGTCATCGTTGAAACCGCCGCCAATGTCGTTATTTCCTCGTTTGGTAAGGGGCTGATACTGATGGTAGCAACCGCCGTCCGGGAACTGGGTGGCGGCGATATCCAGGATACGCTGGCGCGCCCGCTCCGGAATCATATGCACGATGCCCGTCAGATCCTGGTTGGAATCCCGGAAGCCCATTCCCCGGCCGATGCCGCTCTCGAAGAAACTGGCGCTCCGGCTGAAGAAGAAGGTGATCATGCACTGGTACTGGTTCCAGATATTGACCGTCCGGTCCAGCTCCTGCACGTCAGACTGCACCGAGAAGCGGGAAAGAAGGCCGTCCCAGAAGGTTTTGAGCTCCGCGAAAGCGGCGTCCACCTGCGCAGGAGATGCGAAAGCGTCCATCATCTTGAGCGCCCGCTCCTTGTTGATAACACCAGGGGCGACGAACTTCTTGTCGGCCGGATTCTCCACATAGCCCAGTACAAAAATAAGTTCCTCCTCCTGCCCCGGCTCCAGGACCAGGTCCAGGCGGTGAGAAGCAACAGGACTCCAGCCGTGGGCGATGGAATTGCCCGACGTTCCGGCAACTACCTGCTGCGGAGCTTCAAAGCCATTATAGAGGCCGATAAAAGTCTCACGATCCGTGTCGAAGCCGTTGAAGGGACGGTTTACGCCAAAGAACGCATAATGGTTCCGGCGTTCCCGGTATTCTGTCTTGTGATAAAGCACGTTCCCTTCCACTTCTACCTCTCCGGTAGAGAGGTTGCGCTGGAAATTCTCCATATCGGTGGAACCGTTCCAAAGGCACCACTCGGCAAAGGAGTACAGTTGAATGCGCTTAGTGGCAGAGCCGGTGTTGGTGAGCCGGACCCGGTGCACCTCGCAGGGGTGGCCAAGAGGGACGAAGAAAAGGACATCGGCCTTTAAGCCATCCTTGACACCCGTAATCCGGGTATATCCCATGCCGTGACGACACTCATAGCTGCCCAGCGGGGTTTTGCAGGGTTTCCAGCCGGGGCTCCACACCGTATTGCCGTCCTTGATATAATAGTAGCGGCCGCCGGCATCCATGGGAACACCGTTGTAGCGGTAACGCAGGATGCGGCGGAACTTGGCATCCTTGTAAAAACAATAGCCGCCTGCCGTATTGGAAATGAGGGAGAAGAAATTCTCCGTTCCCATATAATTGATCCAGGGCCAGGGCGTATCCGGCCTGGTAATCACATATTCACGCGAAGCGTCGTCAAAATGACCAAAGGTTTCCATAACGAATTTTTAGCACACAAAGATACGCATTTTTACGCATTAGGTATCCGGAAAAGCTTATTTTAGGGCGGCCTTCTGCTGCAAGTAGGCTTTGAAGAAGCGGCCCTGGGTGCTGGGAGTAAAATCCCAGTCCGTGATGAGCGTAGGTGCCCAGCTGGTATCGAAGCACCATACCGTAAAGGAAATGCCTTTCTGCTCCAGATACTTGGTGATGTGCTCCCCATAGACATCCGTTGAAATCACGGGAATGTGGGCTCCGCGTTCGTTTTCCAGGCAATAGCCAATTTCCGTGCAGATAACCGGATATTGATCGGCCACATAGCCAAAGTCCTCTTCCCATTTCTCCTCCCAGGGTTCGGGGCGTTTCATCGGATACGGATGGCACACGTAGGCCACATTCTCGCGGCGTACCGGCTCAGCCGCTACCGGAGTCAGGTCATACGCCCAGTTGAATCCGGCGCACAGGCAAATGGCACGGGGATTATAGGTACGTACAGTGTCGATAATCTGCTCCTGCAGATCCCTCCATTCGGTCCAGGAGCATTCCCCCACATTGGGAGCCGTTACCGTAGGCTCGTTGAAGAGTTCGTACAATGCCACGGTAGGCTCGTCTTTATAGCGCTGGGCTGCCGTACGCCAGAACTTAAAGGTTTCGGCCTTGGTGGTATTGTACATGGGCGAGGTATAGAGTTCGTCCTTCAGGTTGCCGATAGAATGCCAGTCCATGATAACGTACATGCCGTGCTGTTTGGCCCAGGCAATGCCCTGGTCCATGGCTTTGAAGGTTTCCTCCCAGCCCATGTCGTTCAGATTGGCCGGGTGGACGGCGAAGCGCACCACGTTGGCGCCCCAGTCAGCGGCCTCTGCAAAGTAGCGTTCGTTCCACTGGCCATCGCGGACCAGTTTCACCGGATCCGAGTAACAAAGCCCGCGGAAAACCAGTTCGTTCCCATCCGGGCCGATAAACTTATTCCCTTGCACTTTTACCCAGGCGCTGCCGGAAGAACAGGATGTCGAGAGCAGGAGGGCGACCACAGCTGCTGCAATGATGGAAAGGGCATTCTTAATCATAGTGATTGACAATTGGCTAAATGTTCTTACAAAATTAAGAAAAAAGATGGAATTCGTCGAAGGAATCGGGGCGTTTGTCTAAAACCGGCAACGCCCCGTTGCTTTTTGCCCTACTTTTGCTTCCGAAAACGCGAAATAAAGACGAAAAGCATATGAAGAAGATTGTCATTTCCCTCCTTGCAGCGCTCATCAGTGTAAGCGCTTTTGCCCAGAAGACGACCGTGAAAGGTGTAGTGCTGGATTCCCTCACCCGCGTGGGTGAACCTGCCGCCATCCTGCAGTTCTACCGCCTGCCGGACACGGAAAAGGCCGTGGCTTTCACTACCACCGACGAAGAAGGCAACTTCTCCCACAGCTTCACGCTGAAGGGAGAATATCTGCTGGTGTTCGACAACATGGGCCGTCAGGTACAGCGCCGCACTTTTACGGTTCCTGCCGATACCGAAGTGGTGGATCTGGGAGAAATCCTGGCCCAGGACAGCGCCGAGATGCTCAAGGCCGGTCAGGTGACCGCCATGCGTCCGCTGGTGAAAATGGAGGTCGACAAAATGACCTATAATGTAGAGGACGATGTGGACTCCAAGACCAGCACCGTGCTGGATATGCTGCGTAAAGTCCCCATGGTTTCCGTGGACGGGCAGGACAATATCTCCGTGAATGGCAGCAGCAGCTTCCAGGTGTACGTGGACGGAAAGCCCAACCAGATGATGAGCCAGAACGCCTCCACCATCTTCAAGATGATGCCCGCCAGCACCATCAAGAACATTGAAGTGGTCACCAACCCCGGCGTAAAGTATGACGCAGAGGGCGTGGGCGGCGTACTCAACATCACCACCAACAAGGAAATGACAGGCGGTTCTTCCGCTGCCGATGGTTACTACGGCACGGTGATGGCCATGGGCTCCACCCGCGGTGGCGGCGCAGGCGTCAGTGCCAGCATGCAGAAGGGCAAGCTGAGCGCCAGCATCAACGCCAACGCCATGTACAATATTTCCAAAGGCACTACTGCCGATACGGAACGCACCCAGGACAGCGGCTTTTCCACCAGCACCCACACCACCTCGGACATGAGCATGCCCATGGCTATGGTGAACGGCAGCGTGAGCTACGATATCGACAGTCTGAACCTGGTGAGCGCCACCCTGGGCGTGATGCACTTCGGCATGAAGAACACCAGCGGCCTCACCAACACCATCGTCACCGCCCCCGGGGCCAATCCCTTCAGCTACTCCGGTACCACGCAGAGCGAGAACAACCGCACGAGCATCTCCGTTGGCGCTGACTATCAGCACCTTTGGGCCGATGCCCCCGGCCGCAGCCTGGTCTTTAGCTATCAGTTCAACGGCGTCCCTTCCGTGAACAACAGCCTGAATACCTTCGACGGCACATCCATTGCCGGATTCGACCTCACTAACCGTAAGAGCCTGGGCAAAACCGGTTCTTCCGACCATACTTTCCAAGCCGATTTCACCACCCCGCTGAGCACCGCCCTCACCCTGAACGCAGGCGCCAAGTACATCTATCGACACAATTCGTCGAACCAGACGGACTACCTGTGGGACGGCAGTGCTTATGTGGAGAATCCTTTTTCCAGCTTGAAGTATGACTTCTACAACCACATCGGTGCCGCCTATACCGAGCTGGACGCCAAGCTGGGCCAATGGGGCCTCAAGGCCGGCGTGCGTTACGAACATACCTGGCAGTCCTACAACTCCACCGACATGACCAGCCCCTTCAGCGTGAATTATGGCAACCTGGTGCCCAGTGCCAGCGTCCAGTGGAGCCCTACTGCCACCCAGAATATCGGCATCAGCTACAATATGCGCATCAGCCGTCCGGGCATCTCCTACCTGAACCCGTACGTGAACACTTCGGATCCCACCGCCCTCACCTATGGTAACAGCGACCTGGACACCGAAAAAGGCCACAACATCTCCCTGGTGTACAACTTCTACTCCCCCAAGGTGATGGTGAACGCCACCCTGCGCCACAGCTTTACCGGTAATGGTATATCGGCCTATAGTTTTTACGATGAGGACAACCTCCTGAACACCACTTACGGCAACATCGTGAGCAGCCGTACCACCGGCCTGAACGCCTTCATGATGATTACGCCCGGTTCTACCACCCGCATTACGCTCAACGGCGGTGTCAACTACAATCACCTGAGCAGTACGGTCCTGGGCCAGCAGAACGGCGGCTGGAGCTACAATGTGATGGCTGGTGTGCAGCAGTCCCTTCCCCTCAACTTCCGTGTAAGCGCCAACTTTATCGTCATGGGTAATCGGGTGAACCTGCAGGGTTATTCCAGCGGCATGCGTGCCGGCATCCTGGGCGTCACCAAGACTTTCCTGAACGATCGCCTGAGCCTTTCCCTGAACGGCATCCTTCCCCTCATGAAGAATCTGGAGATGAACATGGAAAGCTATACCAAGGGTAACGGCTTTACCAGCTACAGCAGCACGCAGATCCCGATGAAGGCCATCACCTTCCAGATCAGCTGGACCTTTGGCAAACAGGGCAACTACAGCGCCAAGAAGGCCCGCCGTTCCATCGAGAACGACAGCCAGCTCAACAGCAGCACCGCCGCAGAGAGCATGGGCAGTATCATGAGTATGTAATTTTTACTATCTTTGTAAGGAATGAAAACAAGGAGCCGCAGAAATCTCATCATCAACACCACCCAGATTGTCGTCTGGGTCGGTGTTTTCCTGGTTCCCGCCATCGTCACCGGAACCATGACCGGATCCATTGAGCAGGCCATAAAGGTATTCACCAGGAGCTCCGTGATCCTGCTGCCCGCCTTTGTCCTGTACAGCCTCAACTATTATTTACTGGTTCCCAAACTGCTGCACGGCGGCCGTGCCAAATGGTTCTATCTCATCAACGGCGGCATCATCGTGGGATGGCTGTTGTGGGATTTGCTGGCCAAGCGCCCCGAATTCCCGCAGGAGGTAATCGACCAGTTCGGACAACAAGGCATATGGGCCATGTACGTGGGGACCGTCCTGTTTCGGGCATTTATCCAATGCATGCTCATCCTCCTGGCGGTAGGCCTGCGCCACATCATGCGGGCCAATGAGACCGTGGTGGCCGAGCTCTCCTGGCTCAAGGCCCAGCTTAACCCGCATTTCCTTTTCAATACGCTCAATAACATATCGTCCCTTACGCAAATCGATCCTGACAAGGCGCAGGAAAGCATCGGCCAGTTGAGCGACCTGCTGCGGTATGCCCTCTACGACAGCGAAGCCGACAAAGTGTCGCTGGCGGCCGAGATGGACTTCATGAGCAATTACATCGACCTGATGGCGCTACGCTGCAATGAGCTTACTACGGTGGAGAAGGAATTTAAAGTGCCGCAGGAGCATGTGGAAGTGGCTCCCCTGCTCTTCATCTCCCTGGTGGAAAATGCCTTCAAGCATGGGGTGAACGCCCGCTATCCGTCCTATGTCAAGGTGAAGATGTATTACCAGGACAAAAAAATCTGGTTCTCCTGTTCCAACAGCGTCTTCCACAATAACAAATCCATTGAAGTTGTGGGGAAAAGCGACCATGTGGGCTCCGGAATCGGCCTGGAGAATATGAAACGCCGGCTGGAACTGCTCTATCCGGGTCGATATACCTACGACTGGGTGGAAGAAAAGGATGATTATACCGTAGTGGTTTCCTTGCAAGCATGAAAAAGCTCCGCTGCATAGTGGTTGACGATGAGCCCCTGGCCGTAAAAATGCTGGAGGGCTTCATTGCGCGTACCCCGTTCCTGGAGCTGGCGGCATCCTTCAACGACCCGGTGCTGGCGCTGTCGGAGATACGGAATATCGGCCCGGAACTGGTCTTCCTGGACATCCAGATGCCGGACCTGGACGGCATGGAACTTTCCCGCATGCTGCCTTCCGAGACGCGCGTGATTTTCACCACCGCCTTCAAGCAGTATGCCTTTGAAAGTTACGAGGTTAGCGCCCTGGACTTCCTGCTCAAGCCCATCCGTTACCAGAAATTCCTGGAAGCGGCCCAAAAGGCGCAGGAGTGGTTTGCGCTCAAGGAGGCGTCGGCCGCCGCATCGGCCCCGGAAAAGACGTCCATATTCATTAAGGTCGATGGCGTCCTGCGCAAGGTCGATTTTGCCGATATCCAGTACGTGGAAGGGATGAAGGATTACGTGATGTTCCACCTGCGTTCCCAGCGGGCACCGCTTGTCACCCATCTCACCATGAAGGCGGCCGAGGACATGCTCCCCCAGGACCGCTTCATGCGCATCCACCGCTCTTTCATCGTCAATCTGGAACAAATCACCAGCGTCTCCGCCCAAAGCGACGTACTGGTCGGCGACGCCCTCCTCCACGTCTCCGAAGGCTACAAAGAAGCCTTCGACAGCTATCTCAAGAAGATGTATCTCTAAAAACGATAGCTTTTTTCGCCGACTTAATCTGTTCAATGAGCCATAACAAAATGTCGCCAGGATTCGCTTTTCCAAAAGCGATTTCTACAGGACTTGAAACATACCCCGATCAAGTCCCTTCCTGCAAGGTCAGCAACTCATCCATGTATTTCCTTTTGGGAGAAAGGCGGGGGACCTTGTGCTGACCGCCCAACTTCCCTTTGGCTTCCAGCCAGTCGTAAAACAGGCCGGGGCGGGCCGCAATCACTTCCAAGGCCTTGAGTTCCAAACTGGCACGGGACTCTTTATAGTCCAGATCTTCGGCCTGAACCATCTGTTCCAGCACGGCGGAGAATTTTGCCAAATCTTCAGGGTTTTTATCAAACTCCACCAGCCACTGGTGATGGCCGTCGGAGGGATTCTGTTCACAATAAACAGGCGCTACCGTGAAATCCTTCACACTGACCCCGAACTGGTTGCATGCCCGGTCCAGGGCTTTTTCGGCCTGCTGGACAGACAGGTCTTCACCCCAGATGCTAATATTCTGGTGTGTCCTTCCCACAATGACAAAGCGGTAGGGCCGAAGGTTGGTAAAGCGAACCACATCTCCCATATCGTACCTCCACAGGCCCGAGGAATTGGACACCAGCATGGCATAATCTATGCCCGATTCAATCTCCCAGACAGGGACAGCCCTGGCATCCGGCTTACCGTAAGCCGACATGGGCACAAACTCGTAGAAGTTCTCATAGTCCAGCATAAGGGTCATGGCAGGGTCTGACAGGTCTGTCTGAACACCGAAAAAACCCTCGGAGGCGTTATAGTTCTCTATGAAGTGCAGCTTTCCGGACGGGAAGAGATCGCTGAGCTTGTTCCTGTAAGGAATAAGAGACATGCCGCCATGGGCAAAGAACTCCATATCGGGCCAGAGGTCTTCGGCGGTTTTTGCGCCAGTTTCCTTCACCGCCATTTCAAGGACATTGATGTTCCAGGTGGGAACTCCGCTGAAAGACACCAGGTTCTTCCGGCTAATCTGCGCCGCCACAGTCTTGAACACAGCGCCAGCGTCTTCCATGTTCGCAATTTCGCTGGAGGGCACTATATGGAGCACTTTCCGGAAAATGGAGGGGACGGCCTCCGACATGATGGCCGAAATAAAACCGACCTTGATTTTTTTCCTGTCGTACGAGGAGTCGAGTCTGCCGGCAAGAATCATAGAATACCCCAGTCCCACGTGCGAGTCCCGGTTCTGATCCAGGTAAGTGGCTGTTACGTCACGACCGCCAAGGAGATGGTTGCGCCGAAGGGCACGGTTACTCACCGGAATGTACTTGGCCACGTCGCTGGTAGTGCCGGAAGAAGTGGCAAATCGGGTTATGAGGCCCTTCCATAGCACATCCGGCTCACCCTCCATCATCTTTGCGATATAGGGTTTATGGGAAGCGTAATTCCCCATGGGCACCTGGGCCACAAAGTCTTCATAGGTACGAATCCGGGAATAAACATGCTCTTTCCCCCACTGTGTATGGCGGGCCTCCTTGATGAGCATCTCCAGCGTCCTCCGCTGCATGGCATCACCCTGCGTTGCGTATCGTTGGATGGCTCTGACGCGGTAATGCAACAGACGCCTTACAAAAGGAGTTACCAGATCAATCATAAATGCTTAATATACCGGTTAGGAATCAAATCGTCCACATGAGCCAGGAGGCCCATCTCAACCACGTCGCCAAATTCATGGTTGACGGCGGCACCAAACGTGGTGATATGCTTGAAAATCTTGACGTAAGAGCTCAGGATGGGGGGAATGTAATACCCCTTTTGCGTCATAGCCATGCGCAAAGCCCGGAAGTCTTCCCGATAATCGTTATGGATCAGCACTTTGTCGGCATCGGCCCACGCGGGCACCTCGTAGGGTTGGTGCGGAACGACCCGCTCCGTATCCAGGCAGTACTTCCTGAAAAAGGCTTCCAGCATGGAGAAAGCCTCTGTGGGATAGGATGGATAGAAAGTGACTTTCCCAAATACATATTGGGCTTTTTCCATGCCCGTCAGGTAACTCAAACCCGAGAAGAGATGGTCCAGCGTGAAGATATTGCGGCGCAGGCTCTCGCTTTGGCGCTGGTGCTTCTCGGCAATGAACGAGCGGCTCAGCTCCATAGTTAGAGGCAGCACCTCCTTCACAAACAGCTCGGAGAAATGGAAAAGATGGGCCGAAGGCATATCCGGCTGCCCGTCGGCCTTCATACGGCATACGCTTCCCCAAAGCACACGGTACCCGCCCATGATTTCCTTTTCCTCGCAGTCCCAGCAGATGAGCTGTCGGAAGCCCAGGGAGGCATCCTCGTCGAATCGGTCCACATCGCATGCCTGACCGGTTCCACCACCGCCGCTGCGGAAAGCAATCTCCCTCAATCGGCCTATTTCCCTCATCACGGAGGGAGCCTTGTATCCATCTACCGCATACAACTTCACATTGCCCCGGCTCAGCGGCTCCAGACAAGTCTGGCCCTGAAGCTCTTCCTCCAACACCCGAGGATCTATGGGAGGAACAATGTCCATTATATGCGTTATCATGTTCCAAATATACAAAACATTTCTGCTCAGAACAAATTCATGGAGGACTTGGACCGTACCGATTGAAACCCTGAAGCTGATGTACAATAAAAACGGCGCAGTCAACGCCCTCCTATTGACCCCATGACCATCAAAGGCGCCCTGGCCCACGGCAGCCTCCTCACCACGGAAACCTACCTGAAGGATTTCGACAACTCCGAGGTGGATACCACCATCCAGAAGATGTTTGACAAGTCTTACATTAAGGAGAAGGCCGTAAAACTTCTCCTTTCACTTTCTGAAGAAGAATACCAGGAAGTAATAAAAAAGGTGCGGAATTACCGCACCACCCAATTCTCAAGTTGAATGCCTTCAATGTTTTGGAAATGACGGGTGTTTTCCGTAACCATCGTAAATCCGCCTTGAACGGCCGTCGATCCTATTAAAAGGTCAAAATCCTCAACCATAGTACCGGCTTTTCTCAAGCGGGCTTTCTCTTTGGCGAAAAGAGGAATGGCATCCTTGATGGGTACAACCCTTATTCGGGACAGAAAACGGTCTACGAGTGCCTTATTATTCTCTGGATGGTCACTGAACTCGGCGCCATAAAGAAGTTCTGCATACGTCAATTCAGAGATGAAGCAATTGCTCACCCCTGCCTGAAGCACCCGTTCGCCCACGCCAAATTTCTGGCGAAGGATAAAGACGCATATGTTTGTGTCCAGAAGATACTGCATACTATTCCGAGAAAGCGCTCACAAGTTCTGCATCATCCCTTTCCGTACGGCTGGCATAGATATCCTTTATCATTTCATCGGCCGAACGGCTGTCTTCCCACTTGCCACTGACGGAAGCGAGGAAAAGGGCATCACGTTCTTTCTCGGACACCTCATCGTCGGTACTGCTGTTGAGCAGCATCTTGATGTACCTGGACAGTGATTCCAGCATCGGTACCGGCATGGTACTGATGTCTTTGGAAATCACATTTCTTAACTCTAATGCACTCATACTTCTTCGTTTTTGTCCGTATGTCAACTGCAAATATAATGCAAACAAGGCATTTACGCAAAAAATACTTCGGCATCAAATAGGTGGGAGGAAAAAGGAAAACATTTTGTAAATGACAATTTGTTTAATGTGTAGAATGATTTGTGCTGTATGGAATTAACAATTCTTACCCCGGAAGACCTGCAGAATCTTAAGCAGGAAATCATCAACGAAATCAGGGCCGGCTTTTCTGCCGCCACCCCTTCAGCTGAAGAGATGGCGGCAAGTTCATTGGCTCAAAAAGCTAGGAGGTAATCCTCTACTCCACGTCGCGCACCAGGCGCACAGAATGACCGGATCTACGGAGGCCACCGTATGGCGAAAGGAAGTTATTGCCGAAGGCCACGTGTCCGCCATTGTCCGTCGTATAGTACGTCGACGCCCAATAGCAGCCGTTGGACCCAACCAGCCGGACCGTGACGCCATCATTGTCGCCAAAGCGTTCGCCGGCAGCCGGCAGGAATACACAACCCTTGGCAGCAAGAGCAGTCCACTGGGTAGAAGTACACTTGGTGCCCCATGCGCTGTTGTCGTTGACGGTGCCAGCAGTAGTTACCTCGCTTGCTGCGATAGATAAGCCGTCGGGGAACAGAATCATGCCGTTCACACCGCCGCTGACATCGGTGCGGATGGTGGCATGAGCGTAGCGGGCACTAGAAGTGCCGAATACGGTGCCGCCAGTGGTACGGGTGTTGAACAGGTAAACCCACTCATCGCGGGTCAGCGTGCGCCAGCCGGAGTTTTCGGTGTTTCCACCATTGCTAATGGCATTGTACCCCCAGTCGGCTTGTCCCGTCTGATCGTAGAGGTTTTTAGATGAATTTCCGTAGGCGTAGTATCTGCTGCATGTGGTATTTGTGCTATATGGCTGGTAGCAGGTTGCACCGTGATTGTAGCCGCTGGTAGCCCAGCCGAAGAGACTCACCACGTCCTTGTCCCCATAGTCGTCTGTGCAGTATGGAGAAGCATTGGTCTCAACCGTGCTATACTGTTGCTCCATGAAACTCCAGGTGCTTGTACTCTTGGTGTATTGCAAGTTACCTTTCGAGAAGCGCACCTGGTTGCCACTACCATTGATGGTGAATTTGCCAGAGAGAGCGCCAGTGGGGATGCTGGGGACTTTGTTCATGGAAACAGTAATATTGGAATAGAGCGTTCCCATAGACATTGTCTGGCCGGTTACTGTCTTGGTGTAGTTGTTGGAGCCGTCTGTGGCTTCAAATTCGATGTCTCCGGTGGTGATGGGCTTCATGGCCACCCAAACCGTAGAGTTGGAGGAAAGAGTTACAGAATATTCGTCAGAACCATTGGTTACCGTGAGGCCTGTGAGGGAGCTGGTGATATTACCGGAGTCACCGTCAATTGCACCATCACGGAATGTGAACTGGGCCACGGTGAGTTGATTCACCAAAGTTTGTCCCTCAGGAAGGGAAGAACCACTCCAGGAAACAACTTTGGTGCATAAGTCAAAGGATGAAGCAATCTTGGAGAGCGTGCCGTCCTGGCCGGAATAAAGTGCATCGTTATTGATGTCACCGTCATTCTTAGCCATATTGGCGGGATAGACATAGGTTACTGACTGTGTCTTATCTGGGTCAGTAAAGGTTACGCGGAACTTGGCGTACTTTCCACTACGCTGAATGTCACTGGACGTAAGCTTTTCGCTTATGGCAACGGCTGTGCTGCCATTATCTTTTTTGTAAATAACAGCAAGTTGGTCATTAATGGCAAAAGTCTTTTCTCCAATGGGTGTGAGTGCCTTTGTCTGGGCCATGCTTACAGAAGCAGTTACGGTAATGGAACCATCCGGATTTTGAATAGTCTCCATCTTGTTGCAGCTGAAGAAAAGGGAAAGGGCTGCAATGCTTAGAATAGTAAGATTGTGTCTCATAACATTCATCTCCTTTAATCATTACCAACTCTTAGAGCCGCTGTCCAGCGTGTAATCCTGGATGCCATCGGTGGTGGGAGTAGCACCGCCTTCTGTTCCCATTATGAGCCACATGGTACTAGTAATCAGAATACCCGTGTCCATTTTCACCTCCACAACGGTAGCTGCAGGGGATTCATAGAGTTCATTGTGTTTGTTTCCCATTTTGTCGATTTACGTTTTTGCAATTGTTAAATAACAAGAAAAACAAAAATAGAAAAACACCGCCGGCGGGCGTTGGCTCGTCGGCGGGTAGTAGTGACAATCCTTATAAAAGGTAGTGACAATCCTTATTTTTTGACGTAGTCGGAAGGCGTCATCTGTTTCAGTCCCTTGAACACGCGATAGAACGTTCGGACGCTCTGGAAACCGCAGTCGGCGGCGATGGCTTCCATTGACCAGTTAGGGTGTTCTTTTAGCAACTGGCAGGCCAGGTTGATTCGCTTGCGGTTCAGGTAGTCGTTGAGGTTCTGGCAACCGGATTGCTCACGGATGATGCGTGAAAAGGTGTTACTGTCCACAGCCATAACGCCGACCAGCACATCGCGCGTCACATCGGCCTTGGCATAGAGGCGACCCTGGTTAACGGCGGTGTCGAAGGCAAGGAAACGGTTGCGGTCGGAAGATATGGACTGGCTGGAGGTGAGTGGTTGTGTCGGGGTCATGTCTCGGACGATGGCCGCCATGGTCTTGTCTTTCCTCTTTCGCACGACGCTTATTCTATATAGAAGAGCTGCGGCTGCGATAATTCCCAGCATAGCGGCAAGCGCAGCAATCCACAGACGTTGCGCGGCGATTTGTTCCTGCTGCTCGCGGTCGTGGTGCTCGGCTGCCAATTCCTGTGCGTTCTCGATGGCCTGCCTCGTGTGCATCGTGTCGCTGATCTCGTAGGCCTCCTTCAGCAGACAGTATGCCTCGGCATCGCGGCCTATCGCGGCCTGTGCCTCGGCCATCGACAGTTTCGATGTACGCATAGCATTGGTGTATTCGCCCTTCTTCTCGCGCACCCAGTCTACATAGCGCTGCTGAATGTTAAGCACTTCCTCATAACGGCCACGCTTCATTAGGTAGTGGCAGATATCGCGCTCCACGGTGATGCTCACGGGCAGGTGTTGCTGCCACACGGCGTATGTGCTGTCTGCTTGAACCGTATTGTCGGTCTCACAGTAGAGATATGCCCGCCAGGCCAGAGCTCTCACCAGCATATTCTCTGCACGCTCCGGCTGAGACGTCCCCATGATGCATGACTCCACCGCCTTAGTATGTTCGAGAGCCTCGCGGAGCTCGTTGTCCTCGGCCTTGCGCGTCATTAGGCAGTTGTGGTAATAGGCCAGCAGGAACAGCGCATCGTCTACGTCCGCCGTGTCCGTCACCGCACTGCGCTGTTTTTCCATCAGGCCCACAGCCTGCTGCATATAGTCGTAGCCCTTGGCCTTATCCCCAGCATCATAGACCTGAAGGCCCAGCGTCATCAGCGCCTCGGCCTCCATCTTGCTATTTCCGGCTGCATGTGCCTCCTGCATCTGTACGTCCAACAATCGCCGCACCTCGTCCTGCCGTCCCAGTCCCTGGTAGCAGTCGATGATATCCTGTCGCAGCGTCAGCCGATTGTCATCTGTTGCAACTGCTAGCGCCCTTTCATACACCTCGACAGCCTCCTCATACCGCTGCTCTCCATACAGTTGATTCGCCTCTTTGCGCAAGCTTTCCCAGTCTGCACTATCCCGGCCCGTGCAGGCCCCCAAAGCCAACCCGGCGCAGAATAAAAAAAGGAGTAGGGAGTGTCGCATGTTATTCATTGTTAGGATACAAATATACTTCTTTTTGGACGAAATCAGTATAGTAGTGTTATTTAGTAGTTTTATGAGGAGCACTACAACTGAGTAAAAAAAGGATTTGTTCCACTAATGTTCCACTAAAAAATACTAAAAACCCTCGCGAGGCGCTGATTTACAGTCACTTGCGAGGGTTTTCTGTTGCCCCAAGTGACATAATATCGAACCTTTTTCTTGAAGACTTGGAAAGGATCTGGGAGCTCAAAAAATGGATTCCAGACCCGTGTAACCCGCATTTTCACTATCTAAAAGCGTTTCCCGAAAAGAAAAGAGATCCTTAGATTAAAGGCGATAATTCCACTTAGGGGACAACTGAGTTTTGTGATTAAGAGAATAATTGCTAACTTTGTGGCGAGAAAACAAAACGTGGCAAGGATGAGGTATTTCGCTAAGTGCAAAGTCCCCGCCTCGAGCCTCACCGAAAGGTAAACATCCCCCACGTATTCTTGGGGCGCATTTTAAAGGATGGCTTTTGTGCCATCCTTTTATTATGCTTCCAGAGCGGTAATACAGTATTGAACTTTCTCGTGTGTCCTTCGTTTGACTCCAACAGTCATCTTAACTGTTCCTATGCCGGGACATTGGTAATGCATTATCAGCATCTTGTCAAACTCCTTTTGGTTCTGGTTTTGCTTCGCCGGAACGGTCGTTATTTTCTTCGCTCCAGTCAAGATTGCATCCAATTGAAGAACGGCAAGAGTTGAAAGATATGTTCTAGACGCGTGAGTACAAGTTTCTGTTATTGACACGAAACGGATATTTATATACTCCTTAAGAGAAAGATTGAACCGTCTTTGGAGAGGATTCTTTTCCTTCCAATCGCGGTAGAATTTGGAGATAATCTGTCTTCTTTTAATGATATCCTCTGAGCTGTCACCAATTGGTATATCACTCTCGGAAACAATTCCCTCCTCTTCAAATGGCACAATAGGTATTTCACTCAAATCCGGCTCTTCAATGTAACCGATGAGCATTTCAAACGGTACACCCATCACACCAGCCGCCTTATAGATCGTTTCAAGGTTCTTGGACTTAAACAGTGCCTTCACATTCTGTTTCCGTATACCCATCCTCCTGGCAAATTCTGTCTTGGTCATCCCAATCCTTTCAAGCAACGCCTCTCCTTTTGCTTCGAAGTATATCTGATTCATAGTAACTCTTTTTGCAAAGGTAATTAAATATTATTACGCCCACAAGAGAAAAATCCAGAATAGAGTGCTTTTAACAATCACTTATTATTGAGAATTGGAGGGAGTAAATGTGCAGGAAGATTCTGAAGCCTCTTCATATATGCCTTTCGTATAGGTTCCAAACAGTGATCTCGAACATATTCCTTTCCTTCTATTTTTATTGCATTTGCTTGTCCTTTACTAAGTAAACTCTTGCTAATGATAGTTCTATATATGACGATATACACTTTATTACTATTGTCTTCGGTCATGGATATATCTCCACCTTCATAGTACTGATCTGTGAGGCAAATACCATCTGGAACATCCATTCCATACTGGAAAGAACCATATTGCTCATATCCTCGTTTAATCTCATCGTTTAACTGTATTGGGATAGTTCTCTTATTACGAGTAAAGAATCGACAAACAAGTTCATCGGGATTAATGCTATCATTTGGCCATAGTCTTTCTCTATAACGGCTGAAGAAATGTCCTCTGAAATATCCAATGGATTTAATGAAACAATATCCTTTTGTGAGATCTTCGCTAAAGCACCATTCATCCCATTTTATTACAACTCTGCCATCAGTATCATCTGCCAAGCCGATAAAGTCAATTTCAGGATTGTCAATTTTTTTAGCAGTACTTGCATAAAAAGATATCAAGTATTTGTTTCTGGATTTCTGATGGGTATACCCATAGCTTTGCCAGGCCGGGAAGCGGCGGACCTTGCGGAATTCCTTCACAACCTTAGTCATGAGAGTATTCGCCCGTATCTTCAGCTTTGGAAGGTCTGCAACCAATTCGTTGTAGACCTCCAGATTTGTCATTGACGGGACTATCATGGCTTTTCAGTATTTGATGAGGATGCTACCACAATGGGCGGCATTGAATTACTGATTTCCTCCAGAAGAACCTTATCCTCCCGGTAATACTCGCAATTCTTGGCATACTGAGGCTCAGGTTCTTCAGGGGTGCCATAGTTCTTATAAAGGCAACAGAATATAGGAGACATCCCCAATGGACGGTCAAAACCGCTTCGATGGTATTTGCAGAACTGACAAGTCTTCACATTGATGCCGTTCTGCCTTGCAGCGGCATAACCGAACTCATATGGAGATGGTGAGCCAAGGTAAAAGCTGTCTATACTAGCTTCAAATATGGCTTTATCGTTGTCTTTTGTCCAGACTTTCCGGCAAGATCTGAACTCGTCCATGTTAGTCACGAAGGCCTTGCCACTGCGGAACAGATAAAAGCGCTGGATACTACGTAACTCCAGCTGTTCCGGAACGGATGATTTCTTCTTGAAGCCATGAAACTTTGCAAAACCAATAGTTTCAACATCACGGACCTGGCCGTATTTTGCTTCTGGATTCTCTACTATGGGAGCCGATAACAAAGAATCAATGTCTTCCTCTGTCCTCAACCTTATTTCAATGATTCGGAGACCAGAATCACGCTTTTGGGGCGTACTTTTATGCGATACCTGGATTTCAATGAGCACCGGCTCACGGTCAGGTTTAGATGAACTTGTTAGGAGAAGATCTGCGATATAATCTCCGATATGCTGCTCTTCCTGACAGGTATCGTAAAAAGCCTTAAGATCAAATGTCTCTAGCTTGTAAGTGTGGCATTCTTCTTCCTTTGCGAAAGGGCAAGCACCCATATCAGAGCATTTCACGTCCCGATAATAACCGACCATGAATGAGGATTCTTTCTCGAACTGCTCCTTGATACGTCGTTTAGCAAGCTGATGAAGATAGGTTTCCGTGCCGCAGTGGTCTTCATCTCCGCGATGGGCAAAGTGCCAGGTACGGACTTCTCCCAAACGCGCAATCATACCTGCGCCACATCCAAGGCAGTGATATGTATGGCCTTCATTACGCTCAAGATACGCCTGTTTGATGGAGACCAGGCGGTCATTCTCATCAAGGGCATAGTGGTATTTTACTGTAGCCATAGCACCCTCCTACTGCTCGTTTGGGATCAAGTCCAAGTGGGCATTGAGAACAATGGCGATGCGTGACAGAATGTCGATACCGGTCGAGTACTTCCCCTGCTCGATGCGGGAAAGGTTGGCTGCATCAATGCCGGTGAGAATGGCCAGGTCACGGGCCTCCATCTTCTTGGCTTCCCGGAGTTCCTTGATGCGTTTGCCGATGCGCTCACGCTCTCCCTGGCGGTTGCCGTGGCCGACACCCATTGAGGGCACTGCGTTGCGCATGAATTCCCAGCTAATCCGGTTGATCATCTTCTCCTTATCGTCTGAGAAGTTCCGGTCGAAGATGAATTCAATCAAGTGAAGGACGTAGTTATTGTACTCGTCGCTGTCGTACTTGGCCAGATCTGACCACATCGTAAAGATCTCCCCATCGGGGGTTTGAACCTCAACTTCATGTTCGTTGAGGATTTGGGCACGCGACTTGGTCGGAGTGTCCATGAACTTTTTTAAGTTCTTGTCCATATGTAAGTTGCCGAATTTATAGGTGTTGTCGCCACCTCTAAGTGTTAAACTTGCTGCGAATATAGTAATAATCCTTCAAATTGGCAAATATGCCAATTGTTGCTCAGCAAATAACGAAAACACTTTTATTGACTGGTGAACAATATCGAACCTCCTGGTTCAATCATTTACTTGATATTATCTTCCACGAAGCCAAGCGTTTACAAGGACAAATAAAAACACCTCAACGTGCGGTGGGTTTTGAGGCCCGGAACGGGCCGAAGGCGCCATCAGGCGCCGTGCCGAAGCGTCAGCGAGATTTGCTTGCAAATCGAAGCAGCACAGGCACCCGGGTTCTGCAAGCGAAGCGCAGCAGGTTCCGGCATTCCCCCTGACAGGGGGATGTCGCGTCAGCGCGACAGGGGGTTAAGACAGAATTCGGCCGTCAGGCCGAGATTCCCCTCCGGGCGTTATCAAAACAGGCTTGCCATTGCTGGCAAGCCTGTTTTGTAGCCCGGAGGGGAATCGAA